>NZ_DATCHP010000024.1:0-5665 GCF_036508315.1 Acetobacterium sp. | reverse complement strand
ACTTGGAATTTACCTTTTGAGAATTAACGCTATTATTACTCCCGGGGCTTATTTGGATTATCTTGATCGATTATAAGAACGAGGAGATTCGATTGTTATAAGCCGACATTTTGTATCAAAAGATTGATAAAAAAGGCGCTACCGCATAATTGGTGACAACCATGAAAATTAATGATGTCGTTTTTTTTCTTCGAGAAAAGGGAATTTTAAATTGAGAGGTCCCTTTTTTTTACTGTTATGGTTCAGTGTGTCCTACTCTGCTGATAATTCCTTATCAACCTCATTTCCGGAAACACGTAACGAGGAATTTTGAAAACCCTTTATACTAAAGCCTTAGAGGGACTTTTCAATGTCATTCTGTCTCGTTATGTTAAAATTGCATAACGGGGCCTGTATCCCTTATTGATGCGGGTTACAGGCATTCTCGTTACGTTAATCAGGGAAGGCAGGTATCAACGGATTTAAATACATAATATGTTAGGATTTTATCTCAAACATTATTTCTAATTTTATTCAATTTGTACATTAACCAGCAGGGAACTTATTAGAACTTCATGAATTATACCTCACATTAACATTGTGTACATGAACTAATTCTGATAAAATGAATCAAAAAGAGGAGGTATCTCATGGTAACATTTAAAAACACTGCACCAGTCGTATGGCTATTGGTCGCGATTGCTGTTTTTGTCAGCGGTATTATTCTATTATTTGACGTAAAACTTGCCTGGGAAATCATAGAGACGAGCATTGCAGGTTTGGTTTTTGTGGTCGGAATCATGTATCTCATTTCTGTGTTTTTAAAGACAAGTGAACACAGGTTAAAACACCTGTGTATTGGGATTTTATGTGTGTTGGGTGGGATTGCCCTTTTTGCTACACCACAAATCATCAAAGGAACCTTTAATATGGTTGCAGGTGCCCTTGGTATCCTCATTGGTTTTTTAGTGCTTTTAAACAGTTTAAAGCTCAGAGGTGATGGCGCATCCTGGGTTGGAACACTTTTCACAGGACTTATTTATTTAACTTTGGGAATAATCATGCTTTTTTTCGCTAACCAGGGGCGGCTTTTCGGGCTGATATTCGGGATTTATCTGATACTCTTTTCGCTGAATATTTTTGGCGATGCTCTGGTTAACCTTATGGGTTCGAATACTGGCGCACAGAAAATCAAGAAGCACGTTCGGATTGCACTTCCAGTGGTATTTGCGGCTTTCCTGCCCAGAAGAATGTTGAACAAGGTGAATAAATTAGTGGAAGAGGAGCCGGATGCATTCCTGCTGCTTTCTGATCAGACAAAGGAAAAGTCAATCGATCTGGAAATTTATATTCACACCCGGAAGGGATTGATTCCCGGAATGGGGCATGTGGATATTTGTAAGGGAGACCTGGTTTACAGTTATGGAAATTACGATGATGCTACCTGGAAATTGGGTGGATTCTTTGCGGATGGTGTTATGGTGGAAATGGACAGAGCCTCTCACATTAAACAGGCTCTTGAAGTGGAAAAGAAAATCCTCATGGTATATGGCCTGACCCTGACACCGGAACATAGGCAGGGTGTACAGGATAAGCTTAATGAAATCATCGAACAGCTAGTTCCCTGGGAACCTCTGGCAGAACAAGCTGAAAAGGACGAAATTGATGGGAAGCCTGAAGATTACAATGATACTTCCAGCCAATTGTACAAGGATACAGGGGCTCTTTTTTATAAGTTCAGGTTTGGAAATCCTTTTAGAACCTATTATGCCATGGGAACAAACTGTGTAAAGCTCGTGGATACGGTGGTGGGTAAAACCGGGATAGATCTTTTAAGAATTAATGGGATTATCACGCCGGGAGCTTATCTCGATTATCTGGATCGGTTATATGAACGCGGGGATTCCATTGTGGTAACAAGAACCCTCTATCAGGATATCGAAAGAGAGTCAGATGAAGAGGCTGTAGCAGTCGAGAGCTGAGGTTACAAAAGCTTAAACTGCTTTTTGTTGTACGCAATCACACCTTCGGTTTTAAGAATTGAAAGCACCCGGGACAATGCACTTCGATCCACACAAAGGAAATCCGCCAATTCATTTCGAGTAAAGGGAATCTCAAATTGGGGATTCCCTTTTTTTTCGGCTTGAAGGGACAGATAAGATAAAACCTTGTCACGAATGGTTCGTTGGGATAATAGCTGATTCTTGCCGCTAAGCAGCATATTTTTTCGGGCGATGATCTTTAATAAATTTTCAATGAGCTGATTATGAAAAAGACAGCTGGAAGGGCAGGTGTTTATAATGCGCTGGACCCCAATAAACAACACGGTACTGTCTGCGGTTGCGATGACGGTTACCGGACTCTCGGTAACGCCGGCACAGGCAAAGGTTTCACCAAAAATATGTTCGGGCTTCAACTCCGTAAGAATCGAACGATTCCCCATAAAATCTTCCTGGATGATCTGAAGCCCTCCGGATAATAAAATACCCACTGAGGACACAGGGTTCCCGGTTAAAATCACGATTTCGCCTTTGGCATATTTTTTTTCTTCGCTGCCCAGACATTGGAGCATGGCTTCAAGATTTTCTTCAACCATTTCAAATAACTTAACATTTTTTAAGATTTCAAATTTATTCTTCATAATTCCTCTTCATGTTGCATATGCAACGGCTCTTTTGGGTAAATTATAGTATGATTGGGTCAAGAAATCAAGTAGGAGGAAAAAACGATGATTCGAAAAATAATTACAATTGATAAAGATAAATGCAATGGCTGTGGTTTGTGCGCGGATGCCTGCCATGAAGGCGCCATTGGTATGGTTAACGGCGTGGCGACACTTTTAAGAGATGACTATTGTGACGGCTTGGGAGATTGTCTTCCCACCTGTCCCACCGAAGCCATCACCTTTGTAGAACGTGAAGCAGATGCTTATGATGAAGCCGCTGTGCTTGAAAATATGAAAAAGAAAGAGGACGGAAAAATGAAATCGGAAAAAAAATCAGGTGGATGCCCGGGAACCCAGGCTAAAACCATTGAAAGAAAAGTTATTGTCGGGGAAGATGGTCTTGAGCCACTTGCCTGCGGATGCCCGGGCTCTTCTTCAAAACCCATTGTTCGGGAGAATGAAGACTGTGAATGCGGTTGTTCCGATGAGAAACCGGGAGCGGTTAAGGCACCAACTTCCCAGCTCAATCAATGGCCGGTTCAAATTAAGCTTGCTCCGGTAAATGCTGCCTATTTTAATGGTGCCCATTTACTGATTGCTGCGGATTGTACGGCTTTTGCCTATGGGGATTTTCATAATCGATTCATGAAAAATAAAATTACCCTGGTGGGGTGTCCTAAACTGGATTCAGTGGATTATGCTGAAAAGCTCACCGAGATTTTAAAAATCAATGACATCAAGAGTGTGACAGTGGTACGTATGGAAGTTCCTTGTTGTGGAGGGATTGTAGCTGCGGTTACCGAGGCCCTGAAAAATTCCGGAAAAATGATTCCCTGGCAGGTTTATACCATTACCACCGATGGTAAAGTTTTAGAAAATGTTTAAGAAAGGTTTTATCGGACTGATTTGGGGTAAGATATTAGTTATAAGCTAAAAAATTGGCGATGAAATAGAGAGTTGTCAAAAGTCTGATGATTAACTCTTAATGCCAAATAATAAAGAAAGAGGTACAAGCATGAAAGATATGTTTTGTTTTCAATGTGAACAAACCGCAAAGGGCACCGGCTGTGAAGTTAAAGGTGTGTGCGGTAAAACAGCTCAAATTGCAGGTCTCCAGGATAAATTAGTGGGAGCAACCATTGGTTTGGCCCGGGCAGTACAAAAGTCGAAAGCAACGGAAACAACCGATGCTGCTATTAAAAGAGCCTTATTTACAACCGTTACCAATGTCAACTTTGACGATGAGAGCCTGGAAGCTCTGATTGCCTGTGTGGAAAAAATGAAAACGGATATTGATCCCTCGGTAAAAAGCTATGATATGGCCAGGTTATGGGAAGAAAACGAAGATATCCGTTCTTTAAAGACTTTAATTCTTTTGGGAATAAAAGGCATGGCATCCTATGCCCATCATGCAGATATTTTAGGCTACAATGATCCCGTTGTTAATGCCTTTTTCTATAAAGCATTGGTTGCGGTGGGTTCAGACATGGGAATGGACGAATTACTGCCGCTGGTTTTAGAAACCGGAACCGTGAATCTTGCCTGTATGGAACTACTGGATAAAGCCAATACCGAAACTTACGGCACACCGGAACCGACAGAAGTGACCTTAACCATTGAAAAGGGTCCGTTTATTATTATTACCGGCCATGATTTACGTGATTTGCATTTGCTGTTGGAACAGACAAAGAATAAAGGCATTAACATTTATACCCATGGTGAAATGCTGCCGACCCATGCATATCCAAGCCTTAAAAGCTATCCGCAGCTTAAAGGAAACTTTGGGACGGCTTGGCAGAATCAGCAAAAAGAATTTGCCGATGTTCCGGCACCGATACTTTTTACCACCAACTGTCTGATGCCGGTAAAAGACAGCTATGCTGATCGTGTTTTCACAACCGATGTGGTTCAGTACCCATCAATGGTGCATATCGGAAAAGATAAAGACTTTACCCCGGTGATTGAAAAAGCACTGGCACTGGGAGGATACAGTGAAGCCCGGGAAATGACCGGGATTAATGGCGGAAAAACACTGATGACCGGTTTTGGACACGGCACTGTTTTATCTGTTGCCGGTAAGGTCGTTGAAGCTGTAAAGGCCGGGGAGATCAAACACTTCTTCCTGGTTGGCGGTTGTGACGGAGCAAAAACCGGACGAAATTATTACACCGAATTTGTCGAAAAAGCACCAAAAGATTCGATTATTTTAACCCTTGCCTGTGGCAAGTTCCGGTTCAACGATTTAGATCTTGGCACCATTGGCGGATTGCCAAGAATCATGGATATGGGACAATGTAATGATGCTTACTCAGCGATTCAGGTAGCCGTTGCTTTGGCAGGTGCCTTTGAATGTGACGTCAATGATTTACCGCTGAGCATGGTGCTTTCATGGTATGAACAAAAAGCGGTTGTTATTCTATTAACCCTTTTAGCCTTGGGCATTAAAAATATTTTGCTTGGACCTTCACTGCCGGCATTTATTTCACCAAAGGTACTGAATGTACTGATTGAAAAATATAATATCGGAGCCATTTCAACACCAGAAGCTGATCTGGCAAAATTGTTAGCATAATCATTTTTCTGAAAACTTAAAAAAATGAATCTCAAAGTCTTTCCCTAACCTGTTTTAAAAAAATGCTGCCAGCTCTTAACTCCAGGAGCTGACGGCATTTTTTTCGGGCTTAGGTCAAACCTTAAGTATGAACGACCTATTGTAAATTTAAAATGATTATGGTATTATAGTCACGTTGATAAATGGAACTATACATTCTCAGGAGAAGCAGATTTTCCTGTTGTATAATCATAAATGATAACTTGAATTGAAGAATAACAAAATTGAACAAGAAAGTATCTTGGAGGAAAAATTTATGTCTTTTAATATTGCAATTGCAGGTAAAGGCGGTGTTGGTAAAACAAGTCTTACCGGTATGCTCATTGAATATTTAGTTTCAGAAGGCTTGGGTCCGATCTTAGCTGTGGATGCAGATGCCAATGCAAATTTAAACGAAGTTTTAGGTGAAG
>NZ_DATCHP010000023.1:0-14434 GCF_036508315.1 Acetobacterium sp. | reverse complement strand
ACAAACGAAAAAATCCAGAATTTTGATCAAGTCCTTTCATTGCCACAGAGCGAACTGGCTGTTCAAACCATGAAAGATCCCTATGTTTTTGATTTTATCGAGTATCGAGAAAATTTGTTGGAATCTGAAATCGAAAAGGCATTGATCAAAAACATCACCAATATGCTCCTGGAATTAGGAATTGGATTTGCTTTTGTTGGAAATCAATATCATCTTGAAGTGGCGGGTGAAGATTTTTATCTCGATTTGCTGTTCTATCATTTAAAGCTCAGATGCTATTTTGTCATTGAACTTAAAACAGGTAAGTTTATACCGGAATATGCAGGGAAAATGAATTTTTATTTATCAGCTGTTGATGATTTAGTGAAGAGTAAAACAGATAATCCAACAATTGGTTTAATTATGTGTCGGGACAAAAATAAACTGATTGCAGAATATGCCTTAAAAGATATGACCAAGCCAATTGGCGTGAGTGAGTATAAATTCATACAGGAATTACCCATTGAATTCGAGGAAATTCTCCCATCAATTAAGGACATTGAAACCAGAATCACAATTAAAGAGGAAAGTATCTAATGAAGACACCAAAAGTATTGGATAATAAAAAAAATAAAGTGGTGGATGAGCTTAAAGAAGAACTCAAAAAGGGTTCGAAGTTATCCATTATATCAGCCTATTTTACTATTTATGCCTATGCGGAACTCAAAAAAGAACTCAACAAGATTGATAATATGCGTTTTATTTTCACCGAACCCACATTTGTTAAGAAAGATCGGGAGTTAATTCGAGAATTTTACATTGACCATATCAAGGAAAAAATGGTATCCGGAAATGAATATGAAATTAAACTAAGAAATGAAATGAAACAGGCTGCCATTGCAAAAGAATGTGCGGCCTGGCTTTCTGAAAAAGCCGAAATTAAGTCTTTGAAAAATTCCAACCCAGCGCAACCCCGATTGGTATACTGTGAAAATGACGCGGATGCTTTCTCAATCAATGGCACCGTAGATTTTACCTCGGATGGCTTGGGCATAACACCATCCAATCGGCTTGATAGTAATTTCTGTATGTATGGCAAAGATTTTACATTCGCGTTCTTACAGTCCTTTAATGATTTGTGGAATGACACCACCGCCGTTGAAGATGTAAAAGGAAAAGTCCTTGAACAAATGGAAGTCCTTTATAAAGAAAACACACCAGAATTTATTTATTTCATCACTTTATATAATATTTTCAATCAGTATCTGGATGAATTAACCGAAGATAATATTATCAAAAGTAAAACCGGGTTTAAGGAAACATTGATTTGGAACAAGCTCTATAAGTTTCAAAAAGATGGCGCCATGGGAGCCATTGATAAAATCGAAAAATACAACGGATGCATCATTGCTGACAGTGTGGGCTTAGGTAAAACATTCACCGCTTTGGCGGTCATTAAATATTATGAACTCAGAAATGATCGCGTTCTCGTATTAGTGCCAAAAAAGCTGCGGGAAAACTGGACCATTTACACCCAAAACGATAAGCGCAATATATTCGTACAGGATCGATTTAATTATGATGTACTGAATCATACTGACCTAAGCCGAACATCTGGCTTATCCGGAGGCGTTAATTTAAGTACCCTAAACTGGGCAAATTATGATCTGGTTGTCATTGATGAAAGTCATAATTTTAGAAATAACCCTCCGGTAAAAGGAAAAATTACCCGCTATGAACGACTCATGGAAGATATCATAAAATCAGGTGTTAAAACAAAGGTACTGATGTTATCAGCCACGCCGGTAAACAACCGTATGAATGATATTAAGAATCAAATTGCGTTTATCACAGAAGGCAAAAACAATGCCTTTGAAAGCGTAGGACTCAATAACCTGGAACTCATCTTAAAACAGGCCCAGGCAGTATTTAATAAATGGACCGGATTACCGGATGAGGAAAGAACCACCGATATCTTTGTTGATATGATGAACCTGGATTACTTTAAGCTTCTTGATACCATCACCATTGCCCGGTCAAGAAAGCACATTGAAAAATATTATAACTTGGACGAAATCGGAAAATTTCCCACACGGTTATCGCCACAGAATATTTACCCAGTGATTGATACCAAAGGCGAATTTCCGCCCATTGAAACTATCAATAAGCTCATAAAAAAGCTTACTCTGTGCGTCTATTCGCCTTTGGGGTATGTCCTTCCTGAAAAACGCAGATCATACGAAATGAAATACGATATGCAGGTTGGACAAAGTAGTAACAGCATCTTTCGCCAGGTGGATCGAGAATTAAGTCTGGTGGGTCTCTTGCGTATTGGTTTATTAAAACGGATGGAAAGCTCCATTAATTCCTTTGCCTTAACCATTGAAAAGATATTGGGTAAAATAAATAAAACCATCGAAATTGTGAACGACCATGGCACAGATTATAATCCGGAAACGGACATTAACGACATGGACCTGGATGATCCTGAATTTGAAAACCTGATGTTTGGAAACAATGTGAAGGTGCTCTTGCAGGATATGGATTTAATTAAATGGGGACAAAACTTAGCAGCTGATCGAGACAAGCTGGAAACAATCTATCTTGAAGCCATAAACGTTACACCGGAACGTGATGCTAAGTTATTAAAATTAAAAGACCTCATCGAAAATAAAACTAAGAACCCCATTAATCCCAAAAATAAAAAACTTCTCATTTTTACCGCTTTCTCAGATACAGCAAAATACTTATATGAAAACATTGCCAATGATCTTGAAAAACAGGGAATATATGCGGCACTGGTAACTGGAAGTGGGGAAAATCGCTCAACCCTTCCAATCAGTAAAAGCCTGAAAAAAACCATCAAAATTTCAGATCTTAATACGGTTCTCACGCTATTCTCACCCTTATCAAAAGAATGTGAAAAGATATTCCCGGAAGCCACCCATTTTATTGATGTGGTGATTGCCACCGACTGTATTTCTGAAGGACAGAATCTACAGGATTGTGACTATCTGATTAACTACGATATTCACTGGAATCCGGTGCGTATTATCCAACGTTTTGGTCGGATTGATCGGATTGGTTCTCAGAATGATGTCATTCAATTGGTCAACTTCTGGGCCACCAAAGACCTGGATGCCTATATCAATCTCCAGCAACGGGTTCGTGGGCGAATGGTACTCCTGGATGTATCAGCCACCGGTGAGGAAAATATCATTGAAGCCGATGATAACAAGGAAATGAAAGACCTGGAATATCGCCGCAAGCAATTGCAAAAGCTCCAAAATGAAGTAGTCGATTTAGAAGATATCTCTGGCGGAATCTCCATCACGGATCTGACCTTTAATGATTTTAAAATTGATCTCATGGGTTACATGCAAGACAACCGCAAACTTCTGGATGAGGCACCCAATGGCATGTATGCCGTGGTGGAAATAGACAAAAGCCTCCGGGAAGAAATTGCCCCTGGTGTTATTTTTACACTGAGGCAGATCAAAGGGCACAATCAAACAAAAGAACAAAATGCACTGTTTCCTTATTACATGGTTTACGTCACCGATAATGGGGTGCGCTTCTCATTCATTCATGCAAAAAAAATACTGGACTATTGTAAAAAACTATGTTCCGGTTCCAATGAGGTTTATCGCGAAATAGTGGATGCATTCAACCAAGAAACAGCGGATGGCTTGAAAATGAATCACTATTCTGATTTATTGGAAACCGCCATTGAAAATCTCATTGGCAAGAAGCAGGAAGTGGGAGTGGCCAGCTTATTCAGCAAAGGCGGCACCACCATGCAGAAGGAACTTTTTGATGGCATTGAAGATTTTGAACTGATTACATTTCTAGTGCTGAAGTAACCGAAAGTCTTGAAAGAGGGAAGAAAATGGAAAAGTATGCTTATTTCAATTTACCAAAGTCCTGTGCGGTTAATAACAGCATTTTTAAAAAACAGTTCAGTGAAAATGCTGACTTATCTGCGGCCGATAAAAAACTATTTACCGAGGTCATTAAAAAAATAACTTGGCTTTATTGTTTAAAACCCGACACCCTGAATCTTCAACCTTATAAAGATGACATCAGAGAATATGAAGAGATTGAGATCATTGAGGTCGACTTAAAAGAAGATAAAAAGTTAAGTAGAATTGCTGAAATTATCATGCGCACCATTCCATATCCCGTGGTGTTGGTCTTTCGTCTTGACAATCAAACAGCCTTTTGGACAGCCCACCAGCAGATAAATCAGAAAGATATTAGTAAAAACACATTAGAACCCTTTGTAAATACCGAATTTTTAAAAGATGATTCGGCATTTTTCAAATCATTCGATTTGCTAAAGATGCGCTTCACCAATTATTATGATCTTTATACGGATTTGGTAGATGCTATCAGCATCTTTAGTGCCAATCAGGTATTAAACAAAACGAACCAAACCACCAATCAAATGACCGGGGATACGGCTCGCGAATTTCTGGAAGAACTTAATACCCTGGAACAAAACTTAATAGCATTACGCACAGCCCTTAAAAAGGAAAATCAATTCAATCGAAAAATGGAACTGAATATAAAAATAAAAAATATGGAAGCCAATAAAAATAAGATGCTGAAGGGAGAACAATAATTGGATAGAGCATTTTTAGTCTACGCAACTGATATTTTAGGAAATACGAATAACGGTCTTAGTGGTTCTCAAATTGCAAGTTACTGTTCAAATTATGCGGTCGAATATAATGTTAATATCCCATGTGCCGCATATCCTTTTAAGACGAATATGCCTAATAAACGAACAGCGTTAAATAGAAATCTATTAGCTTTTTCAGACGAACAGCAATTTGCAATTATCAGAGATTTTTGTGAGTTGCCAATTTTTAAAGATTTTGAGCCTGTTACAGAATTAAAACATCGACTTTTTGCAAGGTATGGAAATTTATCGAAAGAGAAAATCAGCGAAACTGAGTTAGTTCAAAAAACAAAACACTGGTTAGAAGATTACCCCGAAGCTTTGGAACAGTATAATAATGCACTCCTAAAATTTGAGGGGGATATTTACAAGCGAAATACCCTTGATGATATGCGATTATCCTTTGAATTTTTGGTAAAGGGTTTACTGGGAAATAAGAAGAGTCTTGAAAATCAAAATGCTGAAATAGGTCAAAGACTAAAAGAAATAAATATATCGTGTGAACTGAGAAACATGGTCCCAACAATTATAAAATATTATACCGACTTTCAAAATCACAATGTTAAGCATAACGACAATGTCAATGAAAATGAAATGGAATATGTGATTGAGCAAACAAGTATTATGATGAAACTTTTAATAAAAACCTTAGGAGGGTACGAAAGATGATTGAAACCATACTAACGGGAGAAACCCCGGATTTAGCCCAGGAAAATATAGAAAAATTAAAGAACCTTTTCCCGGATATCGTAACCGACGGAAAAATTGATTTAGATAAATTAAAACAAGACCTTGGGGATTATGTGGATGATTCTACCGAACGCTATAATTTTTCATGGAACGGAAAAGGCCAGGCATTACGATTGGCTCAAACACCTTCGACTGGAACCTTGCGCCCGTGTAAAGAGGAAAGTAAAGACTGGGATACCACTCAAAACCTGTATATTGAAGGGGACAACCTTGAAGTGTTAAAGCTGCTCCAGAAAAGCTACCACAGCAAAGTGAAAATGATTTACATAGACCCCCCTTATAATACTGGGAAGGATTTTGTGTATCCCGATAATTTTAAAGATAGCATCGAAAACTATAAAGCTATTACAGGACAAACCGATAGCGAAGGAAAAAATATCAGCAGTAATACCGAAACCAGTGGCCGCTATCATACGGACTGGCTGAATATGATGTACCCCCGTTTACGTCTTGCACGAAATCTGTTGACTGATGACGGTGTTATCTTTATAAGTATTGACGATAATGAGGTGGATAACCTCAAAAAAATTTGCAATGAAATTTTTGGGGAAGATAATTTTGTGGCATGTGTTGTTTGGCAAAAAAAATATGCTGCTACAAATGATTCTAAAGGGTTTTCAACAACTCATGATTATATAGTATCTTTTCAAAAAAGCAATGAATTTCACCGCAATTTATTACCACGTACAAACGAACAAAACAAACCATATAAAAATGATGATGGAGATGGAAAAGGATTATGGCGAACTGGTGATTTACTGGTCAAATCATTTTCACAGAGTGGTGTGTATCCAATTTTAAATCCGAAAACGAATAAAGAGTATCTGCCTCCTAAGGGGAGTTGTTGGCGAGCAAGTAAAGATACTATGAAGAAATGGCTTGAAGAGAACAGAATTTATTTTGGAAAAGAAGGGACAGGTGCACCGCAGATAAAAAGATATTTAAATGAAGTTCAACAAGGGCGTGTGCCAATTACATGGTGGGGATTTGCAGAAGTAGGTCACAATGATGCAGCAAATAAGGAATTAAGTTTATTATTTGAATCTAAAACTCCTTTTGATACACCAAAACCTGTATCATTAATAAGCCGAATTTTGCAAATTTCAACAAATATAAATAGCAATGACATCATTATCGATTTTTTCTCCGGCTCTGCCACTACCGCCCACGCAGTCATGAAGTTAAACGCTGAAGACCAAGGCAATCGTAAATTCATTATGGTTCAGCTTCCTGAACCAACGGACAAAAACAGCGAAGCTGCTAAGGCAGGTTACGATAATATCTGCGAAATCGGAAAAGAACGGATCCGCCGGGCAGGGGAAAAAATAAAGGAAGAAAAAGGTTTGTTGGCACAAAACCTTGATATTGGTTTTAAGGTTTTAAAACTGGATACCTCCAATATCCGAAAATGGCAGCCATATGGGAATGACCTTGAAGTAAGCCTTTTGGATGCCATCAATAATTACGTAGATGATCGCACCGAGTTGGATGTGGTTTATGAAATCATGCTCAAGTTTGGGCTGGATTTAACCTACTCTGTGGAAGAATTCATTATCGAAGGAAAAAAAGTCTATTCCATCGGCTTTGGGGTCCTATTGATTTGCCTGGATAATGACATCACAACCGGTATTGCAAAGGGAATTTTGGAAAAAGTTCAAAAATTAGCTTCCGAAACTACCCGGGTGGTATTTAAAGACAACGGCTTCAAAACCGACAGTAATAAAACCAACATTAAAGAAATTTTAAAATGCGGTGGGATTGATGAATTTATTACATTATAGGAGGATAAGCGCAAAATGAAACCACAATTGAAACTACAATTTGATAAAAATTTAGAGTACCAGCATGATGCCATATCCTCGGTTGTTGATTTATTCAGAGGCCAAACCCCGATGCAGTCGAATTTTACCGTATCCACTTTTTCCCAGCAAATTGGTATGCTGGATACCACCAATGGGGTAGGGAACAAGCTGGAACTGGATGAAGAAGAAATACTTAATAATCTAAAAGAGATCCAACTGAGAAATGGTCTCAACCAGACGAAAAAACTAAAAAATAATGCATATGATTTTGATGTGGAAATGGAAACTGGAACCGGAAAAACCTATGTCTATTTGCGTACTGTTTTTGAAATGAATAAACATTACGGCTTTACAAAATTTATCATTGTGGTGCCTAGCCTGGCCATTAAGGAAGGGGTTTACACATCCTTGAAAATCACCAAGGATCATTTCAATGGCATATACAACAATACCATTTACAATTATTTTATTTATGACAGCAGCAAGCTGGAACAGGTTCGTAGCTTTGCCGTCAGTGATAACATTGAAATCATGGTCATTAATATTGATGCCTTTCGCAAAAGTTTTGCCGACCCTGAAAAGGAAAATAAAGCCAATCTCATTCACCGAACCAATGATAAATTAAATGGTATGAAACCCATAGAGCTCATCCAGGAAACCAGACCTTTTGTGATTATCGATGAACCGCAATCCGTCGATTCAACAGTAAAAGCAAAGGAAGCCATCAAGTCATTAAATCCACTATGTATTTTTCGTTATTCCGCCACCCATGTGGAAAAGCACAACCAGGTGTACAAACTAGATGCGGTGGACAGTTATAACCTGGAATTGGTTAAACAGATTGAAGTGGCCGCTTTTGAAACAAAGGATTATCATAATAAGGCCTATTTAAAACTGATTTCGGTGAATAATAACCCACCCATAACCGCAGTCATCGAAATTGACAAAAAAAACAAAAAAGGCGTGGTCAATCGGGAAGTTATTACGGTGACAAACACCGATCTTTATGAAATTTCTGGTTCCCGGGATGTTTATGAAGGCTATATTGTCAATGAGATTTATTGCGAAACTGGCAATGAATATGTTTCCTTTACCAGTCAGCCAGATATTCTGAGAATAAATGAAAGGATTGGTGATGTTGATCCCCTGATCATAAAAGAGCACCAGATCCGAAAAACCATTGAAGAACATCTGGAAAAAGAATTGATACTCAATAAACAGGGAATTAAAGTTTTAAGCTTGTTTTTTATCGATCGGGTTGCCAATTATCGTTTATATGATTCCGATGGTAGTCAGCAGAAGGGTATCTATGCACAACTTTTTGAAAAACATTATTCGATCCTCATTAAGCAACCCAAGTATCAATCTTTATTGAGTTCACCACATCTCCAGGCAGCCGCAAACGAGGTCCATGATGGCTATTTTTCCATTGATAAAAAGGGCGTTTTGAAAGACACCAGCGGTGTCACAATAGCAGATGAAAGCGCGTATAACTTAATCATGAAGGATAAAGAAAAATTGCTGTCTTTTGATACCAAACTTCGTTTTATTTTTTCCCATTCCACCCTTAAAGAAGGTTGGGATAATCCCAATGTATTCCAAATCTGTACTTTAAATGACACAAAAAAAGAAGTGAAAAAACGCCAGGAAATCGGACGCGGGCTTCGTCTTTGTGTGAATCAAAAAGGCGAGCGCCAGCATGGCTTCGCCATTAATACCCTGACAGTCATGGCCAATGAAAGCTATGACGATTTTGCCAAGAATTTACAGAAGGAATATGAGGACGAAGAAGGCATTCGTTTTGGTGTCATTGAAAGTCATTCCTTTGCTAATATTCCAGTAAAGCAGGCCAATGGCAGTACAAAGTATTTGGGACAGACAGCCTCTGAAGTTATTGTCAGTCATTTTGAAACCCAGGGGTATATCGATCAAACCGGAAATGTTCAGGATTCACTAAAGCTGGCACTTAAAAATAATAGTTTGGATGTACCAATAGCCTATGAAAGTATTAAACCGGAGATCATAGTATTAACTAGAAAAGCCTGCAGCAGCCTCAACATAAAAAATAACAGTAATAAGAAAAATATCAAGCTAAATAAAGCGGTTTATCTAGATCCGGAATTTAAAACCTTATGGGAGCGCATCAAATACAAAACCACCTATTCGGTTGATTTTGACAGCGATATTTTAATCAACACCTGCATAAAAGAATTGAAAGAAAGCCTAAGTATTACAGCCCCAAAGTTGATTTACTCAAAGGCCATACTTAATGTCGGACAAAGTGGCATAATCGTTGAAGAACGGGACCGTATCGGTTATACCGTGAATAATCAGAACGACATGTTCCCGGATATTATTACGTATTTACAGAATGAAACCAATTTGACACGAAAAACCATTGTGGATATTTTAATAAAAAGCGATACCATCCCTTTATTTAAAAAAAATCCTCAAAAATATATGGAACAGACCGCAGACATTATTTCCTCCCAACTGAAATTAATGATCGTTGATGGGATTAAGTACACAAAAATCGGAGACGATGCTTTCTTTGCCCAGGAGCTTTTTGAAAGTCAGGAACTTTTCGGATATTTATCCAAAAATATGATCCCTAGCAATAAATCAATTTATGATTACGTAATTTATGATAGTGGCACTGAAGCAACCTTTGCAGAGAAGATGGAAAACAACAAGCATATTAAACTATATGCCAAGTTACCGGATTGGTTCAAGATCCCAACCCCATTGGGCACCTATAATCCGGACTGGGCCATTGTCATTGACAAAGATGGCGTCCATAAAATTTACTTTGTGGTTGAAACAAAGGGTGATATTAAAAAGGGTTCTTTAAGGCCAACGGAAGCTGGAAAAATCAAATGTGGAAAAGCACATTTTGAAGCATTGGATAATGGCATTGGGTTTGATAAGGTGGACGATTTTGATACGTTTATTGTGAGTGTGTAAAAGTTGAATGAAAAAAAAATATCAGAAAAAATTCTGTTTAAGTTAGATTTTAAGAATAAAGGCTATTCGAAGGGATAATTAATAATGAATATTGATAAAATAAAAGAACGTATAAATGAAATTTTTGATATTTCAGCAGAACCAGCAGTAGATATTATATCTTCTATGTTTATTGAAGGTGCTATCGGTTCAATTGTACCTGGTGTGACAAGTATGATGCTTGCATATAAACAAAAAAGACAGGAAAAAATGTTTGTTAAATTTATGGAAGAAATGCAAACTAGACAAGATGAATTCGAAGATAAAGTATTGAGGTTAGACGAGGAGTCTGCCAAAAAAATTAGAACTGATTTTTTTGGCATTGTTTCAGATGTTGTACTTGATGAAGTACAAGAAGAAAAAATAAAATATATTGTTAATGGATTTATTAACCTAGCTTCAATACCAAATGCAAAAGAGGACTTTGTTTTAATTTATTATGATACTTTAAATAGTCTGAGAGTAGTTGATCTCGGATTGTTAATAATTTACAATGATCCAATAACAAACATGAAGGAAGGCTTCCAAAAAGCAATTGATAAAATCGGTGTTAAAAATGATCAAGTTGAGATGATTGGTAGAAAACTCTTGAGTTTAGGACTTTTGGCTAGTAGTACTGAAGACGATGTTCTTACTATATATAAGCACCTCAAAGATCCTGAAGACAGACGGCATTTAGCATCTAATTCCTTTGATGATATTGGTAGTAGGGCTAGAAATATGCCTCAGTTAACAAAATTCGGGCGTGATTTTATGGAGTTTTTCGCCGATAATTATTAACTTATTATAACTGATATTCGATTCAGTGAAAACTATTTTGCTGCCCTTGCATTAAACGGTGATCCGGACAGCTTCAATCGTGCAAACAACCAAGCATTTATTAATAACTTAACACAGGAGCTTACCAATATTGGTTCAATTGAGAAATGTTGGAGAATCAAAAGCGGAAACTGGTGACTATATAAACATGAAAATGCGCATGATAAGTTTTCCGAACAGTTCATCTGTATCGTTTCCGGAGCTCTTGAAGTTTGGATTTTTTAGGTACATGACTGCATTTTAATTTCAACTTCTGCTAAGGGCCATTTGCAGAAGTTGAACGATCTTATTTAAAATTTTGAAGATAAAACAACAAAAGCATCTTTCAAATTAGAAATGGTTTTCAACGGCAGCGTCAAACAAAGCCCCGGCAATTTTAGAAATGAAAGAATTGCCCAGGGCTTACTTTTTTGGATGGCTTTACGTTCGTCAGGTCTTGGCACGGTGACCGCTCCGCTCTTCTGTGCCTGCTCCGATAATAAAAATTGCACCCGAAATATTCAAAAGATTGTTAATGAAAAATGAATAAGCTGAAGTAAAATCCATGATTGCTCTCCTTAATATTTAGGACAATTATGACATAACTTTAGAATTATTTAAACCTGTTAGTAGGTACAAGTAAATCCTGCTTTAGGTCTCTTTATTTTATTCTCATTGGTCATTTTTGTCATTTCAGTTAAATAGTTTAAAAATTTATGCTGTTGGAATAAAGCTTGAAGCTTGGAGCAGATATGGTGCTACGGCAACAAAAAGATCAAATCCTTTATTTGCAACGGTCCCTAGAACTTTTGTAATCTTCGATTTAATTCCATCTGTATCTTTTGCAGAAATCATTCCCTCAATGGAGTAAATTAGTTCTTTAAGCTCTACTGAATCTTCTTTACTTAAAAGACTTTCTGGCAATTTATTTATGTTTTCAATGGTTTGGCTTATTGTAAATGTTAAGAAAGCTGTAGCTGAAGCATTTGAACTTGATGCGTTCTCATTTTGATTAGTATTAGTAATAGAGATGATTTGGCGTTGAAGTTCTAACTGTTTTAATTTATCAGTTCTGATTATGTCTTCTCTTTGAAGGTTGAGTTTATAATTTTCTAACTTTGCTTTCAAAAGAGTTATATCAGCAAAGAGATCTGTTGAAACGTATTTATATGTTTTTGTATTTAGCGATGCAGTTAAACCATCGTCTATATTAGGTATTTCTATGTTAAATACAGAGATAATTGTATTTACTGTGTCCTCTCTAAGGGTACTAAGATTACTAGTATTGCATTGCTCTATATAGTTATCAATTGATTTAATTTTACTCATTTTAACTCCTTCAAAAATATTTAGTCAAGTAAGTATACTTAAATAAAGCCTGTCTTATTTCTCTTTATTTTGTTCTCTCAAAGTCTTCTGACCTTTTAAAAAATTCAGTAAGTTTTTCTTATCTTATTTGGTTCATTCACCGTAATCCTGGAACATGGCAGTAGTTGCCTGATCCTTCATAAAGGCTTCCAATTCTTCCGTATAACTGTGTTCATCGTAAAGATCCCGGTTGATGTCACGAACTGGCATTGGGCCATCAGTACGCCCAAGGAGGTAGTCAGAAATTTTATTTAGAATAGTATTATTATGAAATCTTTTCCCTGACTCATACATATCAATTGCGTCGCTAGTTACACCAAGCTTTGCAGCATGGTCTCTTTGGGTTAAATCTTCAGTCGAACACAAATATTTAAGTCTATTTGAAAACATAGCAACACCTTCTTAATTAGATGTTTTTTATTATATCAAAATTAGGCAAAAACAACAATAAGTTAGTGAAAATACAAACATATTGTTGATAAAACTATTGACGTTGCTAACGTTGTAAATGGTAAGATTGTTTATAGTAAGATATAACCATTTATATCTTACCATAAACACTTGGCACGGTGGCCGCTCCGCTCTCACCGTGCCTGCCATACGTTATCCCTCTCTACCCACGCCCCCGGCTAACGCCCGGGGCTTTGTTCGTGTTGGCCTTCACTGCCGTCAGTCCTGCGCCCTGGTCTCCGCTATCGCTGCGTCAAGGCTAAATTTACTTCAGGCGTCTCGCATTCGTCTTGCCCTGCCGGGCAGAGCGAGCGGCTTGAATCCACTTTTTGTTTGACATGGGTGTGCTGGATTCGCTGATACCCTAGTCAGAAACATTACCGGAACGTTGTAAAGTTCAAAATCATTAGCCTGCTTTTTTTGTAGGTTTTTTTAATTCCTTATTTGACGTTTACTTTTCAACAAAGTAGGGTACATTAAGAATTTAAAAAAATTTGTCTTGGGATGCCCTTCTGTGTACGATCTAAAAATACCCAACCGGATGGATCACGTGATCTTTTTCCGGGTCCAGATAGCTCATTATAGAAAAATATATCGATAAATGTTTTTACTAACGGAGTTGAATGAATTAGTATATAATGAGAATATAGTTGACGGAGGTGGAATTTTGAAAATTGCTTATGACTTAACAGTTGTCCCTGAAGTGGCTGAAAAATTTAAGATAGCATTGAGATTAAACGATGAAAATTCTGATGAAATGATCGAAAATTTTATGCTGAAATATATCTCAACCAGCTTTGCCAAAGCAGTCAAAGATCCTAAATTAATGACAAATTTGAAATCATTAAAAGATATTGAAATAATAAAAAATGAATTACCAAAAGCAAAAATCAGAATACCCAAATGGGCGATGAGACCGAATCAAGCCAATCATAAAATAATAAAAGCTTTTTTTGAAGTGGAAAATGAAATGGGTTGCGTTTCATTAAAAGAACTCAAAAGACGTTGTGGAGATGAAGACAAATATCCAGGTACTTATGTCAAAGATTTCAAAGGAAACTTTTATCAGATGAAAACAGATGCCTATAAATCACATGGAAAAGTCTTTGAATTAGAAATGGATAATGTCGTTATCTGGAAAAAAATTGAAGATAACTTGATGGAGTATAAAAAATATTTTGAGAGAATTTAAAGAATACAGTTTGGGGGGGGAACTAAAATGCGAGATATGAAAAAATATGTACTGATGCTTCTGGGCATACTCTTTATTTTCTGCCTGGCTGGCTGCTCAAGTACGGCCCAGAATAGCCCGTCATCAATCAGTCCTCAGCAGACAGAAACAAACCAGCCTGCAACCAATGACACAACACCTCAGGATGACAATACGACCACGGTGAGTCCGGACATATCAACTGTCACCGGAGAACTTAAAGTTCACTTCATTGATGTGGGTCAGGCATTATATAGGGTAAAAGTTATATAATCAAACTAATTGTTTAGATACTATATTAAATCGTATAGTATATTTTTTTCGATTGTTCCAATCAAGTATATACGGTATAATATATAATTATAACTAAGTAATTAACATATAAGGAAG
>NZ_DATCHP010000022.1:0-3668 GCF_036508315.1 Acetobacterium sp. | reverse complement strand
GATACTCATATCCAACTCAGTATCCCCAACTTTAACCTGTCCAACAATTGGTATTTCAGTCATTTCTGCCACTATTTTTATGTTATCTTCTTCCATCATCCCGCCATGGTAATTGTTGAAGATCACCCCTTTTATAGGTATGTTTTTATGGATCATGTATTGAATCGTCAGGATGGTTGCATTTATTGTTCCCAATCCTGAATCGGCTACAATGAGTGTGGAAAGATTTAATTTCTTAATAATATCTTCTAAAAAAATATGTTCATCATTATCATAACGAATGGGGCAGATAATGCCACCACTTCCCTCAACAAAAAGATACTCATATCTTTTGCACAGCTTTTTATAGTCTTCTGAAATTTTTTCCATTCGTGCCGGATTACCTTCCAGCGCTCCAGCTAAATGCGGAGAAACAGGAGTTTCATACACATACGAAACCATATCATTAATATCGCTTTCTATCCCTGAAATATTTGCAACATAGTGAGCATCCCCTGGTCGCAACCTGCCTTTTATTCGTTTTGCGCCACTGAGTGCCGGCTTATAATAACCGGCATGATACCCTGCTTCCCTTAGTTTTTTAACCATGAGAGCCGTGACATAGGTTTTTCCGATATCAGTTCCTGTCCCTGTAATAAAAATCCCCTTACTCATTCCAACGTCCAATGATATATCCAATTTCACCAAGCATTTTCATATCCGCTTCAATGGTGATCCCTGCCGTTGTCAGCATATCACCTGATATGGCGGCATTCGCCCCGGATAAAAAACATTGTCGCCCCTTATCCGGCAACAACCCTCGACCTCCTGCCAAACGAATCGAGGCCATTGGTACCAAAAATCGAAACAGTGCCACAATCCTTGACATTTCATTACCGGTCATAATTTTATGATTCTCATAAGGTGTTCCTTTTATTGGATTGAGTATATTTACCGGAATCGAACGAATCCCAAGTTCTCTTATGGCGATAACCATATCAATCCGATCTTCCATACTCTCATCAAGTCCCATAATACCCCCGGAGCAAACATTAAGACCTGCTTTTTGTGCGGCCTTGATTGAATTTATTTTATCGTAATAGGTATGGGTCGTACATACATTTTGAAAGTTATTTTCCGAGGTTTCTAAATTATTATGGATGCGCTCTACCCCTGCATTATTAAGCTTTTCAAACTGCTTTTCATCTAATAATCCCAAGGATACACATACCGAAATATCTGTTTGTTCTTTAATTAACTTAATGCTTTCACACACCTTGTTTACCTCTGCATCATTTAATCTTTTGTCTGAAGTAACGATGGAATAACGCAATACCCCACGTTCATCATTATACTGGGCTTGTTTTAAAAGTGCTTCGGTACTCAGCAGTGCATATTCTTCTACCTGCGTGTGATGGTAGGAAGACTGAGCGCAATATTTACAGTTTTCAGAACATTTTCCACTTTTTGCGTTTACGATGGTACAAATATCAAAAATTTTGCCACAAAAATATTTTCTGATGTCGTTGGCAGCACTGGCTAATTCATCCAATGGCATCATGCTTATGGCTAGCGCATCTTGCTTATCAATTAATTTACCGTGTAAAATATCATTTTTCGTTTTTCCCAATAAAGTCATGACAGTCTTTCCTCCTCTAGTTTATAATGTGTTTTTGATTTTTTTATAATGGGTAATAACCGTTTTCCTAAAAAAGCACTGATGATGCAAAGGAAAATATCACCTGGCACCGCTAAAATAACACAATAGAAAATTAAGGGCCAAAGGCCAATGGGTGTATTGATCACAAAATCAGATATGATCCAGTAGTAAAGGGTTCCACAAAAATATACAATAACAAGCCCAATAAAATTAGCAACCAGTAATCGCTTTAATGTTGGATTGCCTACTTTATTTGCAATCGTCCCTGTAATATAGCTTGCAATACAAAAACCGATGAGGTATCCAAAGGTCGGCCTTAACGCATAGGCAATTCCCCCGCCATCGGCAAAAATAGGCAATCCCATTAAACCCAATGCAATGTAGGCAAGAACACTCATCGCCCCTAATTTACCTCCAAGCAAAAGACCTCCAAGCATTGTAAATAAAAATTGCAGGGTAAATGGCAAAACAGGAATGGGAATTTTAATAAATGCTCCAACGGCAATGAGGGCTGTAAACAAAGCACATCGTATGATGTTTTGTGTGGTAAATGTAGTATCCATATGATTTCCTGTAGGAAACACGCCTGTTGATTGTAGCACAGACAAAAATCAATTGTCAACCATTTAAAATGTATTGGTCGACAATTGATTTGACACGGGACACGAAGGGACGGTTCTTTCGTGTTCTAACGAATGAACTCTGCACAACAGGGTAAGTAGCCCGCGGGAATTTCACCCACAGGCTCTATCAGAACCGTACGTGAACCTCTCAGCTCATACGGCTCCCATTATTCAGTCGTTTATTATTCCTTTTTTCCAGTGCACAAAGAGTTCTGGTGAAGCTTTTGCTATTCTTGCAAGCCATTTCCTTGCTTTTGCTTTGCTTTTCCGTAACTTCTTGTACTTCTTAATTGCCCATTTCAGCAATGCTTTGTTTACATATTTAAGCACAGAATTGAGTTCGGATGGACAAAATTTACCATAGTAATTCATCCAGCCTCTAATCTTTGGATTGAGAGCCTCCGATAAGTCCCTAAGCTCCAGGCTTGTTCTGGAGTGTTATCATAAAAGTCCAGTCCCAAACCGCAAGAAAAAAAGGTAAATATAGAAAGAAGAAGCATCCACCCTTGTTCGCTTCCTTTGACGTTTCCAGCTCTTTGGCAATCTTACCTTTATTCCACGAATTACTTCATATCTGTGTCGTCAAGAGAACTCGCATGATTTCTCTTGCCAGTTGTTCGTACCTTCTAGTCTTTCAACCTTCTTTTAACACCTTCGCCTTTACATCTTATGTTTCTAGGTAAACTTTGAGATTTCTTCTGCCCTTCGCATCGATTATGAGCTTTTGACTCATGACAGTTACCGTTACCAGAACGGTATCCCTTAAGTTTTCTCCTCCAGCCCATTTCTGGCTTTCATTGGCTTGAGGTTAATCACTACTACGGCTTCATCTGCATACTGCACTTTCATTTCATCCCCTGATTTCCCTTTTGAATAAAACTTACAGCTTCAAGTACAGTACTTCAGAGGTTAAGTTGCTCCGCTTGTAGTTAAAACGACCATCCTAATATATATGGCTCTGCTAATTTTAGGACGTCCCCACTTTTTGCAAGGTTATCCGCCATACATTAACACCGATTCACTTACGTTTCGTTCCAACAACCGCCATTAGCTCGGCAACATGCCTCGCAAACAAGAAAGAAGCCCTGAAGGGTTTCTTGGAAAATTAATTTTAGTTTTCAGCCAGGCATTTGTAACCATTGTAACGTTCCAGTGCTTCTTCTTTCGCTTTATCATAAAGCGTTTCCGAAACTTCCGGGAAACTCAATTTCAAAGAAGTATAACGCACTTCTGAATCCAGGAATTGGGTGAATTTATCCATATCCGGTTCTTTTGAATCCAGTATGAAGGGGTTTTTACCTTGTTCTTTTAAACTTGGATTAAAGCGATACAAATGCCAGTATCCAGATTCCACGGCAAAAGCTTCATGGGTTTGGGTTCGGCTCATGCCGCCTTTAATGCCGTGA
>NZ_DATCHP010000021.1:0-4273 GCF_036508315.1 Acetobacterium sp. | reverse complement strand
CAATTTTGATAAATGGTTTGCACTTGCAATATTTTCCCCAATGGCACCTGATGATTATTTATGTTATCTGGCAGGACTGACGGAAATGAGAGTTAAAAAATTCACCTTAATAATTTTAGCTTGCAAGCCCTTTGGGATTGCAGCCTACTCATTTGGAATTAATTTAATTTACACACATCTACTATCGTTACTTCACTAGAAGGAATTACATGAAGATGTTATACTATCAGTAAGAATAGCATAATACAATAAACACGAACAAAGAAGACAGAAGAGGATTACAGTTTATAGATGAGTTGAAAATATGAAACACAGGAGATGCAATAATGGAAGAAAAAGAATGTGATTACAAATGTAAATCGTGTGAAGATTCATGTATTACCACAGCTACTACAGAGGACTTATTGGCAAGGGGCCTTTATTGTTTGAGATACAGCGGTGTGATCGGTGAATTCTCAGAGATGCAGGAAGCCATCGATATTGAATTAAACACAAGGGATGATGCCTAAATAATTAAAACGGACAGAGAATAAGTCCATATATGCAAATTAAAGAACCTCTCCAGTTATGAAGAGGTTCTTCTTTGTTTTATATCCGTTCTTGGGGTTCTTAAATAGTCTAATCTTCTTTTGGTTCCTGATATTCATGGCAAAATAAAACCTTGGTGCTCGTTCTATCGGATTCTGTAATAATATAAATGCTGCCCTGACTGGTGGAATACTTGGCCATTAATCCTAATTCTCCACATGCTAAGGCATGATCGTTGGCTGCCTGATCCACTTCCTCACAATCGCCCCAATCACTAAAGGCGTATCTGGCAATGCATGTTCGTATTTCCATTTCAAATTTCACATCATCCGCTACGATATCATTAATTGCCGATGTCTTTTCTAATTGGCCAAGATTAACACCTTTTACATTTATGAATGCTTCTTCCATATCAATAACCTCTCTTTTCTTGAGTTTTCAGTTTCGCCGTATTTAAAATATGCATTGTATCTTGACGATGCATAAATTTCATAATCATCACAATTATTATATTGGACAATTTATTTTAACACTTTTTCGAAAAAATTGAAACGTTTTTATAGTCATATTCAGATGCTTTTATTATAATGAGGATTAAAGATCTAAAAAGGAGATCCAATTGATTGAAGTGATAGGAAAATGCAATTCTTCAATATCTTCATATGGTTTCTTTCTTAACCAATGCGGCAAGGGTTATTATTTCAGTGCCATGCTTGCTTCTTATTTTATCCATGGCCTGGTCAATGCGCTGATTTTTATCATTTTTCCCGGGGTCTTCCTTCAGGTCAAAAAACGACAGCTGCTTCAAAGAGTCTTCTTCTTGAAAGCCTGAAAGGCTTAATCCGATTAATCGTACTGCATGGTTCCTGTTCCAATTTTGTTCAAGCAGACTGCACCCGGCCTGGTAAATTTCTCTGGTGGTAAAGGTTGCGCTCAGGGTTGTCTGCCTTGTGACCACCCGAAAATCAGAATATTTCAGGGTGATCTGGACCGTCCGTCCTTTTTTTCCATGATTTCTGGCAGTCATACCAATATGATCCGCAAGTTCGATGAGAACGATCTTGGCTTTCTCAATGTCGGATATATTTTCCGGCAGTGTTTTTTCACGTCCGATTGATTTCATTTCATCTGCCCTATGAGGGTGAACAGAGGAATGGTCAATCCCATTTGCATGGAGATAAATGTCATTTCCATTTTTCCCGAAAGTCCTGACAAAAAGGCTGGCATCAAAATTCGCAAGCTCACCAATGGTATGAATGCCAATGCGTTCAAGTTTTTCAGCAGTTTTAGCGCCGATGCCGTGCATTGTTTTCACTGGCAGGGGCCAGAGTTTGATTGGAATATCATCTTTCCAAAGTTCAGTGATACCAAGGGGTTTCTTCATATCAGATGCCATTTTTGCAAGGAATTTATTTTCAGCAATACCGACTGAGCACCAAAGCCCCAGTCGGTCTTTGATCTCATCCATTATGTGTTTTGCAGCCTCGACAGGTGTGCCGAAAAGTCCTTCACTCCCTGTCATATCAAGCCATGCCTCGTCAATACTGTTCTGCTCAACAATTGGCGAATAGTTTGATAGCAGGTCCATCACTTCTCTTGATTTTTGTTTATAAAAAGTGAGATCCGGAGAAACCAGAATCATTTCTGGACATCGTTTCAATGCTTCATGAAGGACCATGGCAGTCTTAACCCCATGGGATCGCGCCTCATAGTTTGCAGCGAGAATAATGCCGGTACGCTTTTTCGGATCACCGGCAACAGCGGCAGGTACAGAGGCAAGGGAAGCGTTCCTGGTCATCTCGCAGGATATGAAGAAAGCATTCATATCAACAAGAAATATTACTTTTTTCACCGGCTTACCTCCTTCAAAAATTCTTTTATGTCTGGGGCTTGCAGTCCACTCATAGCAGCATATTTGCATTGCTTTCCTTATCCTATTTTAACATATTTAGCAGAAATTTCAATCACTGGCCACTTAATTCGTTTTGTCTAATGAATAATTTTATAACTTAATATTGACAAAAACAGAAAACAGGAGGTATAATAACAATATAATATATGAACGATTGTTCAATCGTTCATATGAAGATTAATGAGGAGATAATATGGCTAAAAAATTACAACCAATTGAAACGTGTCACTGTGATGTCATACATGAAGATATTGTAAATCAGGTAAAAGAGAAAATGCCTGAAGAAGAAACCCTCTATGACCTGGCGGATTTGTTTAAAGTCTTTGGGGATTCCACAAGAATCAAAATACTTTGGGCCTTGGATGAAGCTGAAATATGTGTTTGCGATATTGCCTTTCTGCTGAATATGACCCAATCAGCCATATCCCATCAGCTGAGAATCTTAAAACAGGCGAATCTGGTAAAAAACAGAAAAGAGGGAAAGATTGTATTTTACTCTTTAAATGATGAACACGTCAAACAAATATTCAACCAGGGATTAATTCATATCAAGGAGGACCAATGATGATAAAAAAGGAACTGATACTTGAAGGGCTTTGCTGTGCCAACTGCGCAGCCAAAATTGAATACGAAGTCAATGAGCTAAACGGCGTCAGTGGTACCCTGAATTTCATAAATAAAGCTTTGATTTTAGAAATTGAAGCGGATATTGATGACCAAAGTATAATCGAACAAGTCAAATCCATTGTGCACAAGCATGAACCGGATGTCAGGGTTGTTCTTAAAGGAAATACCGCGAAAACAGATGGGCAGGAAGCTACTGATGACGAACCGGAAAGTGGCAGCTTTCGCAAAAAGCTGCTGACTAAACTTGTCATCGGCGGGTCGCTGTTTGCAGTAGGCATTATTTTCGATTTTCAGAATTGGCTGGAATTAACCCTGTTTTTAATAAGTTATATCGTTGTCGGCGGGGATGTTGTTTTACGGGCAGTAAAGGGAATCAGCAGAGGCCAGGTATTCAGTGAACACTTTCTGATGAGTGTTGCCACCATCGGGGCCTTCTTTATTGGCGATTATGCCGAAGGTGTGGCTGTTATGATGTTCTATCTGGTTGGTGAACTATTCCAGGACATGGCCGTCGATCACTCCAGAAAATCAATCAGTTCATTAATGGATATAAGACCTGACTATGCCAATCTCCAGATCGGGGATGAACTGAAAAAGGTAGCTCCTGAAGATGTAAAGATTGGCGATATTATTGTGGTAAAGCCGGGAGAAAAAATTCCCCTGGATGGCAAGGTCATCGGCGGGATTTCAATGGTTGATACCTCAGCGCTGACCGGTGAATCCGTTCCCCGGGAATTGGAGCCGGGAAAAGATGCACTAAGCGGTTTTATCAATAAAAATGGTGTGTTGACGGTTGAAGTAACAAAAGATTTTGGTGAATCAACGGTATCCAAAATTTTGGATTTGGTTCAGAATGCCAGCAGTAAGAAAGCACCGACAGAACAGTTTATCACAAAATTTGCAAGGTATTATACGCCGGTGGTGGTCTTTAGCGCCCTGGCCCTGGCAACCATACCGCCACTGGTGATTCCCGGAGCCACCTTCTCTGAATGGCTTTACAGAGCCCTGGTATTTTTAGTGGTATCCTGCCCATGTGCACTGGTGATATCAATCCCTTTGGGATTCTTCGGCGGTATTGGAGGGGCATCTAAAAGAGGAATCCTCATAAAAGGCAGCAACTATCTGGAAGCACTGAATGATGTGGAAACCGTTGTGTTTGATAAAACCGGAACATTAACCAAAGGGGTTTTTAAAGTCACCGAAATA
>NZ_DATCHP010000020.1:0-3241 GCF_036508315.1 Acetobacterium sp. | reverse complement strand
GATTTATGAGTATCTGCGTGAAAATTTTGAATCGGATATTAAAATGGATATTGTGATGAAGGAAGAAGAATTTGTTTCCGCACTATCCTTAAAAAAATATGATCTGATTTTAGCTGACTTTATGTTGCCCGATTTTAATGGGTTTGTGGCATTAGAGCATGTAAAATCAATATGCCCGGCGACACCGTTTATTTGTGTATCCGGTTTCATCGGGGAAGAAACCGCTGTGGAACTTCTGAAAAAAGGCGCCACCGATTATGTTTCGAAAGATAAACTGGGGCGATTGAAACATTCCATAGAAAGAGCAATAAAAGAAGCAAAAGAAAATGAAGAGAAAGAAAAACGGGCGGCCGAGCTAATCATTGCCAATAAAGAACTTGCCTTTCAAAATGAAGAGAAAGAAAAACGTGTGGCAGAACTTAGTAAGGCCAATGCCTATCTGAACAATTTGTTCAACAACTCCAATGTGGCAATCATCATTTCTGATGAACAATGGAATATCAAACAAATCAATCGTACCTTTAAAAATTTAACAGGCTATAGTGAAGATGAGGTTCTCGGAAAATCCATCAGCATTCTTTTTCCACTTGACAAGGTAAACGAATCAATCAATCGCATAAAAAATTCATTGGATGATAATTCCTGGGACACCATTGAAATTGAGATCCTGCATATTGACGGTTCTGTTCGAACCCTTTTGTTGAACACAGCAATTGTGTTTGATTCAGATGGATTAACGCCTGTTTCAATTATTTGTCAGGGTCAGGACATTACTGAAAGAAAAAAATCCGAAAAAGAAATCCTGTATTTAAGCTATTATGACCAGCTCACCGGGCTTTATAATCGGAGATTTTACGAAGAAGATTTAAAAAGACTGGATACGAGAAGGAACCTGCCGTTGTCCCTGATCATGGGAGATGTTAACGGTTTAAAACTAATCAATGATTCCTTTGGCCATGCTATGGGTGACGAACTTCTTAAAAAAGCGGCAAAAGTGATAAAAAAAGGATGCCGCATCGATGACATCATTGCCCGGCATGGCGGGGATGAATTTGTCATCATTTTACCTAAAACCAATGCCGCGGAAACAGAGAAAATCATTGAACGGATTAAGGACTTGTCCGCAAATGAAAAAATTGGCGGCTTCGGCATTTCAATTTCCTTTGGCTGTGAAACAAAGGAAAAGGAGGATGAAAATATTAAAGCCATATTCAAAAAAGCGGAAGATCGGATGTATCGAGACAAGCTTTATGAAAGTCCCAGCATTCGGGGCAAAACAATTGAACTCATTATGAGTACCTTATATGAGAAAAGCCAGCGAGAGCATTTGCATTCGATCAGGGTCGGCGCGCTTTGCGCAGCGATTGCAGCCGAAATGGATTTTAGCAAGGATGATGTTAATCAGATTAGAACAGCAGGGCTGATGCATGATATCGGAAAAATCGGCATTGATGATAAAATTCTGAATACTCCCAGAGAATTAAGACCGGATGAATGGCAGGACATCAAAAGGCACCCGGAAATCGGGTATCGAATATTAAGCTCAGTTAATGAATTTTCGAAAATAGCCGATCAGGTGCTGCAACATCACGAACAGGTTGATGGTGAGGGCTACCCCAAAGGACTGAAAAGAAACGAAATTTTATTGGAGTCAATGATTATCGCCGTTGCTGAAGCATTTGAAGCAATGACCAGTGATTGGACGTTTCGAAGGGCATTAAGTGAAGAAGAGGCCATCAATGAACTCAAACGATGTTCCGGGACCAAGTTTGATCCTGACATAACACGTTTATTCATCGAAAAAGTTTTAGGGAAAGACTGATATTAGACGCATCGACTGGAAGTTGAGTGGTGAAGATACAAATAAAGATAAGAAGGTCAATTAATCATTTAAATAAGGTAACTATTCAGTCGCCTGTGAAAATAACATAGCTTCTGATTGACCAACTAAGGCACGTTCGATTGCCGTGTATGCATTTATTCCATGCTTATTGGCAGTGCCGAGATAAGACATGATTGTCACAAATGTATCTGCGCCTTCTTTGGTCCTGAAACAACCGGTGTCTTCATAAGATTAAGTCCTTTTCCTTTATGCCCGGGTTGAGCACCTGCTTTTTTTCCGGAAGGCTTTCTCAGACTTTTGGGCTTTGGCTTATTAAGTCCATCACTTGATGGTGGTTTAGAACTGTTTTTGTTGAGACGTTCTTCCAGGGTTTTAATTGTCTCATTCAGTTGGTCAATCATGCCAAGCAAATCTGATTTTTCCTGAGTAAGTTTTGTGATAACTGCAGCTTGAGCAGTGACCGTTACTGTAAGTACATCGAGTTTACTCATTAATTTTTCGAACATATCCGGGGTGAAATTATTGGTCAAATCGATCACTCCTCTTTCTTTTTAAGCTACTCATAATATAGTATTTATAAACATTTCAAATACTTTTTTGAATAAAAGACCTTTTAACATGGGAAACTGAATAAAAAATAAGCACCTATTTTTTCAAGTTAAAAAGACTGCTTTGATTTAGAAAAGCGGTCTTTTTAACGTCAAAAAAATCTTTCCCATTTACATCAATATCTAAAAACTTCAGCATAGATAATCAACTATCTAATTTAAGATATTATTCGAATACCAACTTTAGTTGCAGTGATCAGCCAATTATGTAACACCAATTGCCGATGCTGTCGCGACAGGAGAAATTACAGCTCCACCTGCTGCTGTACCCACAATCAATGTTCTTTTATGAGCGTCAACTTGTATTATTATTGTAAACAATATGTTTACTAAGCATTTCCTCACATCCTTGGTACAACTAATGTATTTATTAAGTATTGTGCCTTATCATTATGACTATAATCTTATATGAGAGCGATTCCGTATCAAATTAAACTTTATTAGAGATTAGGAAACTTTATGATGATTCTGGGCAGTCCGATTTATTTATGAGATTATTATATTCCTAGGAGGTACCCCATGAAGAAATTTAAAATTATGTTTGTTACCATTGTTTCTTTTTTATTGTTTACGACCGTTGGCGTGTTTGCGGCCACAACCACACCGGCAGCAACTGCACCTGCTACAGCAACTGCAGCAACACCTGTTGCGACTACACCTGTTGTGACTGATCCCGTTGTGACTGATCCTGTTGTGACTGATCCTGTTGTGACTGATCCTGTTGTGACTGATCCTGTTGTGACTGATCCTGTTGTGACTGATCCTGTTGTGACTGATCCTGTTGTGACTG
>NZ_DATCHP010000019.1:0-8643 GCF_036508315.1 Acetobacterium sp. | reverse complement strand
ATTGATATGGTTGCCATTCCCGGCGATACCCCTGCCACCACTATTTCAGGGATTCTGGCTGATGAAGCCGCCATTGGTGTTATTAATAATAAAACCACCGGTGTTCGACTCATTCCCGTCCATGGAAAAAAAGTTGGTGATATGGCAGAATTTGGCGGCCTTCTTGGTCGAGCCCCTATTATTGCAGTCAATCAATTTGATTGTTCTGTTTTTATTAATCGCGGCGGACAAATCCCTGCGCCTATTCATAGCTTTAAAAACTAGTTAGGAGATCAATTAAAATGGACGAACAATTATGGAATAAGTGTGTTGAGTATCACGGACATCACTGTCCGGGATTAGCCATTGGTGTCCGGGCTTCTCTGGAAGCCATTAAAGCTCTTCCCATTAATTTTACAGAAAACCAGGACATCGTTTGTGTTTCTGAGAATGAATCCTGTAGCGTTGATGGAATTCGTGTGGTTCTTGGATGCACTGGAAAAAAAGGAAATCTTCTGTTTATAAAAAATGAAAAACAGGCCTTTTCCGTTTTCAATCGCACAACCGGAGAAAGCATCCGTTTGATTTTAAAAGACCTCCCTAAGATGGAACGGGACGAAAAGGAAGCGTTCCTTCTCAACGAACCGGATGCGACCAAAATTTTCGATTTCGAAAAACCTCATTTCGAGCTTCCTGAAAAGTAATTTACCAATTTAATCAAAAAAAGCACACCTCCAGCTATCAGATTTGGATCTGACATTTGGAGGTGTGCTTTTATTTAGCACTTATTAGGAGATCTGATGGAACCCATTCAACATTTCTATTAAGCAGCAACCATCAATGCTTATATTCAAAGTTCAATTTTACCCAAAACTTCACCAATGCTGTCATTGATCACAAGGTTTGCTCTGGTATCCATGGGTGTGGAAGTTTTATTGATCAATACCAGTTTATTGCCTTTATAATAATCAATGAGTCCTGCTGCCGGGTAAACACCTAAAGATGTTCCCCCAATAATAAGCACATCTGCATTGGCAATGGCGTTTACTGATTGGTTGATCGTATTGCTATCCAGACTTTCACCATATAAGACGACATCCGGCTTGATGATACCGCTGCAGGTGCATTTTGGAATGGGTTCGCCATTGATAACAGCCGTGACGTCATAAAACGTATGGCACTTTATACAATAATTTCGAAGGACCGAACCATGGAGTTCCAATACATTTTTACTTCCCGCCATTTGGTGGAGTCCGTCAATATTCTGGGTAATCACTGCCTTGAGCTTTCCTAAAGATTCCAGCTCAGCCAATTTTTCATGGGCCTTGTTAGGCTTTGCATTTAAAAACAACATTTTATTTCTGTAAAAATTAAAAAAATCCAGTGTTTTTTTCATGAAAAATTGATGAGAAAGAATGGTTTCCGGCGGGTATTTATAGGATTGATTGTATAAACCATCCACACTTCGAAAATCAGGAATCCCACTTTCTGTGGATACCCCGGCCCCGCCAAAGAATACGATATTTCGACTATTTGAAATGAAATCCTGTAATTTATTAAATCCTGCTTCCATATTTTACTCCTTAATCTTTTCGATCTTCACTCTCCTATTGTACCTTATTAATCCGATGGCCACAACTTTAACGGGATTTTTTCATGGTTTATTCATTATATAATTTGTTTTTTTAATAATTCCTCCATCTCACAAGCTGGCATAGGCTTATGATAATAAAACCCCTGTATGTTATCACACATGCGCTGATTTAAAAAATCAAGCTGACCCTTTGTTTCGACACCTTCTGCAATGACGCCTAATCCCATGCTTTTAGCCAATACAATCAGAGATTTCGTAATTGCCTCATCTTTCGTGTTGACATCAATCCCCTGGATAAATGTCATCGGAATTTTAATTCTGTCCACAGGCAATTGTTTTAAATAATTCAAAGAAGAATATTCCGTTCCAAAATCGTCGATTGCAATATGAATACCCCACTTTTGAAAGACATCTAATGTCTCAATAATATAAGCTTTTCCCATTATGGCAGCATTTTCAGTAATTTCCAGTTCCAGGTATTGACAGTCCAGGCCTGTTTCCTTTAAAATTTGTTTCACATCAGTGACAAGGCTGTCATTTTGAAATTGTTTCACAGAAAGGTTCACGCCCATACGAATTCGAGGCAAACCGGCATCCTGCCATGCCTTATTCTGACTGCATGCCGTCCGTAATACCCAATCTCCAATTGGAATAATCAAACCCGTTTTCTCAGCAATGGAAATAAATTCCCCGGGCAAAACCAGACCTAATCCAGGATGATTCCATCGTATTAAGGCTTCCAATCCCACTATTTCATCGGACGTGGAGCACACCTGGGGCTGATAATAAAGTTCCAGCTCATCTCGTTCCAAGGCTCGGTATAAACTATTGGTCATTCTCATTGTTTCAACAATTTTAGTTTTCATTAAAGGGTTGCAGAGCACCCATTGATTCTTGCCTTTTCCCTTAGCCATATACATGGCAGTATCTGCATTTTTAAGCAAGGTTTCCGCATTTTCACCATCCGTTGGGTAGATCGCAATACCCATGCTGATCGTCACAAAACAGTCCTGATTATTTAGCCGAACAGGTTCATCGAAACATTTAAGAATCTTTTCCGATACTCTTTTGAGATAGTCCATATCTTCAACATCTTCAATAAAGATCACGAATTCATCGCCGCCAATCCTGGCAACAGTATCACATTTTCGCAGAGTATTAACCAATCTGTTAGCTATTTCCACCAATAACTGGTCACCTATATCATGTCCCATGGTATCATTAATCATTTTAAAATCATCCAGATCCAGAAACATGATTGTTAATGTTTTTTCCAAAGGATTGGATGAAACTATGGCACGATTCAGCTGTTTCGATAACAATAATCGATTAGGCAACCCTGTTAAATGGTCATGATGAGCAAGATGATTGACTTTTTCTTCCGAGGTTGTAATCTCTTTATTTAAAGCTGTAATCTCTCTATTTTTTAGTATAGCTTCTTTAAATTGTTTATTAATCCGATAATAACGATCGGTATTAATTCTATGAATGACAAAAGCAACGACAAATAACATTGCGAATGAAATACTCTGTGTTATATAATACGTTATTCCGAATTGGAAAGGATCGGATTCATACCAAACATAACCGCCCATTACAAAAATAGTTAATGAAAGTGCAATCAGCATGGTTTTTTTGAGCCGTCCCATTGCTATCATAACCATGATGAGCGATACCGTCCATAATGAAGGGCCAAGCAGAAAATAATAACGTACCACTAGAAAGGCCAATAAAGTAGAAAAAAGAAAGGTGAATATGTATGATTTAAATCGCTCGTTATTGGATACCCTTGATAAAATTTCAAATACCATTGAGAACCCCAGTAAAACAAAACTGTTAATCGCTGTAGTTGTCAAATCATGGTGAAATATAAAGTACAAACTCAAAAAGTTCGCTATTGCGCCAAAAAATAAAAGCGGAGATGCAAACATAACTGACATCATATTTTCATATTTCAGGATTGTCATTTCTTCACTTGATTCATTCATTTTTTTAATAACATCAAATATAGTATAAAATTTCATTAAGGCTACCCCATTAGGCTGTTTAAGATTTTTTATAACAATCTTTCGTTCCAACTTTTTACCTCAGTATAATATGGAAAAATCAGTGAAATATGTACTGGAACCGATGACCTCCAGGTTTTCGCAAACACCCTTATAAGTATATCGTCATGTATTGGGATTGCTTAACCATTATTATAAGAATTTATGGTACAATACAGCTATATTTTATCATTTTAAAGAAGAGGGTGATAATCATGACGATATCTGTATTACCGGTAGATCAGCGAGTTATTGACATCGATTCCAGACGTTTTGCTTCGATCGAAAAAGCACTGGTAGAGCTCATTACAAACTGTGATGACAGTTATTCACGATTGGAAAGCAGGGGCATAACTGTTACCGGAAAGATTACAATCAGTTATGAAAGACATCAGAACGGCGCTTTCATAACTGTGTCAGATCAGGCCGAAGGAATGACCTCCGATCGGCTTCATTTGGTACTTGCCTATGGCGGTGCTTACAGCAGCCTCGCTCGGGGCGAAGCCGGTGGCCGGGGTTATTTTGGACGGGGGATGAAACAGGCAATTTATGGGTTGGGACACGGATGGATTGAAACAATCAAAGAAGGCCGGGCCAATCGGATCGACCTATACCGGGCCGGCTCTGGAGAATATCTGTTTGACGATGGCGAAGGAGCAAGAGCTGCGGAAACCGGGGATTATGTCCAGCTTGATGTTCCGCAAGATGGTAACGGAACACGGGTCAGCATTGTCGTCGAAAACCAGCAGGTGAGCATTTCCCATTTTCAATCGCTGCTGACATCGATATCGAACAATATCTACCTTAGGGATATCTTATCCCGGAGAAATGTGGGAATGACAGACCTCAACCGGCCATGGAAATCAAGAACCCCGGAAACGCTGATTTATCAGGAACCGGAATCGGATGTACTGATTGGGCCGGATGAGTTTGGCAGTTTCAGCTACCAGGGGCAGAATTATACATTCAGCATGACACTGAAAAAGGCAAAGGACACCGAGCTGGTAACCAAGGGAGATCAACGGACAAATGGGCTGTTGATCATATCCGGTACAGCGGTGTTCGACTGCCAGTTCTTTCAATTTGAAAACCAGCTGGGAACGGAATTTCTTTTCGGAACCGTGGTCTGTGACGGTTTATCCCAAATGCTTGCCCAGGGGCATCCGATCATCAGTGATGAACGGGAAGGTCTCAATCGGAAAGAACCTTTTGTTGAAGCATTTTCTGATGCTGTGAGCCTGATCCTCGTCAATACCGTAAAAAGCGAGCAGCTGCGTTTAAGCCATGTTGACCATGCCAGGGTCTCCCAGCGCACTAATATTCTGGTTGATTCCGTTCTGGATAAAATGAACCGGATCGCTGTGGAAGAGCTGAATATCCGCCTCCCCCGGTATCAAAAATCCCAGGGAAATAAACCGGAGCAACCTAAGGCCCTGAGGTTTGGCTTTGGGTTTTATTACCGCAGTGCAGTGCAGCCATTTCATATCACCCTTTTTGCTGACCCAAATCAGCTGGGAAACCAGGAAATTCTTTCCTTTATATACGATCTCCCATCCACCTGGAATATCACCCCCTCTCCGATGACCATGCCAATAGCTGAAATTCCAAAAGACGGGCGACTGATGTTCACCGTTACCGGTGATGAGATAGCGGCGAAGGGAACTTTAAGGGTCACTTCTGGAGACAACACTGCCTTCTGTGAGATTGTCATATCAGAGAATGCTTCTGAAAAAGAGCCGGAAGCTCTTTCAGAAACCCCCACCGCTTCCAATGATATGGATGATTCCAGAGCCATGTTCAGAGGATATGAACTGCGAAATCTTGGAAATGACATCGATCGAGCCATTTACAACCATGAAGAACGCCTTATTTTAATCAATACAGAGGCACCCACTGTCCGCCTTTATGTGGATGGAAAAGGCCAATTCACCGATGGGGCTCGCCTCCTCCTCGCGGAACTGCTTTTAGATGTTATCGCTGATGAACTGGCACATTTCTATATTGACCGCACCTCCAAGAAGGGACGAAAAGCAGCCTACCACCAGGCAAAACAGGATATGATACGCCGCTATGGCGTTGAAATACATTCCATTCTCCTTGGCAAATAAAGCGGAATTTCGTTTGCCTTTTTTTGCCTGCCTGAGAATGTTTTAAACGCTGCCTGGCATCTTTACAAACTAAGACACTCGAAACGGCCCCACTTCTTAGTCTCAAAATAAAACCCTGCAACTCCTTTCTAAGGGGTTTACAGGGTTTTTGTGCTCTATCGTCAATCTACTAATAAATCTTTTTTCCAGGCAGAGACGTCACTCCGGCTTATGTCTAAATAAATATTTTACAAACCAATTGGCAGCCAATTCAGCAACAGTTTCCAATGTCCCCGGTTCTTCGAAAAGATGGGTGGCTCCAGGAATAACATCCATTTGTTTAACCGCATTTATTTCATTATAAGCTTTTTTGTTTAATTCTATGACAACGCCATCATTGCCGCCTACCAACAGAAGCGTCGGCGATTTTACATTTTTAAGGTAAGGCCATGCCAGGTCAGGCCGCCCTCCTCTGGAGACAATGGCACTTATCTGATCTCCCAATATTGCTGCCGTTTGTAATGCTGCCGCAGCCCCTGTACTGGCACCGAAATATCCGATATTGAGCCGGTTTGTGTCATCCTGTTCCTGTAACCATTTTGTGGTGGAGAGCATCCGGCGTGCCAGTAAATTGATATTAAAACGCATTTCATAATCCGTGTCTTCCCCAACCGTAAGTAAATCCAAGAGCAAAGTACCAAGGCCATGACTTCTCAGTATCGCTGCTACATAATTGTTGCGCGGACTGTGTCTGCTGCTGCCGCTGCCATGGGCAAACACCACTATTCCTGTTGCTCCTGCAGGAATTTCCAGGGAACCGATCATATTTACTTGTCCATCCGGGATATTTACGATTTTTTCTATCGCTTCCTTTTTATTCATGTCAAAATCCTCCCTTGTTTTCAAAAGATTTTAAGATCGAAATGACTTCACTATCTTCAACTTGGGTGAAATCCTCGTAATATGCCCCAACCGCACCCCGATAGTTAGGGTCTATATCCAGGGACACCAACTCATCCACCATTGATATCAGTCTTTGAGCGGTATCATAGGGAGTTACCGGAATCGCGATAACCAGTCTTTTTGGCTTGCGTTTTTTTATCTCATCGATGGCTGCTATCATTGTTAGTCCTGTGGCAATGCCGTCATCTGCGATGATCACAGTTTTTCCTGCAACAGGTTGCAGTGCTTTTCCCCCCAGAAACATTTTTCTGCGCCTTTTGATCTCACTTCGGACTTTTCTTATTTCTTCTGCCAGCCATTCGGGATCGACCTTTTCAACTTCAGCTGAATTGCAGATCGGATCGCCATCTTCAGTGATGGCACAGATAGCATATTCACTATTCATGGGATGGCCGATCTTTTTAGTTAAAAGAATATCCAGGGGAGCATGCAGTTTATTTGCAATTTCTTCTCCCAGGACAACGCCGCCTCTGGGCAATGCTAATACAATTGCATCCTCATCTTTGTATTTTTCCAGGGCCTGTGCAAGTTTGATTCCGGCATCTTTTCTGTTTTTAAATAGCATCATTCATCCTCCATATATTTTTATTTTCGACTCTCCAAAAAATATTTCCATAGACTGTCCTTATCTTTAACTTATACCCCCTTAAAATGCGATTAATCACCCGATGATTTATAACCCGCAACCTAAAAAAAACACGGGGGAACAGTAGCCGCAGGTTGATTCGGTTTTCGTGGTATTCATGGGCACCGTTTTAATTCCTGCAAAGCCTTCTTTTAAGGTGCCGGTGGGACACACCCTGATAAATAAACATTCCCTCGGATTAAGAAATCGAGGGAATGAATAAACACTTTATTTTTTTTGGTCGAGTAAACGTAAACCTCTCTAAAGTGATTGGCTTTACGCTCCTCCCAGAACCGTGCTTGCGCAATTAACGCACACGGCTCCTCATACTATCATTTACACTGTATAGCTAATTTCTTGCCTCAGTTCAAAGATGCTTACATATATTTTTGGTTTCGGAAGTGGATAGCGCTTCAGAAATAACACGTACTTATCCCAGTTCATGCTTTTCTTCTGGCTTCTTCTGTTGAACATTTTATACAGAAATTTCCTTACTTCATCTCCAAACATGGCTATCATTTGAGAATTATCTGTTATTCCATAATACCTGTAATAGCCGTTTAGTTTTACTGTAAGCATCTTCATTACCAACACTGCCGGTGTTGTAAGATTCTTTCTTAGCCATTCCTTGACTTTCTTCAAACTAGCGTTGTATTTCTTTTTACTAGTTTTTCGTTTAACTCGAAAATATCCCTTCGCACTTTTACTGCAATAATGCGTAAATCCTAGGAAATCAAATGTCTCAGGTTTTCCTTCTCCGGTTCTCTTCCGATCAGCTTCTGCAAACCTTCCAAACTTAATAATTTTCGTCTTATCTTCTGCCACTTCTAAGTTGAACTTTGCAAGTCTTTCCTTTAGCTGTTCGTAGAAGGCTTTTGCTTCATTTTCGTACTGAAAACAAAACACTGAATCATCAGCGTACCTAACCATATATGCATCACCGGAGCAGTGTTTTCTCACTACTTTTTCAAACCATAAATCCAGCGCATAGTGTAGATATATATTCCCTAAAATTGGAGAAATCAGCCCGCCCTGTGGGGCGCCGATCGGCGTTTCCTTATGTTTCCCGTTCTCAACGAGTCCGGACTTAAGAAATCTCGCAATCAGTCTGTATACATTTACATCACCAATTCGATGGTTTATGAATTTCATAATCCACTCATGGTTCATGTTGTCAAAAAATCCTTTAATTATCACCAGCAAGTGATAATTAAAGTTATCACCAGTTAGAAATTATCACCAGTAAAGAATTAATGAACTCCATACTCCTTTGGTTTTGATCATTTTTTGCTAAAATAACTTGGGGTAATCACAGGGCACCTTTATAATAGATTTATCAGTAAACCACTG
>NZ_DATCHP010000018.1:0-14575 GCF_036508315.1 Acetobacterium sp. | reverse complement strand
AATATCCTCCTTTATGATTTCCCTTTTCCACGCCATACGATACGCCCACGGGTCAAATCATATGGGGATAATTCAACAACTACCTTATCACCAGGTAAAATTCTAATATAGTTCATACGCAGCTTACCTGAAATATGAGCGGTTATCTGATGTCCATTTTCCAATTCTACTATAAAAATAGTATTCGGTAAGGACTCAATAACAGATCCTTCAACCTCGATAACATCTTTCTTGGCCATTGATCAAACCTCCTCACGATTCTTATTCCCTACACCTTCTGGTGTACGATAGGACTCGAGTATTTTTCTTATCTCAGCGTTTGTTATCTTTTTTCCATTTAATATTTTTTCCTGAATTTCTATAACAATGTGATTGGTCTTCGCTAAGTGCTTAATCTTTTTTTTCTTTGGATTATTGACTTTGCGAAGTTTGCCATTACATACAAGTGTAAAATTTTCATCCACCACTTCTACAACCACCATAAACTGGCCCTTATCACGGCCAGCATTAGAGCGAACCACCTGTCCAATTATAAAATCATTCATTTATTCACCAACCTGAAGTACCGTCAGAAGTTCAGGATCACCGGTTCCGGTAATGAGCAATGTGTGTTCAAAGTGGGAAGACAGTTTACCATCTGTTGTCACAACGGTCCAGTCGTTATCCAGCATAACAACATCATAGGTTCCAATATTCACCATTGGTTCAATGGCTAATGTCATCCCCTGTCTTAGGCGTGGACCCCGACCTTTAGCTCCATAATTTGGGATGGGAGGATCTTCATGCATTTTACTTCCAACACCATGACCTACATAGTCTCTAACAACAGAAAAACCATTGTCTTCGACATAGGTCTGGATTGCATTGGAAATATCCGACAATCTATATCCATCTCTGGCATAAGCAATCCCTTTAAAAAAAGATTCCCGAGTAACATCAATCAGTCTTTGGGCCTCGTCTGAGATAGTGCCAACACCGTGTGTTACTGCTGCATCACCGACATAGCCTTTAAAGGTAGCACCAATATCAATGCTGATAATATCGCCTTCAAGTAATTTACGTTTTTGTGGAATTCCATGAACGACTTCTTCGTTCACGGAAGCACAAATGGAATTTGGAAACCCATTATAGCCCTTAAACGTTGGTAATGCACCAGCATCTCGAATGTATTTTTCAACAGCTCTGTCCAATTCCTGGGTTGTTACTCCTGGCTTGATCATTTTACCCACGAGGTCGTGAGCACCGGCAACAATGCCGCCGGCATGCCTCATGAGATCAACTTCCTTTTGGGATTTTATGGTTATCATGCTTAATTAACTCCACTCAGGACTTCCTCAATATCTTTAAAGACATCTTTCATATGTTGCAGTCCATTAATATTAATAATCTTTTGTTTATCTTCATAGAATCCAATCAGTGGTTCTGTCTGTTCTTCATAAATTTCAATTCGCTTTTTAACTGTTTCAACTTGATCATCGTCTCGCTGATGCAGAGCCGTTCCATCAAAATCACAGATCCCCTCAACCTTAGGTTTATTATACTTTAAATGATAGGTTGCAGCGCATTTAGGACAAATCCTGCGATTTATAACACGTTCAATCAAAATATCCGATGGGACATCCAGATTGATAGCGAAATCCAATTCACAGTCTTTTTTTGCGTTAATTTCACAAAGTGCAGCAGCCTGATTTACAGTCCTGGGAAATCCATCCAATAAATAGCCATATCCGGCATTTAAGACATCCTCATGTGTGAGGCGATCTGCTACCATTTCAACGACCAGTTCATCTGGAACAAGAAGTCCATTATGCATGTACTCTTTGGCTTTTTGACCAAGGGGAGTATCATTTTTCATGTTTTCTCTAAAAATGTCTCCGGTTGAAATATGAGGGATATTGTAGCTTTCGCAAATGCGTTTAGCCTGTGTCCCTTTACCTGCACCCGGAGGTCCTAATAATACAATTCTCATTTTTAATTCTTCTCCAGTTTGTTTTTAAGATTTCAAAAATCCCTGATGATGCCTCATCAACATTTCAGCTTCAATTTGTTTTACTGTTTCCAGGGCTACCCCAACAATAATCAGAAGACTTGTTCCCCCAAATTGAAGATTGACACCCATGATATTTCCTATAAAAATAGGAATAACAGCAATGACTGCTAAAAATGTTCCGCCGAATAAAGTTAAACGGTTCATAATTCTTGTAAAATATTCAACGGTTGGTTTTCCAGGTCTAATCCCAGGAACGTAACCGCCTTGTTTTTTAATGTTTTCAGCAACATCATAAGGATTAAATGTTACAGCCGTATAAAAATACGTAAATGCAATAATTAATACAATATAAATGATATTTGTCATCCATGATCCCCATGCAAAATTGACTGAAACCCAAGTTGCGAAAGGTGAACCTTGAAAAAAGCTTGCCAGCGTTGCCGGAAATAGTGTTAATGAGCTGGCAAAGATTATCGGAATAACCCCAGCCATATTTACACGCATTGGAATGTGCGTGCTTTGACCACCATACATTTTCCTGCCAACAACACGTTTTGCATATTGAACCGGAATTTTTCGTTGACCTTCTTGAACTGCCACCACTGCCAAAACAATGACAACGATGAATACAATAAATAGTAACAGGCTAATAATTGATAAAGTGCCAACGGTCACATATTTATACATTTGTAAAATTCCTGAAGGAATACGGGAAATAATACTGACAAAAATAATCAGTGAAATACCGTTTCCAATACCATTCTCCGTAATTTGTTCCCCTAAATACATTAGAAACGCTGTTCCTGCTGTAATGCTTAAGACCACGACGAAGATGGTGTACGGTGTCTTTTCAAGTAAAAGGTCCCCGAAGGATAAACTCATGCCCAAGGCCTGAATCAAAGCCAGGAAAATGGTAAGATACCGGGTATACTGTGCAAGTTTCTTGCGGCCTTCTTCACCTTCTTTTTGAAGTCTTTCAAGAGCTGGAATGGCAAAGGCCAAAAGATTCATAATAATCGAGGCATTAATATAAGGAGTGATACTCATGGCAAATATCGTAAAATTACCAAAGTTCCCTCCGGAAATAATATCAAATAAACCGAAAATTCCGCCGCCGCTGACAAGCTGACTTAACTGAGCAGTATCAATAAAAGGAACCGGTATATAAGCCCCTAAACGATAAACAAACAATAATGCCAGTGTAATAATAATCTTACGTCTTAAATCCGGAATTTTCCAAGCATTCCTCAAGGTAGCGATCATATTAGATCACCTCTACCTTTCCTCCTCCAGCGAGAATCTTCTCCTCAGCTGATTTGCTGATTTTATGAGCTTTTACAATAAAAGCTTTCTCAACTTCCCCGTTTCCAAGGATTTTCAATCCATCTCGCAATTTACGGATGAAACCATATTCAAGCATTAATTCCGGTGTAATGACAGTGTCTGCATCAAAAACATTTAGTTCTCCAACATTGACGATGGAATAAGTTTTCTTAAACCGCGCATTTGAAAAACCACGTTTTGGTAAACGTCTGGCTAAGGGCATTTGCCCGCCTTCAAAACCAGGTCTTACGCCCCCGCCGGAACGAGATTTTTGACCATCTTGTCCACGACCAGCAGTTTTTCCAAGACCAGAACCAGTACCGCGTCCCTTACGTTTTGGTGTCTTTTTAGAACCGGGTGCTGGACTTAAAGTATGTAACTTCATAATTGACACCTCCTATACTTCTTTAACTGTGAGCATGAAATCTGTTAGATGAATCATGCCACGAATTTGTGGAGTATCATTATGTATCACAGTTTGACGAATTTTTCTAAGACCCAAAGCCTGAATGTTTGCGCGTTGTTTCTGATTGCGGCCAATGAGGCTTTTTTTCAATGTAATTTCTAATTTCTTAGCCATAATGATTCCTCCTAACCTAATATTTCTTCAGGCTTTTTACCACGTTTTGCTGCAACCTGTTCAAGGGTTGTTAATCCAGCAAGGCCTGCCATTGTAGCATCGACCATATTACGGGCATTGTTTGATCCCAAAGATTTTGTTCGAATGTCTCTGATACCAGCTAATTCAAGTACTGCACGAACAGGGCCACCGGCAATAACGCCAGTACCTTTTCCAGCAGGTTTAAGTAATACATGACCTGCACCGGATTCGCCGTTAATTAAATGTGGTATCGTTGTCCCAACCATTGGTACTTTAATTAATGCTTTCTTTGCTGCGTCAATACCTTTACGAATAGCATCCGGAATTTCCATTGCTTTTCCTTTACCAACGCCAACATGACCATTTTCATCTCCAACAATCACAAGACAACTGAATCTGAAGTTACGACCGCCCTTAACAACCTTTGTAACCCGGTTAATGGAGACAACTTTTTCCTTCAAATCTAATGTACTTGGATCGATTTTTTTGTTTTGCATCAAATGACCTCCTTTACTTAGAATTTCAGACCGGCTTCACGAGCGCCTTCAGCCAATTCTTTTACTCGACCATGGTAAACATAGCCGCCTCTATCAAAAACAACGACTTCAATCCCTTTTTCAAGAGCTTTTTTTGCAACTGCCTGACCAACAGCTTTAGCAGCTGCTTTATCTCCTCCGTTTGTTACCTGACCCTTAAGATCTGCATCATTGGAAGAAGCTGAAACCAATGTGATACCTTTAGTATCATCAACAATTTGAGCATAAATATTTTTATTACTTCTAAATACGTTTAAGCGCGGTCTCAATTCAGTACCAGAAATTTTATTTCTGACTCGATAGTGACGTGCAATACGCAATTTATTTTTAATTGGTTTTTTAATCATCGAATTTCACTCCCTTCGTTATCTTTGTCTGGTTAGCAGGGTTTATTTCCCTGTTTTACCTTCTTTACGTCTGACGATTTCATCGGAATAACGCACGCCATGGCCCTTATAAGGTTCTGGTGGACGTTTTGCACGGATATTGGCAGCATGAGCGCCAACGGCTTCCTTGCTGATTCCTTTAACAAGTACCTTGGTATTTGTTTCCGGAATGGTTTCAATACCTTCTGGATCTTCCATTTCGACTGAATGTGAAAAACCGAGGTTCATAACCAATTTATTCCCTTTTTTCTCTGCTCTGTAACCGACGCCACTGATTTCCAATCTTTTTTCAAAGCCAGTATTTACGCCTGTAACCATATTATTAATTAAAGCACGTGTTAAACCATGAAGTGATTTATGCAGCTTACTTTCTGATGGTCGTGTGACGATGACTTCTTTTTCTTGAACATCAATGTCCATATCAGGATGAAATGTTCTAACCAGTTGTCCCAGTGGACCTTTAACAGTTAGGGTATGACCGTCTTTTTTAACGTCTACGCCCTGGAGGATCACAACAGGTGCTTTCCCTATTCTTGACATCTTTCTACCTCCTGTCTTAAATTGTTACCAAACGTAACATATCACTTCGCCGCCAACGCCGGCTTTTCTTGCTTTTTTATCTGTCATTACGCCTTTTGATGTAGAAACGATCGCAATACCAAGACCATTTAAGACCTTTGGCACTTCTTCTTTTCCTGCATAAACTCGAAGTCCAGGTTTAGATATTCTCTTAATACCCGCAACGACACGGCTTTTATTTTCTCCGTATTTCAGAGTGATTTTTATCAACCCCTGTTTTTCATCGCTAATGTAATCGACTTTATTTATATATCCTTCTTCTAAAAGAATTTGAGCAATTGCTTTCTTTTCTTTAGAAGCAGGCATTTCAACAGCTTTATGACCTGCATCATTTGCATTTCTGATGCGTGTTAACATATCCGCAATGGGATCAGTCATGACCATACTCGTTACCTCCTTTTCTCTTTGCTAGTTTGTTTTACCAGCTTGCTTTTCTAACGCCGGGGATTTCCCCTTTATATGCTAATTCTCTGAAACAAATACGACAAACCCCGAATTTTTTTAAAACAGAATGTGGTCGTCCACAAATTCGACATCGGGTATATTCTTGAGTCGAATACTTTTGTTTCTTCTGTTGTTTTTCTTTCATTGATTTTTTTGCCACTATACCATCCTCCTTATGCTCTACTGAATGGAATGCCAAGCAGTCTTAACAGTTCGTGAGCTTCTTCATCTGTTTTTGCCGTTGTGACAAACATAATGTCCATCCCTCTGACTTGTTCTACTTTATCGTAGTCAATTTCAGGAAAAATAAGTTGTTCTTTAATCCCGAATGCATAATTGCCTCGACCATCAAATGATTTATTTGACAGACCTCTGAAGTCACGTACTCGAGGAAGGGCAACATTGAATAACTTATCAGTAAATTCATACATCCGGACACTTCTTATCGTTACTTTTGCTCCAATGTTCATGCCTTCTCGGACTTTAAAGTTGGCAACTGATTTCTTTGCCTTAGTAATCACTGGTCTTTGACCGGCAATGATACCAAGGTCAATAACCGCAGCCTCCAAAGCTTTAGAGTTTTCTTTGCAATCTCCTAAACCCATGTTGAGAACAACTTTTTCAAGTTTAGGAACTTCCATGATATTTTTATATTGAAATTTTTCCATCATCGCCGGAACCACTTCAGTAAGGTATTTATCTTTTAATCTGGGCATATTTGTCCTCCTTCCCGAAATTAATTGCTAAATGTTTCGTTGCATTTTTTGCAGTATCTTACTTTTTTTCCATCATTTAAAAATTTATGACCAGTTCTCACACCTTTTTCACATTTAGCACAGTATATTAACACGTTAGAAGCTTCTAATTTACCTTCTTGTTGTGCAATACCACCCTGTTGCATCTGTTGTGTTGGTTTTTGATGTTTTGTGACCATATTTACATTTTCCACAAGAACTTTTGCTTCTCTGGGATAAGATTGAATTACTTTTCCCTTTTTGCCTTTGTCCTTACCGGAAATAACCATTACGATATCATCTTTTTTAATATGCATCTTTCATTTCCTCCTAACTAAAGTACTTCAGGAGCCAAAGATACGATTTTCATGTATTTCTTGTCCCTTAGCTCTCTTGCGACAGGTCCAAAAATTCGTGTACCTTTTGGGTTTTTATCGTCCTTTATAAGAACCGCTGCATTTTGGTCGAACTTGATGTAACTTCCATCGTCTCTTCGAATTCCGCTTTTTGTTCTAACGACAACAGCTTTAACCACATCGCCTTTTTTAACTTCGCCACCAGGTGCGGCACTTTTAACAGCACACACGATGACATCACCAATATTTGCATATCGACGACCGGAACCACCAAGAACTCGGATGCACAGTAATTCTTTTGCACCGGTATTATCAGCTACTTTTAGTCTAGTTTCTTGTTGAATCATCCGAAATACCTCCTTTTAAGCACTTGCTTATAGCGCTTTCTCTATGATTTCTACTAATCTCCAGCGTTTATCTTTGCTGAGGGGTCGTGTTTCCATTATTTTAACGCTATCCCCGATATTACATGCATTTTGTTCGTCATGGGCTTTAAATTTCACAGTTCTTTTTACTCGCTTTTTATATAACGGATGTTTGATAAAGGATTCAACAGTGACGACAATGGTTTTATCCATTTTATCACTAACAACCTTTCCGACACGAGTTTTTCTGTAACTTCTTTCTTCCATAAGCTAAACCTCCTTATCTATTGGTTTACTATGCTTCAAGAGACTGCATGGCACGTTCTTGCATAATTGTCTTAATACGTGCATAAGTCTTTTTTACTTCTTTGATGCGCATTGGGTTTTCCAACTGGCCGGTGGCATGTTGGAATCTCAGGTTGAATAATTCCACCTTGAGATCTCCCAGTTTTGTTTCTAATTCTACGGTCGTTAATTCTCTTATTTCTATTGGTTTCATGACTCATCACCCACTTCTAGTTCTTCCTGATCTTTACGAGTGATAAACTTTGTTTTTATTGGCAGTTTATGCTGGGCAAGACGCATGGCTTCCCTGGCCATATCCTCAGGAATCCCTGCAATCTCAAACATAACTCTGCCTGGTTTTACCACTGCGACCCAAAACTCTGGTGAACCTTTACCGGAACCCATTCGAGTTTCTGCGGGTTTTTGTGTAACAGGCTTATCTGGGAAGATTTTGATCCAAACCTTACCACCCCTTTTAATATATCTGGTCATGGCAACACGGGCTGCTTCAATTTGGTTAGCAGTGATCCATGCCGGCTCAAGAGCCTGGATAGCATAATCTCCATAAGTAATTTTGTTACCACGAAGTGCTTTCCCCTTCATTCGACCTCTATGTTGTTTTCTACGTTTTACACGTTTAGGCATTAACATATGCGTTATCCTCCTCTCTTAGTTTTCTGTCCTTTTAGCAGGAGCCTTTCGATGAGTTTGTTTTTTAGCTTTAGCGTCGTCTTCGGCTGCAATAGCCAGAACATCTTCACGTCCAGTTAAAATTTCACCCTTATTAACCCAAACCTTAACCCCTAATTTACCATAAGTGGTATCAGCTTCGGCAAATCCATAGTTTATATCAGCTCGTAATGTTTGCAGTGGCACATTACCTTGGGAATAATGTTCATTTCTTGCCATTTCAGCACCATTTAATCGACCTGCAACTGCGGTTTTGATGCCCTTGGCACCGGCACGCATGGTACGTTGCATTGTTTGTTTCATGGCACGTCGGAAAGAAATCCGTCGTTCTAGTTGTGCAGCAATATTTTCTGCAATGAGCTGTGCATCGACATCAACATTTTTAACTTCTACGATATTGATAAACACAGTTTTTTTAGTCATTTTTTCAAGTTCAAGACGTAAAGCATCAATGCCTGCGCCACCTCTGCCGATGATCATCCCTGGTTTTGCGGTATAGATATGAATCTTTACCTTGCTACCAAAACGCTCGATGACAATTTTAGAGATGCCTGCCTGGTATTGATTTACTTTAATATATTTACGAATATCGTGATCTTCAATCAAACAATCTGCAAAATCTTTATTGTTAGCAAACCATTTTGCATTCCAGTCCTTAATAATTCCAACTCTTAATCCATGAGGATTGACTTTTTGGCCCAAATATATTTCCTCCTTACTCTTTTTCTTTTAATACGGCTGTAATATGAGACGATCTTTTTCTAATAACTGTTGCACGTCCCTGCGCACCCGCTCTGAATCTTTTCAATGTTGGTCCCTGATTTGCAAATATCTGATCGACATACAAGTTTTCAGGATTCAAATTAAAATTATTTTCAGCATTCGCCAAAGCAGATTTAACAACTTTGTCAATAATCTTTGCCGCCTTGTTAGGGGTTAATGCTAAAATGCTTAATGCTTCGCCCATGCTTTTTCCCCGAATTAAATCAGCTACTAATTTAGCTTTTCTGGATGAAACACGTACATATTTGGCTGTCGCTCTTGCTTCCATTGGTTTACCTCCTTTTAGCTATCTTAATTTAGTTTTCTTTTCGCCAGCATGACCTCTAAAGGTTCTGGTTGGTGCAAACTCTCCGAGTTTGTGACCTACCATATCCTCGGTAACATACACTGGCACATGTTTTCTGCCATCGTGAACTGCGATCGTGTGTCCTACCATTTGCGGGAAAAGTGTGGAGCTTCTTGACCAGGTCTTCAGCACAGTATGTTCACTCTTTTCGTTCATGGCTTCTATTCGTTTAAGTAACTTCGCGTCAACGAAAGGTCCTTTTTTTAATGATCTACCCATAATTCAACCTCCTCTCGATTTATTAACTTTTGATTGTTTATTTTTTATTTCTTGATCTTACGATATATTTATCGGAAGGTTTGTTTTTCGCACGTGTTTTATAGCCCATTGTTGGTTTACCCCAAGGTGTTACTGGTCCGGAACGTCCAATTGGAGCTTTTCCTTCACCACCACCATGTGGATGGTCATTGGGATTCATAACAGAACCACGAACCGTTGGTCGGACGCCCATATGTCTTTTACGACCGGCTTTACCGATACGAACATGCTGGTGATCCAGATTTCCAACCTGACCAATGGTAGCACGACATTCAATTCGTACCATTCTCATTTCGCCAGAGGGTAAACGTAATGTTGCAAAATTGCCTTCTTTAGCCATCAACTGAGCACTTCCGCCTGCTGAGCGAACCATTTGTGCGCCCTTACCAGCTTTTAACTCAATATTGTGAACGGTTGAACCAACTGGAATGTTTATCAGTGGCAAACAGTTCCCAATAGTAATATCTGATTCAGGTCCGGAAAAAATAACATCTCCAACCTTTAGTTTTAGTGGCGCAATGATATATCGTTTTTCGCCATCAACATAATGAATTAGTGCAATATTTGAGCTTCTGTTTGGATCGTACTCAATACCTGCAACCTTTCCGGGAATGTCATCTTTATTTCTTTTGAAATCAATGATTCTGTATTTTCTTTTAGCACCACCACCTTGATGTCTAACGGTGATACGACCGTAACAGTTACGGCCACCATGCTTTTTAACTGGTTCCAATAGTGCCTTTTCAGGCTCATACTTGGTGACTTCTTCGAATGTATTAACACTCATATTTCTACGTCCAGGGGACGTCGGTTTATACTTTCTAATACCCATTGTTCGCAACCTCCTTTTTTGTATGCTTCTCGGGTTGTCATTTCGTTAAAGTGTTTATACCCCTTCGAAGAATTGGATGCCTTTGCTTCCTGGTGTTAGCTTAACAATGGCTTTTTTCCAATCGGATCTTCGACCAACGAAACGTCCGGTTCTTTTTAGCTTGCCTTTCATATTCATGGTAGAAACTTTTTCTACTTTAACATCAAATATTACTTCGACAGCATTTTTTATCTCAATTTTATTAGCTCTTTTGTCCACTTTAAAAGTGAATTTTTTTACTTCTGCATCGGCCATACTACGTTCTGTAATAATTGGCTTCATGATAATATCGCGAGGATTTTTCATTATGCGTATACCTCCTCAATCTTTTCTAGTGCTTCCTGAGTCATTATCAACACATCGTATTTTAACATGTCATACACGTTAAGTTCATTGACTGTTGTGGTAGCGATTTTAGGAATATTATTTGCTGACTTAAAAATACTATTATTGTTTTCAGGAAGTACAATCAACGCTTTTTCAGCATTGATATTTTTTAATACAGTAATCATTTCTTTTGTTTTTGGAGCATCCATAACCAATTGATTCAAAACTCGAATTTCATTTTCCTGAGCTTTTGCTGAAAATACTGATTTCATGGCTAAGGCTTTAACCTTTTTGTTAACTTTTTTGCTGTAGTCTCTTGATTTTGGTGCAAAGATGACACCGCCACCCTTCCACAATGGAGATCTGATCGTACCGGCACGAGCCCGGCCTGTTCCTTTTTGTTTCCAGGGTTTACGACCGCCGCCGCGAACTTCTGAACGAGTTTTGGCTGAACGTGTACCCTGTCGTCTATTTGCAAGCAGTGCAACCACTACTTCATGTACTACATATTCGTTGGGTTCGATTCCGAAGATTCCTTCGCTTAATTCGACGTCACCAACAACATTTCCTTTTACATCTAATATGTCAATTTTAGGCATTTGAATTCCTCCTTTCAGGCTTGATTTTTCTATGCTTTGACGCTGGTTTTAATAGTGACGAGCGCTCCTCTGATTCCTGGTACTGCACCTCTGATTAAAAGTACATTGTTTTCAACATCAACTTTAACGACTTCTAGATTAATTGCGGATACATTTTTGTTCCCCATTTGACCTGGAAGCTTTTTACCTTTAAATACTCTTGAAGGTGAGGATGATGCCCCCATGGAACCTGGTCTTCGATGATATTTGGAACCATGAGCCATTGGTCCTCTGGATTGGTTATGTCGTTTAATAACCCCCTGGAATCCCTTACCCTTTGATTTACCTGAAATATCAACACGATCTCCAGCTTCAAACATATCAGCCTGAATTAGTTGTCCAGTTGTATAACTTGCATAATCATCAAGCTTAAACTCACGGATCACTTTTTTATATTCAATACTGTGTTTGTCATAATGACCTTTTAAAGGTTTTGTCATTCGTCGTTCTTTCACTTGGCCAAAAGCCAATTGAAGCGCTTCATAACCATCAACTTCGATGGTTTTCTTTTGAAGCACAACACAAGGTCCTGCTTCTACAACGGTAACAGGAATGACTGTACCATTTTCTGTGAAAATCTGGGTCATTCCAACTTTTCTTCCGATAATTGCTTTTTTCATACTTTCCTCCTAAATATCATTGGATTGCCGGGCAATCATAATACCATTGGGGTCTATAGTTTAATTTCTATATCAACGCCTGCTGGTAAGTTCAATCTCATTAATGCGTCTACGGTTTTTGGTGTTGGATTTAAAATGTCAATTAACCGTTTGTGTGTACGCATTTCAAATTGCTCTCTGGAATCCTTATACTTATGAACTGCTCGAAGAATCGTAATGATTTCTTTGTCAGTTGGCAGCGGTATCGGACCAGAGACAGTTGCACCTGTTCTCTTTGCTGTTTCAACAATTCGTTCAGCTGATTGATCTAATATTTTATGATCAAACGCTTTTAACCTGATTCTAATCTTTTGTTTTGCCATACCTAAATTTTACCTCCTTTTTGATTTTTTTTCAAACTAATTTAGGTACTCCAATCACTTGTCAACCCATCCGGGTGTTTCATCATAAATTTTTTCAAAATGAACATCGTCATTTTGTGATTCGTCTATGAATTTCAGTGATTGTCGTCAGATTCTAAGATCGTGACGTACTCCATGGGAATTAACCTGTCTAAGGTGACAGCAACCTCTCACTTCATCGCTGAGTGTTAACCTTCCACATTATACAAGAAAAAAACGCCTTTGGCAAGCGTTTTTTTAAGTTTTTTCACTTTATTCTAATATTTTTTCCGGGGGCTTATCTAAAAAATAAATTCCGGATCCCTGGAGCCCCAGATGCGCTGCTAAAACGCAACCAATGGGCACCGGTTCGATTTTTTCAATCCCCATTAATCTTAAGGCATTTTCATATTCCTCAACTGGCTTCATTGAACCTGTATAAGCAATGCCAACGGTTTGATTGAGATATTCGCCAATGTTTTCAGATACCTTTTCAATAATCGTATTTCGGGCTTTTTTATTTCCTCTGACTTTTCCAATGATTTTAAGTTCACCTTCTTCAACCGATACAATCGGATGAATTTTCAGGAATCCCCCTACCATTGCAGTTCCGCGGGAAACCCGGCCCCCTCGGTACAACCAGTTTAAATCTTCAATACTAAAATAAAAATGAGTGTGGGGTATTAACTTTTCCGTTGCCTCAACTAAATACTCAAGGTCTTTTCCCTTTTCAATGAACTTCAGCAATTCAACCGCAATAAGAGCAATACCTCCGCCACTTTGGAGGCTATCAACTATTTTGCATTTAAAGTCCGGATATTTTTCCTGGACATCCTTAAGTACCAGACGGGCGGTTTCATAGCTTCCTGATAACTTAGAGGTAAAAGCAAGATAAAAACACTCCACCTTGTTTTTTGCGCATTCTTCGAAATATTCAAGAAAGTCCCCTGGATTCACTTGGGATGTTGTGGGTACAATTCCCTTTTCCATAAATTTATTCATTCCATCCAGGTCAATTTCTCGTTTGTCACGGTATACCTTTCCCTCTATAATAACATTTAGGGAAACCATATCCAAGCTGGGATGATTTATAGTTCCTTTTGGTAAATCACACATACTATCAACTAAAAGTTTAATCATAATATACTTCTTTCCAATTCTATTTTTTAGAATCACTGTATTTTTTCTCATAAATTTCTTTTAACTGATCTAAGCTTTCAAATATTTCTTCCCGCGAGTAATTTTGTTTCTGTAAATAATCATCACTCATTTTAATGACCTCAGAATAGAATTTTTCAGCTAATTTCAAATGTTCAAGTTTAGGATTTTTTTCGATTAATTCGAATAGCTCATTTTCAGCTTCATTTATTTTTCTGTCATAAATCATTTCCTGAAAACGAAAATACAAATAGTCGTCTTCAATAAACTCCCCTTGTTCTCCCTGAATTTTAATCTTAACTTTTTCTTTTCGAAATATTCCTATGACAAATTTAGAAAAGTTTTCAATTTCTCGTACTATGAAATCTTTTTGAAACATCTTATCATCGCTTTCCTGGTTAATTAATATTTTAATAAATAATACCACAAAAAATATGCCTTTTCCCATTAAAATTATTTTCGTAAATTTTCCCCATTAAAAAACCATCTTTCTTATAGAAAGACGGTTAAATATTAATAGAGGTTTTAGTTTACAGATTCAGTCTGCAAGAATCTTAGCAACAACTCCGGATCCAACTGTTCGTCCGCCTTCACGGATAGCGAAACGTAAGCCTTCTTCAATCGCGATTGGTGTGATCAGAGTAATTTCCATTTGAACATTATCTCCTGGCATTACCATTTCCACGCCTTCAGGTAATTTGATGACGCCTGTTACATCCGTTGTTCTGAAGTAGAACTGTGGTCGGTAACCATCAAAGAATGGAGTATGACGTCCGCCTTCTTCTTTGGTTAATACATAAACTTCTGACATATAATGGGTATGTGGTTTAATGGAACCTGGTTTAGCCAGTACCTGACCACGTTCAACCTGTGATCGTTCAACACCGCGAAGCAGTGCGCCGACA
>NZ_DATCHP010000017.1:0-3310 GCF_036508315.1 Acetobacterium sp. | reverse complement strand
TGTTGCCGCTGATCGGTATGGAAGTCTTCCTTTTTCACCATTTTTCCGTTGTTGTCATAATAGAATCTTGACGTCTCTATCCCATCCTTTCGTTGTTTCTGGTCGGAATAGAATTCCTCCTTTTTCACCATTTTTCCGTTGTTGTCATAATAGTTTATTATATTTGCTGCCCCTGTCTCTCGTTGTTTCTGGTCGGTGTAGAAGTCTTCCTTTTTCACCATTTTTCCGTTGTTGTCATAATAGAATCTTGACGTTTCTACACCATCCTTTCGTTGCTGCTGGTCAGTATAGAATTCCTCCTTTTTCACCATTTTTCCGTTGTTGTCATAATAGGATTTTGACGTTTCAATCCCATCCTCATAGCTTCCTTCTGTTGGTGACAATGTAATCTCGTTTGTTGTCCCACCATACTCATTTCTTTGATTAATAACTTTAATTGTATCTGCAAGCGCAAATGAAGACATACACATTAAAACAATTACCACGGCACATATGGTTTTTCTCATTATTTCCCTCCATCCACATATATTTAATAAGAACTTGCTTTCATTGGAAGTGAGTATAGGGAAGCCACTCTTGTATGTCAAGGGAATATTGCCACAAAATATGGCGTGAATTGTGTTTATTACGAATTGAAATCAAGCATATTTGTCCATGTTGACCATTTGTGGATAGCAGGAAGGAACAGGCAAGAAGAATAATGGATTTGACTCTCCAGATCAAATTCTGGTGCCTGTTTGGTGTGCATATTTATCTTTATTAACATATTGTTATTATTAATAAATTGGCGGAAGTGCATGGGAATCGAACCCACCTGTGACGGTTCTAGCGCCACACACTGGATTTGAAGTCCAGGAGGCCCACCAGTGACCTTGGCACTTCCTTGGAAAAATCTAGCAATCTTTTAACTTTAAATGTGCCCATGTGTCAACATACAAAAAAGTGCTTTAAATAAATATGCAGCACAAAGTTTCCTTGGCATACAAGATCATTTATCATAGTGTCCCGCAGCGAAAAGTAATACCTTTTTCCATATCAATACGAGATTCTCAAAGCTTACATACCCGAAAAAATCACATTAATATAAACAAGGGAAGTTGTGTTTATGAAGAGATTTATCATGGTAGTAATTGCATTGCTCTACAGTTTTCTTGGTGTCAGTATGCTTTTTGCGGCAACTGATACCTGGACAGCTAAGGCGGATTTCATGGGAACAGCAAGAGATGGCGCCGTCGGTTTTTCCATTGAGAGCAAGGGTTATATCGGGACGGGATGGTTCATCTTACAATGACTTCTGGGAATACGTACCAGCTGACACGACCACCGACCCATTAACTTCTACCGCTCAGACGAATGTGGCATTGGACACGGTGTACACGTCCAATACCATAGCAGTATCAGGGATCGATGCAGCGACGCCAATTTCTATCTCAGGTTGGCCAAAAGGCACAATACCCACATACTCCATCAACGGCGGATCTTACAAAAATGCCAGTGGCACGGTGAGCAACGGCAATACCGTAACAGTGCATCTGCGTTCATCGGGGAGTTACTCTACAAAGAAGAGTGCGACTCTTACCATTGGCGGGGTACCCGGCACCTTCAGTCTGACCACGAAATATGGTCTTCGTGATATCGGTCCGACGGGGGGTTGGATCTTTTATGATAAAGGCAGCTATTCCAATGGCTGGCGTTATCTGGAAGCGGCACCGGAAGATCAAACCTATTTATTTGACCACGATGCAAAATGGGGTAAATTTGGTTATGATGTTCCGGGTGCTGAAGGCACATCAATTGGAACTGGTTATCAAAATACGATTGATATAGTAACCAATGACCATTTAATTAGCGGAGCCGCTGCTAGATGCGCTAGATATAGCATTAAAAAAGACGGCGTTACTTATGATGACTGGTTTCTGCCGTCGAAAGATGAACTGCATTATAATCTAAAAAGAGGATATGGTGATGCCCGAGATGAACATGATATTCACTATACACCTGTTGGCGGTTTTGCTGATCAGTGCTATTGGAGTTCGTCTGAGATTGATAGTTATGATGTGTGGGGCGTGGGATTCTGGCCCGGTGTGGGCTCAGGATTTGCAAGGTATTACTCCAAAAACGTCAAAAATCCAATCATTTATTCAACCGCCTGCCATGTGCGTGCTGCCCGGCGTTTTTAACAAGTTAGCTAAGTAGATCCATGCATCATGTTGCGGCGATTGAGGAATTATTCTTCAATCGCCGTTTTTTATTTTTCAAATTGTTATATGCCAAAAGCTGAGCGTAATTTTAAGCCTTCTTCGGCTTTCCCCTCAATTTTAATTTTTCCTTGAATAAATGCCATTTCGAGTTTTTTCTTTTTTAGTAATATAGCTGCCCATATACCGCAGGAGGCTTTTATAGTCATTACTGCTTCTTTGGGAATTGAGCCTTCTTCTATTCGGATGTTGCCATTTTCGATAAAAAATCCCATTTTAATTTCTTTAGTATTTCCATCACCTGTAAGGTGGAGTCCTATAATACTTTTCCAATCTTTTACGGCATCAGCATTAAACCCTTCAACCATTTTATAAGTTAAATCTTTGGCTTGAGGAGCATATTTTGAAGTATTATCTCCAAAAAGCGACGAAAAGATAGATTTTGAAGGATATTTTTCTTTTAGCTCTTTACGTATGGTTTTTTTTGTGAAGGTTTCGGGATTCGATTTCGTCATTTCATCAAGGTACACTTCTCGACGTTCACGCGAAGATTTTGAAAGAGCAAGGTTAAACTTTAATATTTCCATTCCTTGTTCGGCTGAAAGCATGGGTTTTCCTTCTCCTTTAATAGCTGCAATAAAATTATGAGCAGCTCCTATAAAACCTTCGCCCCAATCGCTTTTTATATCGTCGTAATAATGCCATCCATCATTGTTAAACATACTCACAGCAGGACCTTGATGAATTAAACCGGTGCAACGATTTATAAAAATTACCCCTTTACTACCAGTAATTTGCAGCCACTCATCATTAGCATAATATTTTGAAGGTATAATAAGTTCGGAGGCATGAACAAACTCGCAAGTACCGTATTTTGATGAGTTTTTATATTTCCACATCATCACTGAAGGACAATCGAGAAAACCATCGGTATTGTCGATCCAGCTCAATACTCTTTCAACTTCTCCAAAGAAAAACCAGGCAGTAGCCCATAGATGGTGTCCGTGGTCAAATGTTTGAAATCCTCTACCTTCAGCATTTTCCTTTACCCTCCATTCCCATGAATTTGCCGGAATTTTCCATCCTCCGGTTCCACTTACAAAAGAAATCCT
>NZ_DATCHP010000016.1:0-8202 GCF_036508315.1 Acetobacterium sp. | reverse complement strand
CGCGTAGAATGCTTTGGTAAGAGTCTTTCTTCTGCAATTTCAGTCTCCGCTGTCATTCCCGCGCAGGCGGGAATCCAGAAAATAAATTATTCGTCCTGTCATTGCGAAGCGCCTCTCAGGCGCTGTGGCAATCTCTAAGATGCCGATTCGATACAGGACGATTCAACTTGAGCCCTCATTTATTTACCAAGCTTTTTTAAGACCGGGTCGTCATGCCGGAATATATTGGTGGTTTCCATCTCGTCATCATAAATAAGAACGGCCAAACCGTTTTCCAGTTTTTGTTTTACCTGTCCGAATTTTTTTTCCACGGAAGCCTCAAATTCACCATAATCAGTTCCGTCTCTGGAAATGAATTCTTTGATAACGCCGTGTAAGGCTTCGGCACTGAGTTTATCAACTGGAATTATGTGGATCGGCATTTTAATCTGTTCTTTGCGTTAGTTAGAATTTGTACAACAGTTCGCTCGTAAAGAACTAAACTACTTTTTCTTATAAACGTTCAATCCTATCTTAATGTTTTCCTTGTCAGGAATAGAAATATTCCCTTCCGTTGAGGCAATGATAATGGTTTTCCCCGATGCCGAGGGACCAAATTCTTTGGTTAGATCAACCTTAATCATCAGGATATTGTCTTCCATTTTCATCTCTACATTTTTCATCTTTTGTCCTCCTTATATATTATATAACGAATGTATCATTTATGGTCCAGTCGCGCAGAATACGTTCTACATTTTTGCAATAAAATCATCCCGTATTTCTTCACCTCCAATATAAGCAACCACTTCTTTCTTGGCCAGATAAAAATTCAGAGCAAGGCAATCCCCTGCTTCACAACCGCTACGCTTTAAGAAACTATAAATGCCCGAAGCATAATTATGTTTTATTTGCAAATTTCCAAAATTAGTTCCATCAACTGATTTCAACATAAAAGATTCCTGGAGGTATTGACTCAAAGCGGTCGGGATGCCAACTGCAGCACTGTGAATCGCAGAAGGGGATAGCTTGCGAATAATCCATATATTGCCTTCTTTTGTCCAACCGTAATCAGACACTGAAGATTCTCTCTTTTTTATCGGTGCAATAGATTCTGCAAGCCCAGGTGATATATTTGCACCTCGGAGTCCATACACACCACTTGTGTATCTATTTAATATTGGTTCATAAGACAGGTATTGATAAAAACTGCTTCTGGGTAAACCAAAATCTAAGCATGCAGTTTCGAAATCGCCTGTTGCCATCAATGGCCCTTGTTCTTTAAGGATTTGATACATTGTCAATTCATTATTTCCCAAGGCATTTTCAACTTTGATTGGCGGATTCGCGGTTATCATATTACCCACTACCCTGCACCATGGGATCTGTTTACACAATTCAAGAAGTACGCTAGTGGTTGGTATGAAACAACCCATCCTGTAAGATTTTCCAATCCCAGCTCGTAGTTCATGTATGTTAATGCTTTCACAGACAGAGAGTATTTTTTTGATTATATTTAATACTCGGTTTCTCTTAGTTGTTATCCAAAACCAGCCTTTTGATTCGTCTAGCCAATGGAAATCCTTGTATAATAATAAAATAGAAATTACATATTTGTCAGTAAGAGTTCGTCCCGTTTTTTGAAACACTTGCTCGATTATTTCTGCAACATTCGTTATGCCGTAACGTGAAATTAACTTTTTTGAAAGATGAATAATCAAATTAGCATTCTTTATTTCTCCGGATCTGATTGCCAAACGTTTCCGACCATGTTTTATAATATTAAAAAGTTGTTTTCCCCCTAAAATCTTAATAGGCTCAAGAATTCCCTCAAGATTAAAATTTGTTTTTGTAAACCCTTTTTCTATCAACTCCATTTCAATCATATCAGCATCAGCTGGCAATCTGTTCATTATATATTTTTCAATATTCTTACAAATTGGTAAGTATATATTTTTTATAATTCCTGACTGGTTGATATTTTTCAAAAACCTTTCAGTAATCTGCCTGACACGCTCTCTAGTAATATCAAATTCTTCACCGGTAGATTCCAAAGTCTTTTTCCCTTTGCCATCAAATCCCAAAAAACTTTTGATAATCGGTATGTTTTTCTCCTTCGAAAACATTTCGACAAAATGTATCAGCTCCTCTTCTAAAAAATCAGCATGCATAATATCCGGTAAAAACATTTGTGCATTGTTTTTCCTGTGCATCTCGAGTTCATCGGATAACAATTTTATTTCTTCTTCTACATTTTTTTGTGACCACTCGGGTAAATTCATGCCAAGGTGAAGCCCCATAAAGGATAGTTTTGATTTCATCTCGCAGACTGATTTACGTCCCATATTTTTTATCTTTAGTAACTCATATTCTGTTTTCGTTACAAGATCACCAACATATACAATCTTAGTATTCTCCATGCAGTTCAATGAACGGCATGAAAGGCGCAATTCGCTGACTTTACTGAACAAGTTTAAATACGATTTTCTATCAATCTTATCTTCTTTAGAGTTATCTTCTATATCGTCAATACTCTGCATATGTTCATATTCATAACGTAATGTGTCAAAATCAGGAACTATTAGTCCGAGTTGTAATCCATGTTCAGATAAGATTATTTTGACTTCACGCAAGCATTTCCGTCCGAAATTTCGAATCTTCATCAATTCGAAATCAGTTTTTTGCGCCAATTCGCCAATATATGTTAATCTAATTCCATTAATGAGGCAGTTCAATGTGCGGACAGATAGGGTGAGATTGTTTATTTTTATAAACAAATTTGAGTAGTCGTTTTTGTTTATATTCATTGGTTTTGTTGCGATGTTAAGAGATATTTCTGTAATTTCGCTTGTCGATTGAGGGGCTGTTTCCTCTTTTTCAGGTACAATTGCCTCTCCTCTTGTTTGACAAGGTACTTCCAGCTCGCCATATCTTTGATTTAATCTTACTTCTTGTTGTTTTAGTATAGCACCCTTAAGAATTATATGTTTTCTTCCATCAAACAAATTGTCTTTAACAAAAGAACCATTTTTATCAACTTCCGTCCCAACAATTCCATTTTTATTCTCACTAATATTTTTTAAATATACAGTAAAATTTTTTCCGGTTACCGCATCTTTGGCAGTTACCTGAACATATCGTTCTTTATCATATCCAGGCAACTGAACTTCACCAGTTTTCCATGATTTTGAAAAAGTCATCTCTAATTGCATCTTCTGATGAAAACTCTCTCCTCTAAGTTGAATAGAAATATGCTATCTTCCTAGCCACCCTGTTGATTGTCTCTCTGATGCCAAGAATAGGCTCGGATATATCTATATAATCTCCATTAGAATTTAATTCGGCGGCCAAGGCAATTGAATATTCAGTAAAAGCTACTTCATATGCGAGCTTCTTAAATGTTGGTTCCTCGATGGTTCCATTACCTTTCGCTGCAACAAGTTGAGGATGGTCTAAGTTGATATAAATCGTTCTCTCTATACTTGCATATGTTGCCCTATTTTCCTCAGAGCCCATTGACACAAAATCTACTTTGAAACCACCACGAGCACCAGAGCGGTTTGTCGCACTTCCCACTCTTTTGCCTTTTTTTGTTTCATCATCAGATGCCTCCTCAATTTGAGGCTCTAATAGCCTAGGCTCATCACCACCTGATCTGGTTCCTTCAGAGGAACCAGGATTGCCAATAGGTGAAACTTCTCTTGCAGGTTCATCGTCACCACGAATCATTTTTTCGTTATTTTCATCACCGTGTGCTGAAGAAAAAGGGGCACCAAAATCAAATCCTGTACCGCTTTTAGCCTTTACTTTGGAAATCCGTTCCCGAAATGCATTAAAATCTTCATTTATAACACGTGCAATTTCTTCTGCTTGTTTATTCAGTTTTTTTGCTTCCTCGCTTTGTTTTCTGAGTTTATCAGCTTTTACAAGCTCTCTTCTTACCTCGTCAATCTTTATGCCTATGAAAGCATACAACGCTTGAACAGTTTCATTGCTCGGGTTTAAACGCATATTGCGACTTAAATCATATGATTGAAATGGTGAGTTGTCATTATCGATCAATGGTACATCTATTTCTCCGGATATGTAGAGAGACATTTCTCGCCCTTCATTACCGGCCATAGTGGTTTCATGCCAAATCCCATTTGAAAAAATAGACACACCTCTCAGATCTTCTTCAAGAGGTGCTTTTGCAATTTTTATAGTGAGTTTTACATCACCGATTTTACTTTTAATTTCTCCCTCTGGGGAAAATGTCCTTATATCCGCTATAGGTGGTTCAGTAAATTCACACTCGTGATTGTTAACAAATACAGTGGCGTTTTTCCATTTAGCTAGATGACGTTCAATATACTTTATAATCGCAGCTTGATCTAAAGATTTTAGATAAATACCTTCAATTTCTATTCGTGTACCGTTTCTTTGAGAGGTTGGAACTTCTTTTTCTATTATTTTGACAGGTATGGGGTCTTCAGATTTCAACGCCTCTACATCCTTGCGTTTAAGCTCTACAATTGATCTTTTGTTTTTTTGAATAGTCGTTATGCGTAAAACGCCAGCAATGCCGAATGCCGCAGATTTGCCTGTTCCAAAAAGTCCGCGTCCTGGCTTTCCTTTTGCTCTATCAATGTTTTCACCATGCATGATAAAAAAATTATTCAAACCTTTCCAGTCCATCCCACGACCATTGTCATCTATCACTATACGCTTTGCATTACTGTCAAGAATAACCTTAACAACAGGATTCGTTCCATCGTCAATATACTCAAGGCCGTTAGAAACATATTCCCAGATAACAAGTTTTTCATTTTTAAATAGAGCGGCATTCTGCAAAAGATCTCTGGGAACATGACTTTTTACATATATTTTCCCTTCAGCAAAAGCTTCGTTTCTCATAATTTCCTCACCTTTTCTGACAAGATTTTTATTGCTTGAGACAGTTCAAGATCATCTCCAAATGTGTTGATAATTCGAATAAGTTTTTCCCTACGCGCTGCTCCTGTTACATAATCATCTACCCTAAAAAAATCTTCCGCCTCTTTAGGCGTTATGTAATCGCTCTCATTGGATATTACCTTTTCATATGCAATGCTTGCGAGCATACGCTCTTTTTCACGATGGTATAAAATCATTTCTTTTTTGTTCATTGGTGCTCTTGATAAATCGGTGTTTTTTAGCGCTTTGATGTGTTCCTTTGCATATTGCAGCCCTTTTTCACTGAGTATCCACCCTTTACTATATGAACCAAGTAAATCCCCATCTGTTTTCGCATCAGATAATCGTTTTCTAACAACCTCCATATTGATTTGATTTTTATACTTTCGCCATAAAAACCTTCCAGGTGCAAGCTCGTTTGCCTTAAAAGCGATGTCCTCTGTATCGATGTATTTGGATTCACCACCAAGGAGATATACAGATAAAACACCAATTTCTTTATTTGAAAAAGTATTATTGTTGGTCAATGTCTCTCCTTTTTAAAAGGAAATTTAGCATTATTTTTTATTTTTCCGAATCATATTTCATAATTCAAACCTCTGCTTACCACCGGGAAGAAATTTCAATTTGGCAATTTTTAAATTTTTTTCAATTTCATTAAAAATCTTATTTACCTCATCTTTGGAATACTCATATGTGTTCCTGTTTGCGCAATTTCCGAGAAGTCTTATCTTATCAAGAACATCGTTAGTCCTTTTTCCTGCAATCCTTTTAAATCGCTCATGTTTTGTCTCTTTAATCATAATACCTCGCATATATATTCATTATATGCGTTGAATGTATCATATATAGCCTTAATTATCAATAACATATTTCACATATTCTAAATTTATATTTGATATATATATCTTGATAATTAATTAGGGACAACAGCACCCAATTTTTCGTGTCGCTTCGTGTGGACTCGCGGGACATTTAGGTCATCATCGCATCAGGTGATAGCAGTATCAGGCTATATGCCAATCAGGCAAAACGTTACCCACAGCAAGCAGCCCGATCAAATTTTGCGTGCTTCTTTTTTGAAGATTTCATCAATCACACAGGTATTGAAAATAAGAAAATAATGGGGACAACGGTTCTATTTAATGTTTTTAAACTTCCTGGATTCCCGCCTTCGCGGGAATGACAGAGGTGGAATAAGGGAATTACATAGCATGGATCATCTGTTCTTTAACTGCAAATTCAAGAAATTCATAAATCTTCTTCCGGGCTTTTATATTTTCCTTTCCGCAGACTGCCTTAAGTGAATCGATACCTTTAAATGAATCCAGCAGCCTGTTTAAAGTGCGATCTATTATCAGTGTTTTAACAGCGCCGCCGCAATTATAAATAACCAGGTATGTTTTCTGCGTGGAATAGTGATCAAGGAACTCTTCAAATGTAAGTTCGCCGACTGTCATAAGTTCATCGAAATCATATTTTAAGGAAAGAGAAATAGTTCCGGGTGATAAACAGAAAATGGTTTCATCATTAAACCTGCTCTCCCCTTCTGTCACGAGTGGTCCTGCATAAAGCGAACGGTTCAGCGCGCCGTGAACTGTTATGATATCCTCCATTACAGGGAAGAGGTTTTTTCTGTTATGCCTTACGAACTGCTCCTTTACAAAAGAGGATTGCATAACAGTAATCTCCTCTCTTGTGAGCTCAAAAGGCTGTTCGCATGATGATAAATGCACTGCAAAATCTGAAAGAAAGTCAGAGGGATTAATGCCGAGGGTCTCCAGTGCCATGAACATCCAGCCCGCAGCGCCCCCACGGTTGTAAAAAATTTCACAGGCATTTTTCAGACATTCGGCTTGAGCCATTCCTGCTTCTGAAAAACCCGGCGAGGAGATAAGGGTGTAAGGAGCATCTTGGAGAGAGTTCAGCAAGAAGGATTCTGCATTATCATAAAGCGCAGTCCCCGGTATAACAGCCAGTGGGAAAATATCGAGATGGTTCGGCTGCAGACTCAGAGCATAATTCAGGCTCTGTTTGAATCCATCGGGCGTATCGCCCGGGAGCCCGTAGATCAAGTCAAGCCCGAAAATTGCACCGGCTTTGTTAAGCAGCGCTATCTTTTCAGCGTATTTAACGGTGTCGATTGTTCTATTTACATTGGCAAGCACTTCGGGATGGGCGCTTTGAAGTCCAATCTGGAGGCTGCAGTGAACCCTAGCAAAGAGCTTCGCGATTTCACTGTCTATAAACTCTGTTCTTATTTCAAAAGTAAAATGAATCAGCGGAGCAGTTTTAAGAATCATACGCAGAATTTTTTTTGCACGCTTAATGTCGCTGTTAAAAGTCGGGTCCAGTACAAATACCTGGTTTACTTTTTTTTCTTCGAAGAGCTCCAGTTCCTTCCGGATACGATCTGACGAGATCTGCCTTACGCCTGCCACACCCCGTGATTCGAAACAGAAACCGCATTTAAAAGGACAGCCGCGGGAGAGTTCCCACAACAAGCCGGAATACCTGCAGGGATCAATTGTTCCAGTAAGAAAAGGCGAGTGCAGGGAGTTAAGGTCCATGACGGGCTGTTGGTCTTTCCCCGGATTAAGCTTTGCACCTTTTAAAAAGACCCCGGGTATGTCTTCAAGTGTATCACCGTTTAGTAGCCTGTTCATTACTTCTGTCAGTACGATCTCACCTTCACCTTTAATGACAAAGTCAAACGGTGCGCTATCCAGCAGTATTAAAGGAAGTGCTGTTGCCTCTGGGCCACCGGCAAAGAGCATAACAGCCGGGAATTTCCCTTTTATGATACGGCAGGTTTCCAGTACAATGTGTCTGTTCCACAGGTACGTAGAGAAACCGACCATATCCGGAATATTTCTGCATATGTCCTCTGATATAAAATCTGCAGAGTTATCGACATAGTAATCATGAAATGATACATCAAGCCCCTGGCTTATGGAGGGAACTGAATCGATCTGTGCTTTTAGTGAAGCAGCAGCGAGAGGGACAGCCTGGGGTGAGTCCTTAATGTGTATTGATACAAGTTTAAGTGTTATTTTTTTCAAAAAGCAGTCCCCGGCATTTATTTGAGTTCATTAACAAGCTCATCAAAAACTTTATTTACGATATCAACATAATTATCCCTGTGATGTATTTTATTTATTTTCTTTCGTATTTTTTCCCCGTTTTCAAAAAAGCTTCCCATATAAGTCCAGATTTCTTTCATTTTATTAGTAATATGCGAGGGGCCAGACAAAATTTTCGAATATTCATCGAATAAATTATCATGGAAAG
>NZ_DATCHP010000015.1:0-24583 GCF_036508315.1 Acetobacterium sp. | reverse complement strand
GATGGTTCCTGAATTTGAAACAGCTGCCTTTGCTCTGGAAGTGGGCGAAATGACCGAGGTTCCGGTACAAACCCAGTTTGGTTTTCATGTGATAAAGCTCACTGATCGAAAAGAATCACAAAACGTTTCTTATGATTCAATCAAAGATAATGTTCGCAACTTCCTGTTACGTGAAAAACAGAATAAGGCGTTCATCAGCAAGGTTAAAGATCTGAAGAAAAAATATAAAGTTGAAATTCAAAACGGATTATAAAAAAGACGGAGATACTTATCTCCGTCTCTTTTTTTTACTTATTCTTCTGTTTTTGCTTCTGGTTTACAACAATCATGGTGATGGTGGTGATGGTGCTTATGTGTGCAAACTAATCCAATAATCACCAATTTAACCATTGCCATTACCGCTAAACATGCTACAATTTCTTTTTTATGATTAGCGATGCAGCATTGCATTTCTTCTTTTGTTTCATGACCGTGCATTTATTTCCTCCTGAATTCTTTTTTTGTTACGCCTTTCGGCAATAACTGTTATATTGGATTATACCCCAATATAACACCTTATAAACTTAATTTCAGGTTTATACTGTCTTTATTTACTTTTCCTAAGGGTTACTTTCTGTATCATTAATATTCTATCAGTATTTTAAATAAAATTTAAGCGTTCCCTCTTGATCCTGGTTTTACAAGGGCAACTTTTCCAGCTTTACATACCGGACAGTCATCAGGATCCCAAGCGGTGATTTCAAGCTTAATGGCCGAATAAATGGGCATATTGATTTCAACCCCTGGAGCACGTCGGTCTGCAATACAGGCAACCCCCAGGACTTCAGCCCCCATGGCTTCCAATACTTTCTTTGTTTCAATGGTGGACTTTCCCGTTGTTACCACATCTTCGGTAATAATGACTTTTTCTCCGGGTTTAATTTCAAAACCCCGTCGCAATTGCATTTCCCCATCTTTTCGTTCAGTGAAAACAGATTCTTTTCCTAGCTGACGACCAATTTCATAGGAAACAATGACCCCACCCATGGCTGGACCCACCACCTTGTCAATTTCCAAAGCTTTTAATTGCTCAACTACCGGGGTCAGTACCTTTGCTGCAACATCCGGAAATCGCAAAACCTTTGCACATTGTACATATTGATCACTGTGTTTCCCGGAGGACAGCAAAAAATGACCTTCTAAAAAAGCGTCAGTTGATTTTAATAGTTCTAATATTTCTTTACTCATACCATTCCTCATTCCTTGTTTGCTAAATTATTTATATGATACCACGTATTTCTGAGATATTGGACAAACTTTCTTTTTCACAGTAAGCTTCCAGGCCTTCAATCATTTCAATAGGGGCCTGTGGATTGTTAAAATTCATAGTGCCTATCTGAATACAGGTTGCCCCTGCCATAATAAATTCCAGAGCGTCCTCCCAGGTACTGATTCCACCCATGGCCATAACAGGAATCTTTACTGCCTGACAGACTTGATGGGTCATTCGCAGCGCAATGGGCTTTACAGCCGGGCCGGATAAACCTGCATAAAGGTTGTTAAAAACAACTGATTTTTTTTTAGTGTCAATGGCCATTCCCAGAAGCGTGTTAATCAGGGAAATCCCCTGAGCTCCAGCCGCTTCACAGGCTAAGGCGATATCAGATATCGCATCACCATTGGGAGATAACTTCACCATAACCGGATGTTTTGAAATTTCAACCACTTTTTTTGTGATATCTTCTGCTGTGGCTACCTTGATACCATAAGCCATTCCGCCTGTCTTAACATTGGGACAGGAAATATTTAATTCAATGAGCTGGGCATCAATGGCATTTAATTTTTCAATGGCCTTGAGGTAGGATTCTTCATCCTTTCCCCCGACATTAATAATGGTAACGGTGTTGATATCTTTGAGATGGGGCCATTCATTTTCAAGAAAGGCATCTATTCCGGGGTTTTCCAGACCAATGCTGTTCATTAGTCCTGCCGGGGTTTCCCAAAGTCGTATGCCCTTATTTCCAACTCTTGGCTCTAATGTTAATCCCTTGGTACAAAGTCCTCCTAATTTCTCCAGATCATAAAAGGCTTCATATTCCCGACCAAAGCCAAAGGTACCGGATGCTGGAATAACCGGATTTTTAAAGAGAATATCATTAAACTTTGTTTCTAAGCGTTTAGACATAAAATACCTCTTCTCTTAAAAATACCGGACCATCCTTGCAAACTTTTCTATTCCCTGATTTAGTTTCACAGGTGCAGCCTAAACAGGCACCGATGCCACAGGCCATATGGGTTTCCATAGACACATAAACCTGATTTTCGAGTGGCACTGCTTTTGCGACTGATGCCATTAACATTTCAGGACCACAGGTCATCACTACCTCATTGGGCTTTACCTTTACATGATGTGTAATTATTCCACCAATGTCAATAATCACCTCATTTGCAATCGACTTAAATGCCTCAACACCATAGGAATTCTCTCTGAATCCTAAATAAACACGACAGTTTCCCAGGGGGTTTTTTTCTTTATATTTCTTTACCAGATAGTACAAAGGGGCTATCCCAATGCCTCCGCCAACCACACAAAGATCTCTACTCACTTCCGGAAAACCATTGCCATAGGGCCCTTGGATTTCCACTGCATCCCCGGATTTTAACCTTGATAAAATTCCGGTGCCTTTGCCGACTACCTGGTACAAAAACGTGAGTTTACCAGCCTTATAATCATGAACGCTGATAGGCCGGGATAATAGAGGATCTTTATCCCAGGCCCGGAGCATAAAAAACTGTCCCGGTAAAACCTCTCCGGTAAAATTCACGCTCATTTTATAAATTAAAGGGATCAGGCAATCATTACTTTGAATTATAGCCATTGAAGAATGTCCTCCTTCATGGCAATGGTGGCCTTTCGCACATGTTCAGCAAAGCCTTCATCCTCACAACCTGCTTTTTGATGGGCAGTAATCAGTCCACGGGAAGAATTAACCACTGCACATCGTGATTTTTTTAAAATTTCAGCAATATCCCGGCCGGTACCACCCTGGGCACCGTAACCCGGCACTAAGAAAAAAGTATGGGGACTTTGATTCTGAATGGCTTCAAATTCTTCAGGTCGGGTTAAACCGACCACTGCACCAATGGCACTGAATCCACTTTCTCCCATAAAAACTTTTCCCCATTTTTCAATTTTATCCCCCATGATCTGATAGACGGATTGACCATTAACCACAAGATTCTGTAAGTCCCCTGCGCTCGGGTTTGATGTGCGCTGGAGAATAAAAATTCCCTTATTATTTTCCTTCAGATACGGATAATAAGGGGATACCGCATCCTCTCCCATATAGGCATTAATGGTCATAATATCCACTTCAAAGTCTCCGGTAAAATGGCCTTTGGCATATTGATCTCCGGTGGAAGAAATATCCCCACGCTTCACATCCCCAATAACAATCTTACCTTTATTTCGGGCATATTTTACGGTTTCACTATAGGCCTTTAGCCCATCCATGCCCAGGGCTTCATAACACGCAATTTGCACCTTGTAGGTAGCCGCTATATCTAGGGTGGCATCTATTATGTTCTTATTAAACGCTGTTATTTTTTCACCGTCAGACCAGTCTCTGGCAACGAGATACTTTGGTAAAAAAGAAAGCGTTGTATCAAGACCCACGCAGATCGGGCCTTTCTCAATTGCCTCTTTATAAAGTTGATCGATAATCATCATATTTTACATTTCCCTTCACGATAGTCATTAATATTTTACCCTTGAGCAGCTCTTCTCCAAAGGGGTTGTTTTTGCTTTTTGAAATAAAATCTTCGGGATTTATTTTCCCTTCCCAATTTAAGTCCACCAGAACCAAGTCCGCTGGATAACCTTCTTTAATGAGCCCTGTCTTTAAACCCAATCGTTTTGCAGGTGCATCGCTTAACATCTCACTGAGTTTTTCAAGACTAATGCCGTTTTGCGAAAATACCGTGTAATACATGGGAAAGGCAATTTCAAAATTATTGATTCCCGGGGCTCCATTTTTCTTATCTTCTTCAGAATGGGGAGCATGGTCGGTGCCGCACATATCAATGATGCCAGCCTTAATCCCTTGTATCAGGGCCAGACGATCAGGGTCTGTTCTGAAAGGCGGATTTACTTTAAAATCCATGGCTGATGCAAAAACATGGTGTGGGGTGACTTCACAGGAAATATCCAATCCTTTGTCTTTTGCCAGACGAATGGCTTCTAACGTGTCTTTTTTACTGATATGGCATATATGAAGATGCCCTCCCAGCTTTTCCAAAAGTGCAACATCCCGTTTTACTAAAGTGGTTTCCGGTTGGCAGTGGGTCAGAAGGATAAAATCGTGGACAGTTGAGGCTTCCAAACCCTTTTTCATAATATCTTCATTGAGAATCGAAACACCGTCATTGGAAAACACGTTAGTAAGAGGGCGTAATGAATCAAAATCCACTGTGTCATCTTCGCCAAAATTTTTGGTTAACGCCGACACTTGTATAAGCTGGCATAGGTTTAACCCAACCGCCTTATCGCGATTTTTCAAAAGGTCATCCGAGTTATCAATGATGGGGTTTGTATTGGCCATGGCAACTAATGACGTATACCCACCCTTTATGGCTGCTTTCATTCCGGTTTCCATGGTTTCCTTGTATTCAAACCCAGGATCTCTCAGGTGACAGTGCATGTCAATAAAGCCTGGCAGGAGCACATGTCCGCCACCATTAATTTCCTCATCAAAATCTGTTTCCACTGATTCTTTTTCTTTGTAAATCTTTTTGATCTCACCATCTTCAATTAAAACTTTTCCGGGTCGTCGTCCAAGGGCGTCAACCATTTCAATATTCGTGATCAGCGTCTTCATTTGACCCTCCTTCTTGTTATTCTTCTCCCATAAAGGTGGTATAGGCATCACAATATTCACAGCGATATTGTTTTTTCTCTTCATTCACCAGATAAAATTTTATTTCTTTGACATCCTCGTGTTGAGTAATGCACCGGGGATTTTTGCATTTCATAATCCCTTCAACAACTTTCGGTAAGTTCAGCGTAATTTTCTTGTACATTTCGCCATTTTTTACAAAATTTATGGTAACATTGGGATCTATCAAACCCAAAACATTCATATCTATTGGCAGATCTGTTTCGATTTTAATGAGATCTTTTTGCTTCATCTTTTTACTGGGAATATTTTTCAAAAGCACCACCACATCATCAATATCATTGAGATGGAGTTCTTTATATATTTCAAAGCCATGTCCTGCTTCAATGTGATCAATAATGATTCCTTTTTTTAACTTCGATACATTAATCATTGTTTTCCTCCGCACCCAAAAGTTTTGCGATCAGAGCCATGCGTACATACATCCCACACTTCGCCTGTTTAAAGTAAACAGCTCTGGGATCATCATCAACCTCAATGGCAATTTCATTAACCCGAGGCAAAGGATGCATAACAATCATGTCTGTTTTGGCTTTCTTCATTTTCTTTTTATCAAGAATATAATAATCTTTTAACCGAAGATATTCTTCCTCACTCACAAAACGTTCCCTTTGAACCCTGGACATATACAGGATATCAAGTTCACCAATGACATCATCAAGATTCGTTGTTTCCCGATAGGTATCCGGATTTAACTGATTGAGAATATTTTCAGGCATTTTCAATTCTTTCGGTGATATAAAAACAAATGTGATTCCCTGATAACGGTTCAGTGTTTTCACTAAAGAGTGAATGGTTCTTCCAAAAAGAAGGTCCCCACAAACACCAACCACATGATTGTCACAGCCACCCTTATATTTTCGAATAGTTAACAAATCGGTTAACGTTTGAGTGGGATGCTCATGTCCGCCATCCCCGGCATTAATAATGGGCATTTCTTTGGCAAACTTGGATACCAATCGCGCTGTACCTTCTCTGGGGTGACGAATCACAGCAATATCTGAATAGCATTCAATGGTGCGTATCGTATCTCCCAGACTTTCTCCTTTGGAAACGGAAGAATTGTTGGGATCATCAAATCCAATGATTTCCCCTCCTAATCGTAACATGGCAGCCTCAAAGCTGAAACGTGTTCGTGTGGATGGCTCATAAAAAAGGCTGGCTAATAATTTTCCCTTACAAACTAAAGAATAACCCTTTGGGTTTGTAATAATATTATCAGCCAGCTCCATGATCGATTCAATTTCTTCTAATTTAAAGTCGCCAGGTTCGATGAGATGTCTTCCTTTTAACATGGTGTTCCTCCTTCATATACTCTATTATGGGCAAAAAACAAACCGCCTGAATAATAACAGCGGCATGCCTTGCAACAGGCATTTAATCCTAATTCAATGACTCTTTTATTTCATAACCTTTAATCCAAGCCCAATAATTGTAAGCATACTTGTATATAATAATGATAATTTAAATCAGCGAAATTGTCAATGCTCTTTACTGGAAAGTAAAGGTGAACTTCAGATAATATTTATAGAAGTTTAAAACTTTAAATGTTATGATTTATAAAAAAAAGGAGAATTAATTTATGTATTTCGTAACTTTTCAATTTAACACACTTAATGAAAGTGGTATCCTGATTAAAGATACTAAAAAAGTTTTACCTTTTACCGTCCTTGGCAAACTTATGGGACTTAATCTTCCTGAGCATTTAATCGGTTTTATCCCTTTGGCTACTGATGCATTATTATCAGATATTCGTAAAATAATATCTGATAACCCGGGCATTGGAATTGAGCTTAGTCGCTTAAAGCTTTTAGCCCCTATTCCTAAGACACCCAGAAATATTTTCTGCATTGGAAAAAACTATGCTGACCATGCAAAGGAAATAAAAAATATTCCATCAATGGGAGAAGTTCCGGAATATCCCATATATTTTTCAAAGCTTTCTACCTCAATCACTGGACCTGACACCGTTATTTTATCCCATGCAAATACCACTGAAAAAATTGATTATGAAGTTGAGTTAGCCGTTATCATCGGGAAGAAGGGAATAAATATTTCCAAGGCGGAAGCTGAAGCTTATATATTTGGTTACACCATTGCCAATGATATTTCTGCCAGAGATCTTCAATTAAAACATTCCCAGTGGTTTAAAGGTAAAAGCCTGGATACCTTCTGCCCACTTGGCCCAGCCATCCTCCATAAAAAGTCCTTGCCTCTACCTTTTGACATTGCACTGACCTGCCGTATTAATGGCGAGATCAGACAGCACGCCTCAACCGGTAAAATGATTTTTGATATTCCTACCATTATCAGCGACTTATCCCAGGGCATGACGTTGCTTCCCGGGGACATCATTCTTACAGGAACTCCGGCTGGTGTAGGCATTGCCAGAAATCCACCGGTATTTTTAAAGCATGGCGATGCTATTGAGTCGGAAATTGAAAAAATCGGACTTTTGAGAAATATTATGGAATAGAATAAACTTTGGAGCATGGAAAAATCGTCTTAAGAATGCATAGCATTTTTAAGACGATTTTTATTTATACTAACTTGCTTCGCCTTTAAATCGGAAGGCGTTTATACTGAAAAACGGCTAAGCTTCCGGCAAAGAGAAGCAGAATCATCACAATAAATACCGTACAAATCAAACCAATATTCGCTTCGCCTTTAATGATGGAAAGTCCATTAAATAGGCTGTACAGTGAATAATTTTTTAAAAATACCAGCCTTTGTGAAATTCCTCCGAGTATGTTCAGAAAAAAGAAAAGAATGGGAATCCCGGCCCCAAAGGAAAGTGATAAATTTGTGTCATTAAAAACACAGGAAAAGAAAAAACAAATCATACCAATCGTCATTGTCAGCAGGCAGGCACAAAGATTAAGTTTAGAAAAAAGAGAAATATCCAAAATTCCTTTAAACAAAGATTCACTTACTGTAATTCCTACAAAATAGAGAATAATAAATAGAAACATAATCGAAAGGAGCATGTACATCCCCTGGGTAAAGATGATTTTAAGTCGGCTGTTAGGCGTTGATAATAGACAGGCAAAGGAGCCGTCATAAACCCATTTTGCAACCAGCCGATTCCCAAGAATAATGCAATACACCATTGGGAAGAGATAGATTAAAAATCCATAATATAAACTGGCAATAAACCCGGCCAGCCCTGCATCAACCGTGCTAAAACCCAAGGCATTCACCAATGACACTGGGAGCATTGACAGCATGTCTATTAAGGCACCGGCCCCATTCGGATCATACATATAAATAATAACCGAAAGATAAATCGACATCACAATCACAAAAACGAGCAACAATATTATGTTATTCTTTAAATCTTTTAATAATAATGGTAAACTCATGCTTTTTTTGCCCCCTTGCTATAATGCTTAAAAAATATTTCTTCCAATGTTTGGGCATTCGAATTTAAAACTAAAACTTTCTCATGGGAAAGTGCTTTTACCAAAAGATCAATCTGATCACCAGGTGAAAAGATTTCAAAGTCTTTTTCTGCGAATTGCTTATAAACAAATCCATACTTTTTTAGCTCCTCAAGATTTGGAGGCGCCCCAAATTTAACCAGATAGGACTTGGTCTCAGCTGCCTTAAGCTTAATGATGTCATCCTGTTCAATAATGCGGCCGTCTTTAAGGATCCCGACACGATCACAGGTACGTTCAACCTCTTCAAACATATGAGAAGACATTAAAATTGTTTTTCCCCGTTTTTTTTCCATTAAAATCAAATCCACAAAACGGGTTTGCATGAGAGGATCAAGGCCACTGGTCGGCTCATCAAGAAGCAATAGTTCAGGGTCATGCATAAATGCTGTTACAATGGCCAGTTTTTGTTTCATTTCCTTTGATAACCGGTCAATTTTTCCTCGGGTATCCAATTCAAAACGCTCTATCAATGACTCTCTTATTTTTTGATTATTTTTAGTTTTTGTTCCCCGTAACTGTGTCATGAAATTAAGGAACTCATTTATCCGCATACCTTCAAAAAATGAAATCTCTCCGGGAATATAGCCGACTATTTTTTGTATCGATGTCGTTTGTTTTGCGCAATTAAATCCGCCAATAGTGGCAACCCCTTTGTTCGGACGGCAAAATCCCATCAGCATACGAAAAACAGTGGTTTTTCCTGCGCCATTCGGACCAATACAACCAAAAATCTCACCTTTTTTCACATTAAAATTTAAGTCAAATATTCCCTTTCCGTTGGAATATTTAAGAGTGGCATCCTTTACTTCTATCATTCGATTTTCTCCTTTTTAAATCAAAATTCAATTTTAGAGACTTGCATTTTTCCTGATTCACCTGAATTTTTAAATCCAGCTTTCATTTTTAAGCCTTAACACTCTGCTGATTCTTCGAAAGCAAAAAGGCCATTCGCGATTTTTGCAAATTCGGATCCCGTTAACATTTCTCCTCGAATTCCAGGTGCGATTCCACAGTCTTCCAATACCTGGAGAATGGTTTCCTTTTCATAGTCAGTGTTCATTGTCAGACCGTTAATCAATGTCTTTCGGCGATTGAGAAAGCTTGCTTTAACAACTTTGAAAAACAACTTCTGATCCTCTAACTGTATTCTGGGCTGAGAAAGCTTTTTAAATGAAACCACAATCGAGTCAACTTTAGGTTTCGGCATAAACACATGGGCAGGAACATTAAAATCAATGGTAACATCTGAATAAAACTGAGCAGCAATGCTTAAAGAACCATAGGCTTTTGTTCCAGGCTTCCCGCAAAGACGTTCCCCTACCTCTTTCTGTATCATAAAAGTCATTGTTTCAAAGGGCAGATCCGACTCCAGAAAGCCCATAATAATCGGGGTTGTTACATAATACGGCAAGTTTGCCACAATCTTAAGGGGCATCTTTCCTAAATCATCTCCAAGAATTTTCCGAATATTTGTTTTCAGGATATCTCCCTGCACAATTTCCACATTGGTACAATCAGCCAGGGTTTCTTTAAGTACCGGAATAAGTTTTCTGTCAATTTCAACACTGACTACTTTTTTCGCAAACTCACTGAGAACTTGTGTCATTGTCCCAATTCCAGAACCAATTTCCAAAATCAGATCCTCTTTATCGACTTCTGCCGCCTCAATAATTTTTCTTACAATATTTTCATCAGTGAGAAAGTTTTGTCCGAAACGTTTATTAAAATGCAAATTGTTCTTTCTTAATATGGTATCAATCACCCGAGGTGATGTTAATTTTTCCATAAATGTCCTTTCATTTTTAGTGTCAATGCATAAAAAGACATGCTCGACAATCTAATTATTATACCCTTTATTTTCTGACCCGGGAAGTCTTTTAGGTTAGAATATTTTCATTGATTGAAATTCCTGTGTGAATTATTCGCACTCTGGATTCAAAGACCTAAGAATTTTCACTCATCATTTAAAACTTCATCCTGGCACAAATAAAAAAAAAGACATTCATCGATTCAACAAATGTCTCTCTGTACAAATCCTTAATTCGATGTATTCTTTTTTAAATCCAAATAATTATTTTTATCCTTAACAATATCAATGACATCCCATAAATTTTCAACCATATATGTTGGGTGACAACGTTCAAGTGCAAGAGCTGTATTGTATCCCCACTTCACGGCAACCACATCAATCCCCACCTTATGACACGCATCGATATCCCGGGTTTCATCCCCAACATATAACATTTCCGAACAATGCAGATTATATTTTCGTAAAACTCTTTTTATCTTTTTACTCTTAGACATTAATGCTGAACACAAAATAAATTCAATTTTTTCCTGAAGGCTGTAGGTATCCAAAAATTCCGCCACCGTTTTTTTTATATTTGAGGTTAAGATGCCAACATGCTGGGTATCTTTTTTGAGTTCAGTAAAAAAAGAATGAATATCCGGAGAGAAAGCTCGGATCTCACTGGATTCTTCCCGCATAAGCTTCTGTCCCTCACTTAACGCTCTTGGGAATCGATAAAAAGGAATGTCTACAATCTCCAGAATTTCTTTCATATGAAGATTTTTTATGTGTTGCAGCTCTTCCATGGTTACCGGACTGTATTTATATTTTGATGCAAGCTTATTATATATATTAAAGGCCTTTTCTTCTGTATCGGCAAGGGTGCCGTCAAAATCAAAAACCACACATTTATAGGTCATAGATAACTCCTCTTTAATTTTTTAGGGATTATTCTTATAACCCTTAAGTTTTCTCTTGCAGTAACTTCTCAATGTCTTCACCAGTCATTCAAAAAATGTTCTCGGGATTTGACCCAATTTCCCACTATTTATATACCATTATACTATAAAGTTCTCAAGACAAATAGGACTATTTTGTTAAATAATTATAATACCATGATCAAAAGCCATAAACTGCTTATTCATAATACTCTTAATGACAGATCTACCTGACTTAATGGGTTAAAAAGTGATTTGCCATGAAATCATAAGTGTACTATAATAAATGAAGATTAAAAACCGGTTAAAAGCTTTGACAAATCAAGAATATGTGATAAACTATGATCAACACTTTACTAAACTAACGTAATGAAGCGTAGGAGGTTCTCATGCTTTTAAACTACACTATTGATGGCTTTGAAAATATTCAGCATCAAGATTATTATTCTCTCCAAAAAATTATTAATAAATTAACTAAACTGTACCGACTCTACTGTTATCATCAAATTTCAACGCCAACCTTTGAGACTTATGACCTATATGTTCATGAAGATTCTATTCCTTGTGACGACCTCTTTAAGCTTGTGAATCATCAGGGAAAAGTTTTGGTATTGAAACCAGATGCGACACTGCCGGTTACTCGAATGGCTGCCATGAACCATCCAAATTCAGACGAAATCATTAAATTCTCTTATCAAACCAATATATATCGAAATTTCTCCAGCCCTGAAATGATAAAAAAAGAAATTACTCAAATCGGTATTGAATATTTCGGTAATGATAGTCCGGAATGCGATGGCGAAGTCATTGGCCTTGCTATTCTTTCTCTTCTGGAAATTGGTATCAATGATGTTCATATTGATCTTGGCCATGTTGGATTCATTAATTATCTTTTTGAAGAATTGCCTTTAACTTTCTCTGAAAGAGAAACGCTTTTTAAGTATATAGAAAATAAAAATATCGGTGACATTGCATCTTTTCTTGAACCCTTGGATTTAAGTGCAAATGCAAAAGATATTATTGTCAAACTTCCTACCCTTTATGGTGAACCCAAAGTCGTATTAAAAGAAATGAAGGCTCTTTGTCTGAATGAAAAAATGGAAGGGGTTGTTGAAAAGATTTCTGAAATTTATTGTCATCTTGAAGTGATGGGTCTTGCAGACTATGTTAGTTTTGATCTCGGTTTCACCAATCAGATGAACTATTATTCCGATATTAATTTTAAAGGCTATATTAATAACTGGGGTGAACCTGTGATCAGTGGCGGCCGTTATAACAATTTATCCAAAAAATTCGGCATTTCCAGACCGGCCTGTGGCTTTGCCATTGACTTAATGAAAGTGATTGACTACATGGAACAGGAAAAACTGTTACCGGTAGATACTCAATCCAGGCATGTCATCTTTTATGACTATGACGACAAATCAACTGCCTATAACCTTGCCAATGAATTGAGAGCTAAGAATGAAATTTCTGAGGTCTTTATGATAAATTCTGACTGGGGATTTCATATCCAGTCAATTAAAGAAAATCCTTTATATAAAAATGCCAAAATCTACTTTATATCTCAGGGGAAACTCTGTGTTGTTCAAAATGATCAATATCACTCCCTGAAATCCATTGAAATCGAAAGAGAGGTAAAGTAAATGGTTATTCGATTTGCTCTTGCCAAAGGTCGGGTTGCTAAAAAAGCCATTGAATTATTAATGGAACTTGGTTATATTTTCGATGATTACTCAGAAAAAAGCCGTAAGCTTATTTTTACCGATACCACTGGCACCATTGAATTTTTTCTGGTAAAATCACCAGATGTTCCCACCTATGTTGAAAAAGGCGCTGCGGATATTGGCATTGTGGGTAAAGATGTTTTACTGGAACATCCTGCCCAGGTTTATGAGCTTTTAAACTTAAACATTGGCCGTTGTAAAATGTGTGTAGCCGGATATGAAGACCGACCTCTTCCCTATGGAAAGAAAATGGTGGTCGGCACCAAATATCCGCTTATCGCAAAAACATATTTTAATACTAAAAATCAATCGGTTGATATTATAAAACTCAACGGTTCTGTGGAATTGGCACCACTTATCGGATTGTCCGATTGTATTGTCGACATTGTGGAAAGCGGGAATACCCTTAAAGAAAACGGACTTTCCGTACTCGAAGAAATCTGTGAAATAAGCTCATGCCTTGTGGTGAACCAGGTGAGTTTAAAAACCAAGCGGGATCTCATTGACCCTATTATTCAGGAGTTTAAAACCCAGCTTTAGGAAAGGAATCCAATGAAAATCATTAGATATAACAAAAATACGGATCTGAATAGTCTTCTCAAACGCAATGAAGATGAACAGGATAACATTAGAAATACAGTACTGGACATCATTAACAGGGTAAAAAAAAATGGCGACACTGCCCTTTTATATTACACCAGAGCCTTTGATAAGTGCGAGCTTACTCATCTCCAGGTAACCGAGGACGAAATTCAGGAAGCCTTTGATTCTGTGCCGGTTGCCCTGCTGAATATTATCAGGGAATCCGCAGCAAATATTCGAGCTTTTCATGAAAAGCAACTGGAAAAAACCTGGACCTATGCCCCCCAACCCGGGGTGACTCTGGGACAGCACATCACCCCCATTGAACGGGTAGGACTTTATGTCCCCGGGGGAAAAGCCATCTACCCTTCAACGGTATTAATGGATGCCATTCCTGCTTTGGTTGCCGGTGTTGACTCGCTGGTAATGGTCACCCCTCCGGGTTCGGATGGAAAAATCAATTCCCATATTTTAGCTGCCGCCAAAATTGCCGGTATTCATGAGATTTATAAACTGGGCGGAGCCCAGGCAATTGCTGCTCTGGCCTATGGCACTGAAACCATTAAACCCGTGAATAAAATTGTCGGCCCCGGAAATATTTATGTGGCCACGGCAAAAAAAGAAGTATTCGGGAAAGTTGACATTGATATGATCGCCGGTCCCAGTGAAATTCTTATTATTGCCGATGAAAATGCGAACCCGATTTATGCTGCAGCTGATCTTCTTTCCCAGGCTGAGCACGACGAAATGGCCATGCCTATTTTGGTCACTACATCAGAAGTTCTGGCAAATAAAGTCATCCATGAAGTTTATCGGCAAATTGACGAAGATATAAACCGCAAAGCCATTGCAAAAAAATCCATCGATGATTACGGTTTCGTATTCATTGTGAAAACCCTTGATGAAGCCTTTGAGCTTTCCAACAAAGTTGCTCCTGAGCATTTGGAGCTCCTCATTGCCAACCCTATGGAATCCCTTGAAAAGGTCAAAAACGCCGGTGCTATTTTTATGGGTGCCTATACCCCTGAACCGTTAGGTGATTATTTCGCCGGACCTAACCACACCCTTCCAACCTCAGGAACAGCAAAATTTTCATCACCTCTGGGTGTTTACGATTTTATTAAGAAATCCAGCATTCTTTCCTATTCCAGGGACGCTCTGGAAAATGTTTATGAAAAGATATCGACCTTTGCTCGTTGTGAGGGGCTGGATGCCCATGCAAAAGCAGTTGAAAGGCGGTTTGAAAATTAATGGAAACCCTGGTAAGAAAAAACATAAAAAATCTAAACGCCTATAAAGTGGATGCCCCTCAATATGAAATCATCGTTAATGCCAATGAAAGTCCCTATGACTTTCCAATGGCTTTAAAGCAGCAATTTTGTGATGAAATATGTCATACCGATTTAAACCGTTATCCTGAAGCCTGCTTTCCGGAATTATTAAAAGAGCTCAGTGACTATACCGGTGTTTATGCAGAAGGGATTATCTGCGGATCCGGATCCGATGAGATCATTGCCATGATTAATCAGGCCTTTGTCAATCCCGGTGATGTCATTGTTTCCCACTCCCCTTCTTTTGCCATGTATGATATCTGGGCAACCATTGCCGACGCCAAACACATTCGTGTTAATGATTTGCCCGACCACCAACCGGACATTGATACCATGATTGATGAAGCCTGCGAAAACAATGCCAAGCTTGTTTTTTTATGTAACCCCAACAACCCCACCGGTCACACTTTTTCAAGAGACGATATTCTGAAAATATTGGATGCCGTTCCTTCCTTAGTCATTTTGGATGAGGCCTATATTGAATTTTTCGGGAAATCCAGTGTGGATCTGATAACAAAGTACCCAAGGCTTTTAATTCTGAGAACCTTGTCAAAGGCTTTTGGTTTAGCGGGAATACGATGCGGTTATGCCCTGGGAAATAAAGAAATCATTGATGTTCTCTACAAAGTAAAAGGGCCTTATAACCTGAATGTACTCACCCAGAAAATCGCCGTTATTGCACTTAAAAATCGGGTGTCCATTTTAAGTAACCTTGAAATTTTAAAAGCTGAGCGGGAAAAAGCGATGGCTTTTTTAGAAGCACTCAATGCCTTTAAGCTTTATCCCTCCGGTTCAAATTTCATTTATTTTGAAGCGCCCCAGGCTGAAGAAATCTATGAAGCCCTGCTGCAAAACAATATCCTAATAAAGTATTTTAAAGATGAAGCTCGAGAAACCGGAAGCATTCGTTTTTCCATCGGAACACCCCAGGAAAACCAAAAGATTCTGGCAATTATTAAGGAGGTCGTATACAATGGAGCGTAAAGTAACGCTAAGCCGAACCACCGCTGAAACCGATATCCAATTAAGTTTGAACCTCGATGGCAGTGGCCAGTGCAAAGTGAATACCGAGGTGGGATTTTTCGACCATATGCTCACCCTTTTCACAAAACATGGCGGTTTTGATTTAACAGTTAAAGCCACCGGAGACACCGCCGATAACCACCATGCCATTGAAGATATCGGAATTCTTCTCGGCAAGGCTTTTTATGAAGCTCTGGGAGATAAAGCGGGCATTAACCGCTATGCTTTCCAGTTTACCCCGATGGACGAAGCCCTTTGTCGGGTCTGTGTTGATATCAGCGGCCGGAGTACTTTGGTTTATGATGTTCCTCTGACCCGAGAATTCATTGGTGATTTTGAAACCGAAATGTTGGAAGAGTTTTTTATGGCCTTCACCAGCAACAGTAAAATGACCCTTCATGTTACTTCCCTTTATGGCACCAACAACCACCACATTGTTGAAGGAATCTTTAAATCCCTGGGGCGAACCTTAAGCGAAGCCTGTGCCATTAACCCCGAAAATAAAAACATTCCTTCCACTAAAGGAATCATCGAATAAAAAAATTGCCAATGACAAGAACAAAGAATTTATAGAGTGCTGGCAGTTTATATAAACAATTTTGTAACGTCTTAGGCGGACATCTCGATAGAGTGTCCGACGTAGAGTGGAGAAATTGTTTCATATAAACTAGACAGCACGGATCATCGAACGACAGCTATTGCCTAAATTTATAACAATAAGGAGGAACGCTTTTGATTGCAATTGTCGACTATGATGTCGGAAATTTAAAAAATGTCTATACAGCCCTGGATGATGTTGGCCTGGAAGGTGTTATTACCCGTGATAAAAAAGTCCTGGATAGTGCCGAGGCCATTATCCTTCCCGGGGTCGGTGCGTTTTCTGATGCCATGGAAAACCTGAGGAAATTCGATCTCATCGATTCTCTGGATGCCAATATAATAAAAGGCAAACCCCTGTTGGGGATCTGTCTTGGCATGCAGCTTTTATTTGATAAAAGCTATGAAGATGGAGAATTTAAGGGTCTTTCATATATACCCGGTGAAATTGTCAAATTTTCTGCCCCGAGTCTTAAAATTCCCCACATGGGTTGGAATAATCTTATCATCAACAGGGACAGTCCCCTGGTTCATAATATCGGTCCTGAGGATTATGTTTATTTTGTTCATTCCTATTATGCCGCCCCTGAAAATTTTGATGATGTCGTTGCCTATGCCGAATACAGCGTTAAGGTTCCCGGCATCGTCCAGCGGGATAATGTTATCGGTATGCAATTTCATCCTGAAAAAAGCTCAACGGTTGGGCTTCAATTATTAAGAAACTTTAAGGAGATTTTATCATGATTGTATTTCCGGCAATTGATTTGAAAAACGGCAAGTGCGTCCGATTGTTACAGGGACAAAAAGATTCTGAAACCATTTATTTTGACAATCCTGTCGAGGTTGCACAAATGTGGGAAGCCAAAGGCGCACAATTTTTGCATTTGGTGGATTTAGATGGTGCTTTTGAGGGCCAACCAAAAAATCTGTCGGTGGTAAAAGAAATTGTTGAGACTTTAAACATTCCGGTGGAGCTTGGCGGGGGCATTCGGAATTTAGAGATTGCCAAAAATTATATTGATATCGGTGTTGCCCGAATTATTATTGGTACCCAGGCTGTAAAGGACTTTGATTTCATCGAAAAACTCTTAACCCTTTACGATGAAAAGGTTTGTGTCTCCATTGATGCTAAGAATGGTATTGTCTGTACTGAAGGCTGGGTTGAAAGCAGTAATATGGAAGCCCTGGAACTTGCCAGTAAATTAGAAAGTCTGGGTCTCGCCACCTTAGTCTATACTGATATTTCCAAAGACGGCATGATGACCGGACCTAATTTTGAAATGCTCGGGGTTTTAAATACCCATTTGAACATGAATATTATTGCCTCCGGCGGCGTTTCCAGTGTTGCAGACATGAAACGTCTGGAAGACATGGGACTTTACGGCGCCATTACCGGAAAAGCCCTTTATGAAGGGTCCATTGATCTTGAAAAACTCATCAAAGAGGAACTTAAAACATGTTAACCAAACGCATTATCCCCTGTCTGGATGTGAATAACGGCAGAGTCGTTAAAGGTAAAAAATTCCTGAATATTCAGGATGTTGCCGACCCTGTTGAATTGGGTCGATATTATTCAGAACAGGGTGCGGACGAGTTAGTTTTTTACGACATTACTGCCACCTATGAAAACCGTGATATTTTCATTGATATTGTTGAAAAGGTGGCTGAGGCTATTCGTATTCCCTTTACCATTGGCGGCGGAATCAGCAAGGTTGAAGATTTTCGACGGGTGCTGATGGCTGGTGCCGATAAGGTCTCGGTGAATTCCTCGGCGGTAAAAAATCCCCAGCTCATCAGAGAGGCTGCTTTAAAATTCGGTGCCCAATGTGTGGTGCTTTCCATTGATGCCAAACGAAACGACCACGGCTCCTGGGATGTTTATGTCAAAGGCGGCCGGGAAAATACTTTTATTGATGCCATTGAATGGGCCAAGCGCGGCCAGGATCTTGGCGCTGGAGAAATCTGCATTAATTCCATTGATGCGGATGGGATTAAAGAAGGCTATGATCTTGAATTGAACCGGCTTTTATCCGACACCCTTACTATTCCCATTATCGCCTCTGGTGGTGCCGGAAAAATGGAGGATTTTGCCAAAGTGTTTGAAGTTGGAGCGGATGCAGCTTTAGCGGCGTCCGTATTCCACTACAAAGAAATACCCATATGTGATTTAAAAAATTATTTATATAATCAGAAAATACCTGTTAGAAGAGTATAGAAAGGTTGACCATGGAATTAACAAATATAAAATTTAACGAGGCGGGCCTCGTTCCTGCCATTGTTCAGGATTATGAAACCCGTCAGGTTCTTATGATGGCCTGGATGAATAAGGAAGCATTAAAGCTGACTCTGGATACTAAAAAAGCAACTTTTTACAGTCGCAGTCGCCAAAGCCTTTGGATTAAAGGCGAAAGTTCTGGAAATACTCAATCGGTTGTATCTGTGGATTACGACTGTGATGGTGATACTTTGCTGGTTCAGGTTATCCCTGCCGGCCCGGCCTGTCACACAGGAAATACCGCCTGTTTTTACCGCAACCTTATAACCAATGAGGATCTGGATTCTGGCAATGTGGAGATTCTCAGGAATCTGACCAACCTTATTGCAGATCGTAAGGTCAATCCTGTTGAAGGTTCTTATACCAACTATCTTTTTGAAAAAGGTGTTGATAAAATCTGTAAAAAGATCGGTGAAGAATCTGCTGAAACAATTATTGCCGCTAAAAATAATGACCCCCAGGAGCTGGCCTGCGAAGCCTCTGATTTAATCTATCATCTCCTTGTTCTGCTAAATAATCAAAATGTGGATTTAGAGGATATTTTCAAGGAGTTAACAAAACGTCATAAATAATGCAATTGTATGTGATGATTACGCCAAAATAATTGAAAAAACGAGAGGCTTTGGTCGCTCGTTTTTTATTTACAATATTTCCTATCCATTTCTGAAATTATCGAATTCAGGATTTCTATTTTGAATCGTGCTAAATATAATTAATTTAACTTAAGTTTAACACGATTCAAAGTTTCCCTAAAGGTTCAGACGCTATTATAGTAACAAGAGATGAACATCTCCTCTTTTTCTTTTCATTCCTAATATAAAAAAAGCAGTAGGTCATCCGGACCTGCTGTTTTTTTATTATTTCAGTAAAATTATTTTTCTTTAAAGCCTATTTTTTGTTTGCAATTCAGATATTTTTGATGTATAATTAAAATATAGTAAAAACTCCGAAGTTTAACTTTCTAAGGTTCTTTACATTTGGACTATGAATTTAAATCGGTAGGGTATAACTGGAAACGGTTGTGTCTCCCAGTGTGGAAAAGGGGCTTTAACAAGGTAACAAGCCTTGTTAGTTTTACATTATTTAAGTGTAAAATAAAAAGACCATTCCTTCTGGAATGGTCTTTTTATTTTTTATGGCTTCTCTAAATTATATTTATTTGTAACCAGGATATTTAAATTTATTGAAAAACTATGACTTCCTAGATTTTATTTATTTGTAACCAGGATATTTAAATTTATTGAAAAACTGTGACTTCCTAGATTTTATTTATTTGTAACCAGAATATTTAAATTTATTAAGAAACTATGCTCCCCCTAAATTTTATTTATTTGCAACCAGAATATTTAAATTTATTAAGAAACTATGATGTCCCTAAATTTTATTTATTTGTAACCAGGATATTTAAATTTATTAAGATATCGGGACACTTCTTTTACATTTACCAGAGTCAGTCTAACCAACCTGACTCTGGTATTTTTTGCCCTTTTTTTATGGTTTCTCAACCCCCTGCAACCGGTGGAAAAATTGCCAGATAGCCATCTTCTTTTATAGGAACCGGGAGCATACCCTCAACACTGCCATCAACCCCATCCACAATAATGGCTGCGATTTCAGGAGCTGTAATCCCTAAATGATCAATGACATCCTGGCCTGTCATTCCGGGCATATAGTCCATTTCGACAACTTTCCCTCGGCCTTCCCTAAAAGTAGCAAATAATTTTATTTTGATTCCCATATTTCCTCCTTATATTAAGAAAGGGACGATCTAAAGATCGTCCCTTTCAGTACTTCTTAAATTTTTATAGTAATCCAAGAATTTCTAATCGTTCTTTGGTAGGAATACCTTGTTCATCCCAGCCACGTACTGCATAGTAAAGTGGAAGTAATTCATCAAGGTGAGCAACCCAGCCTTTTGAAGGTCCTTCTGGCATTTCTTCTTTTAAAAGACGTGGTGGCAAAGTATCTTCTTCTGGTAAAATACCAGCTGCAAGATTGAACATTTTTTCAATATTCCAGATACGTTCTCCAGCTAGAAGAACATCTTCTGCTGTCCAGTCAGTTCCTAAGGTTTCATTTAGCATGTCCGCATATTGTTGTGGACCTAAAGCAAATGAAGTAAAGAGACATAAACCTGAAGAGTCAATAACGGCAGTTAAATCCTGGAATATTTTACACCAGGTTTCTTTACCGGCTAGTTCAAAACGGTCCAGTTTTTCTGGTAAGCCAAGAATTTCAGGTGAAATCAGGTAACCACGAACATGACATCCGCCACGGTTAGAGGTTGCATACTGAAGTGCCATTCCCTGGATCCCACGTGGATCATAGGCAGGTAAATCCTGTTTTTTAACAGACATGGAGTATTCAGGAACACCGTAGGAATTTGCTAATCGATAAGATCCTTGAGCTAATTTATCCCCAAAGCCTTCTCTGTTTCCCATTTTCTTCAGCCAGTGAACAACAGACTCAGCATTGCCGAATTTTAAGATAACATCATCATCTAATTCTGCATCAGTAATATAACCTCTTTGATATAATTCCATGGCAGCAGCTAAAGTCGCGCCGCCTGAAATGGTATCAATACCAAGTTCATTACACCAGAAGTTGGCATCAATAACAACTTCCATGTCATTGATTCCTAAATCGCCTGCAAATACCCAAAGTGTTTCATACTCTGGTCCGCCGATACCTTCTTCGCTGTGCGGGCTTTTTACCCAACGTCCACAGCCAATTGGGCAATGATGGCAAGGATTACGTTTAATTAAATATTTTTCAGTTAAAGTTTCACCACTGACAGCTTCTGCATCAGGATCACAACATTTCTGGAAGTTATTCAATGGGTAAACGCCATGTTCGTTAATGATATTAACAAGAACAGCGGTTCCGTATGTTGGCAGTCCGCCACCGGTAACACCGTTTTCTTTGATTAAAGCACGACATTCTTTTGTTACGGTTTTTAAACCGTCTGGTCTTGCAATTTCAGGTTTTTTATTGCCTTTAACCGTAATGGCTTTAAGGTTTTTAGAACCCATAACGCCACCAACACCAGATCTACCGGCAGTACGATCGTCTTCATTCATAATGCAAGCCATTTGAGATAATTTTTCTCCGGCTGGTCCAATGGTCATTACCTTGGCATCAGGATGTTTTGCTTTCAGTGCAGTACTGGTTTCAGAAACAAGTTTGCCCCAAATATCCAAAGCCGGTAAAATTTCAACTTTATCTTCTTCAATATTGATGTATACAGGCAAGCTCGCTTTTCCTTCGACGATAATTGCATCGTAACCAGCATATTTCAGGTATGCTCCCCATTCTCCACCAGAGTTGGAAGATGCAATACACCCTGTTAATGGTGATTTAGTAACGACCATGTAACGTCCACCGGTTGGGGTAGCTGTTCCTGATAAAGGTCCGTTAATAATAATAATCTTGTTTTCAGGAGCAAAAGGATCTACTTTTGGATCAACCTCATCCGAAAAGATCTTTGTACCTAAACCACGACCACCAATAAACTTCTTTGCTAGTTCAAAATCTAAATCCTCTTTCGAAATAACACCTGTTGTTAAATTGATACGTAATATTTTCCCCATGTAACCAAACATTTGTTGTCCTCCTAAATTTTATTTATTTGTAACCGACTTCATTATACATAATTTATATTTTTTTATCAACAGTTTTTTTCATTTAAAGCAAATTTAAATATTTAATGTTTTTCATTGATATTTATATGCATTTGTTTAAAGTTTATTAAATATATAATGATTTAATATAACATATAATGCAACAGAAAACTTTTATTTACTAACTCCAGTGTTTTGGTTGCCATCCGGCGGATTATGATATACAATAAAAAGAAACTCTGAAGTTTAATTTTTCTAAAGTTCTTTAGATCCGAACTATGAAATTAAACCGGTATGGGTATAACTGGAAACGGTTATGTCTCCCAGTGTGGAAAAGGGGCTTAGCAAGATAACAATCCTTGTTACTTTTACATTATTCCAGTGTAAAATAAAAAGACCATTCCTACCGGAGTGGTCTTTTTATTTTTTAATGAAGTCCCTGAATTTTATTTATTTGTAACCAGCATATTTAGTAATCTTTCCCAAGATTAAGAAAACGTTTGGACATTGCCAGCGTTGGCCTAACCACCTGACGCTGGTTTTGTTTTTCTATTTTTTGCTTTCAGCCTCCGGCAACCGGTGGAAAAATTGCCAGATAGCCATCTTCTTTGATAGTAACCGGGAGCATACCATCAACACTTCCATCAACCCCATCCACAATAATGGCTGCGATTTCAGGAGCTGTAATCCCTAAATGATCAATGACGTCCTGGCCTGTCATTCCGGGAGTATAGTCCATTTCGACAACTTTCCCCCGGCCTTCCCTAAAAGTAGCAAATAATTTTATTTTGATTCCCATATTTCCTCCTTCTAATAAGAAAGGGACGATCTAAAGATCGCCCCTTTCAGTACTTCTTAAATTTTTACAGTAATCCAAGTACTTTTAATCGTTCATCAGTAGGGATACCTTCTTCATTCCAACCACGTTCTGCATAGTAAAGCGGAAGCATTTCAGCCAACTTAAGAACATGGCCTTTTGTAGGACCTGCTGGCATTTCTTCTTCTAAGAATCTTGGTGGTAAAGTATCTTCTTCTGGTAAAATACCGGCAGCAAGATTGAACATTTTTTCAATATTCCAGATCCGTTCCCCAGCCAGGAGAACATCATCTGCTGACCAGTCTGTTCCTAAAGTTTCATTTAACATGTCCGCATATTGTTGTGGACCTAAAGCAAAGGAAGTAAAGAGACATAAACCTGAAGAGTCAATAACAGCAGTCAAATCCTGGAATATTTTAACCCAGGTTTCTTTTCCCGCTAATTCAAAACGGTCCAGTTTTTCCGGTAAACCAAGAATTTCAGGAGAAACCATGTAACCGCGAACATGACATCCGCCACGGTTAGAGGTTGCATATTGAAGTCCCAATCCCTGGATCCCACGTGGATCGTAGGCAGGTAAATCCTGTTTTTTAACAGACATGGAGTATTCTGGAACGCCATAGGAATTTGCCAATCGATAAGATCCTTGCGCTAATTTATCTCCAAAGCCTTCTCTGTTCCCCATTTTCTTGAGCCAATGAATAACGGAATCAGCATTGCCGAATTTTAAGATAATATCATCATCCAATTGTTCATCGGTGATATAACCTCTTTGATATAATTCCATGGCAGCAGCTAAAGTGGCGCCGGCTGAAATGGTATCGATACCAAGTTCATTACACCAGAAGTTGGCATCAATAACGATTTCCATATCGCTTATTCCTAAATCGCCTGCAAATACCCAAAGTGTTTCATATTCAGGTCCGCCGATACCTTCTGGATGCAAGTCGCTTTTTACCCAACGGCCACAGCCAATAGGGCAATGATGACAGGGGTTACGTTTCAGCAAGTATTTCTCCGTTAAGGTTTCTCCGCTGACAGCTTCTGCTAATGGATCGCCGCCTGTCTGGAAGTTATTTACAGGGTAAACGCCATGTTCATTAATAATATTAACAAGAATGGCAGTTCCGTAAGTTGGAAGACCTGAACCGGTAACGCCGTTTTCTTTAAGCATTGACCGACATTCTTTAGTTACAGCTTTTAAGCCGTCTGGTCTTGCAATAACAGGTTTTTGACTGCCGTTAACGGTAATGGCTTTCAAGTTCTTAGAACCCATAACGGCGCCAACACCAGATCTACCGGCAGTACGATCGTCTTCATTCATAATCGCAGCCATTTGAGATAATTTTTCTCCGGCTGGTCCAATGGTCATTACCTTGGCGTCAGGATGTTTTGCTCTAAGTGCTGCACTTGCTTTAGAAACAAGTTTGCCCCAGATATCCAAAGCTGGCAAAATTTCAACTTTATCTTCTTCAATATTGATGTATACAGGCAAGCTCGCTTTTCC
>NZ_DATCHP010000014.1:0-42698 GCF_036508315.1 Acetobacterium sp. | reverse complement strand
AAACGGCGGCGAAATCAAGGATTTTGCAGGCGTTAACAAAAGTACAAAACCAATGACCGCATTGATTGCGATTAATACTACTGCTGGTACAGCCAGTGAAATGACACGTTTTTGTATTATCACAAACTCTGAAACCCATGTGAAAATGGCAATTGTCGATTGGAGATGTACACCAACAGTATCCATCAATGATCCAATATTAATGATGGGCATGCCTCCTGCATTAACAGCTGCTACAGGAATGGATGCATTAACACATTCAGTAGAAGCTTATATGTCAACAATTGCAACACCCGTAACTGATTCAGCTGCTTTAATGTCAATGAAATTAATTGGCGAAAACTTACGTCAGGCAGTTGCAAACGGACAAAATTTTGAAGCAAGAAATAACATGGCTTATGCACAGTTCTTAGGCGGTATGGCATTTAACAATGCAAGCCTTGGCTATGTACATGCAATGGCTCATCAATTGGGTGGATTCTATGATCTTCCACATGGTGTCTGTAATGCTATTTTATTACCACATGTAGAACGATATAACTTAAATGCTAATCCACAACGTCTAGCTGATATTGCTGTTGCATTAGGCGAAAACATTGAAGGCCTTTCAATAAGAGATGCTGCTGAAAAGGGATTAGATGCCATTGTTAAACTTTCTCAGGATGTTGGAATTCCTGCTGGCTTAACAGAACTCGGCGCAAAAGAAAAAGATTTCGAACTCATGGCTAAAAATGCTATGAATGATGCCTGTGCCGGTACAAATCCTGCAACAGTAAAACTTGCAGATGTTGTTCAAATATTCAAAAATGCAATGTAACAATTACACATCTTAAAAAACTCCCAAGAGCATTTTGCTCTTGGGAGTTTTTTATTGTTCACTCAAAGATTTATGATCATTTTCTTTCTGAATTTTGCCAAGTATGGATAAAACTTCCTGTGCTAATCGGTAACTTGCAATATAAATAGATGATTTGATCTTTATTCTATATTTAATCAGATTGATATATTCTGCTGGTTTTCGAGAATCATTAACCGTAATTTTTATCTTTAAGCTATTAATGCTTTTTTTGGACTTTTTTCCAGCGGTAATCCCACCCATAACAGAATGTTCACCGCCGAAAAGAATGCCTTCGGCAATTGCACTGCCGACGCCTCCTTTTATAACGGTATCCCCATCTTCCAGCAATTCGTACTCAAGGATATCATCAAAGTTATAAATATTAGGGGTTTTCTTTCCACCCAAAAAACCATCCGGGATGAGCCACTGTTTTTTTTCTTCGTCAAACTCAATGAAATTGCCTAAACCTATTATTTTACCTATTTTTTTTGTGGGCGTGAATTTTGATAACGCTTTTTTTTCTTTATCATTTTCAGCAATATCCCTTTGAATGTCGGTCATTGTTTTTATATTAATTGGTGTATTCATGTTATAACCGCATAACTTATGACAATCTGAGCATAAATCGCCTTCGGCAGTCGTAAATCGATTTAATCCGACTTCTTTTTCACAATTTATACAGATAGCCTTAATATCAAAAAAACCCATAATGTCAGATCCCCCCCTTAATAATTCATTCTGGTACTATTATATATTAAATATGTTACTTTTCAAGAAGCAAAATATCAGACCTTCTTTAATGACATAAATTAACGACTAAAACCTGATTTTTCTAAAAAGATATTGACATTCAATCCTTTTTAATAATATTGTAATCAATAGCAATATTATTAATGGAAGCTGTTGAGGTCACTAACCAAGGGGTCAATGGTTATGGTTTGCTGATGTCGGCCTTAGGCGTTGGCTCACTCATTGGATCGCTTGTTATGGCATCCAAAGGAAAAGAAGAATCAAAAATGCAGAGGCTTTTTGCCTCTGCAATAATCGTTTCACTATTACTTGTGATACTTTACTTCGTTCTTTTATTTTCAATGGGCAGTATTCCTGCCATTTCGCCAATGACATTTATTAGTTGAGTATCAGATGGAATCACAATTTTTGCATTGCTTTTTAAGGCAGTTTCGGTGGCTTCCAATTGTCTTAATAGTTGAGCATTGCCAATGAAGTACAACTCGGCGGCTTCATTCACAAGCTTGATGGCCTGGGCTTCACCTTCAGCTGCAAGAATTCTTGCCTGTCTGATACCTTCAGCTTTTTTGATTTCAGCGCGCTTAATTCCATCAGCGGTTGTTTCAGCTGCAGTAGCAAAGTCAATGGCGGCTACTTTTTCATTTTCTGCTTTAACAACCTTGTTCATGGTTTCCTGAACATCTTCCGGCGGATCTATTTCTCTTAATTCGGTTCGTACAATATCAATCCCCCATTTATCGGTTTCTTCCTTAAGGGTTTTAAGTAAGTCGGTATTAATTCGGCTTCTTTCACTGTTTGCAGATTTTAAAGTCAGGGTTCCGATGATATTACGAAGGGTAGTTCTGGCCAGATTAACAATCTGAACTTTATAATTATTAACATTGTAGACTGAATTTTTTACGCTTTCTTCATCAGCTTTGACTTTAAAGTAGACTTGGGCATCGACAGTTGCATTCAAATTATCATTGGTAATAATCACCTGTGGTTCCGCATTAAACATTTGCTCTGTGATGTTCACTATAAAGACCCGCTGAACTAAAGGAATAATCCAGTGAAAACCGGGTTCTGCATATTTTGTGTACTTTCCAAGAGTTTCAATGAGTCCCCGACTTGTGGGTCGCACGATCCGAATACCGGAAAAAAATACAGCGAGAGCAAGAATAAGGACTATAAGTATAAATAAATAAATCATTTTTATTTTCTCCTTCTAATTAAATTTTTTATACTTCTAATTGTATACCTTTTTTCCAAAGAATGAAATAGCTATTACGAAATTTGATAGGCTAATAAATTGTTTATTTAATAAAAATATGGGTACTTAATATGTTAAGTAAATAATTTACTGTTTCAAAATAAAAAAGCGGAGGTTTAACAATGAAAAACGTGGAAAAAACCAAAGAAAATTTAAAAAAATGCATGTGTATGAAATGTCCAAGCTACAATTTTGCCTGTAAAGTAAGGGCAATGCCGGGTAATGTGATTTTAAAGGTTGGTAACATGGAAAAGAGAATCCATGCAGAAGCCATGTTTTGTGCCTATGAACCAAGCCATTGCATTGATGAAGAAAAAGGCTGCAACTGTAAACAATGCGAGGTACATAAAGAATACGACCTTAAAAAAGAATATTTTTGTGTGGTTCAAGGTGGCAAATAGATAACCTTAGTTTGAGTAATGTTTCATTATTTAACATCAAACAAAAAAACAGCCCAATATTTTGAGCTGTTTTTTGTTTGACTAATTATCTGGCTTTACGCCAGTGTCTTTTTGTATTCAATATACTCATCATAAGATGATAGACGGTCCAGAGTACCTTCTCCGGAAATTTCGATGATGCGATTAGCCACCGTTTCCATAAACTGATGGTCATGGCTTGCAAAGAGAAGAACACCTTTAAATTCCATGAGGCCATTATTGACTGCGGTGATTGATTCAAGATCCAAATGGTTGGTGGGTTGATCCATAACCAGGATGTTGGATGCATTCATCATCATTTTAGAGAGCATGCAACGGACCCGTTCCCCTCCGGATAAAACCTGCACTTCTTTATAAATATCATCCCCTGAAAAAAGCATTCGCCCCAGGAATGACCGAATATAGGTTTCGGTGATTTCTTCGGTATATTGCTGTATCCATTCGCATACATTCAGGCTGCAGTCATTGAAAAATTCGCCATTGTCTTTTGGAAAATAGGACTGACTGGTGCTGACTCCCCATTTGAAACTGCCTTCATCCGGTTCTATTTCTTCCTTAAGAATTTTGAATAACGTGGTCATTGCGATTTCATTATCGGAAACAAAAGCAATTTTATCATTCTTGTTCACTCGAAAACTCACATTGTTTAAAACTTTAACGCCATCAATGGTTTTGGATAAATGCTCAACACTGAGAATCTCCTTGCCGGGTTCCCGATCAATCTGAAATCCGACCCAGGGGTATTTTCGAGAGGAAGACGGCATGTCTTCAATATTAAGTTTATCCAACATCTTTTTACGTGAGGTTGCCTGTTTTGATTTCGATTTATTCGCTGAGAAACGGGTAATAAAGTTTTGAAGCTCTTTGGCTTTATCTTCGCTTTTTTTGTTCTGGTCCTTAAGCAATCGTTGAATCAACTGACTGGATTCATACCAGAAATCGTAATTCCCAACATAAACCTTGATTTTGTTATAATCAATATCCACAATATGGGTGCAGACATTATTGAGGAAGTATCGATCATGGGAAACCACAATCACTGTTCCTTCGTAATCCATGAGAAAATCTTCTAACCAAAGAACGGCTTGAATGTCCAAATGGTTGGTAGGTTCATCAAGAAGTATAATCTCAGGTTTACCAAACAAGGCCTGGGCCAATAGAACCTTAACCTTTTCATTCCCATCCAGTGAACTCATGGTGGCATCCAGAATATCAGCACTCAGACCTAAACCCTGGATAATACGTGAACCATCGGATTCTGCTTCCCAACCGCCCATTTCCGCAAATTCGCCTTCCAGCTCTCCTGCCTTAATACCGTCTTCATCAGAAAAGTTTTCCTTCATATATAAGGCGTCCTTTTCTTTCATAATGGCATAAAGTCGTTCGTTTCCCATCATTATAGTATCCATTACCGTGAACTCATCATAGGCGTAATGATCCTGTTTTAATACGGACATCCGTATGTGCTCAGGAATAAAAACATCACCGGATGACGGTTCCAGCTCTCCGGATAATATATTTAAAAAGGTTGTCTTTCCCGCACCGTTGGCACCTATTATCCCATAGCAATTCCCTGGAATAAACTTTATATTAACGTTGGAAAAAAGATTCGTCCCGCTAAAATTCAAACTTAAATCTGATACTGTAATCATATATTTTTGATCCTCCAATGTATTAATATCCATAAAGAAAAGGCCATTGTCAGTTTCTTCCCTGATAATGGACCTTGACTACAAGACATTTAATTATACACTTTATTCCTTGTGATTTCCATTATTTTTTAAAAATATTTATCTAAAATATTTTTTTCTTAAAGCATTTTTTATTTCTCTTGTTTTTAAACACTGGGTTTGGGTATAATAGTAAAGAGGTGATAGATTATGAAAGTAGAATACAATAAACTTGTCAGAGACAAAATCCCTGAAATCATTAAAGAAAGCGGACGCACCTGTGAGTACAAAATCTTAGGTGAATCAGAAGTTAAAGATGCTTTAAAAGAAAAACTCCTGGAAAAGGCTCAAATATTTTCCAAGAAACCCTCAGAAGATGAACTTTCTGATATCTACGAATTGTTAGGAGCCATTATAGAAACCTTTGAATATGAGCCCCTTCATATTGATTATCTGAAACTCCAAAACAAAGAAACTAAAGGGTCTTATTCTAAAAAAGTATTTTTAATTTCAGTGGATGATGGCGAATAAAAGAAATCTAACATTAAAAAATATCAAAACAGGCGATGACCGTTGTTTTCTAACAACAGTCGTCGCCTGTTTTGATTGATTCTATCAACAGGATAAGCGTTATCTCAATGGAAATGCATTTTCAAAATGATTAATGATCCTTTGTCCATTATCTTCAAAATATATTTCAAGAACATCAAACCGCACGCCAAAATCAAAAAGATTTTTTTCTTTGAGATACCATAAAGCAGTTTTCCCGATGCGTTTTTGCTTTTTTACATTAACCGCTTCTCTGGGATAGCCATAATCTAAATTTTTTCGATACTTGACTTCAATAAAAACAATGGTCTCTTCTTTTTTAGAAATAATATCAATTTCTCCTGAAGGCCGCTTGTAATTTCTTTTGAGAATTTCATAATTGGCTTCAATCAGAAATTGAATAGCCAGGTCTTCCCCCTGGCACCCTTTTTGATAATTATGTGTTTTCATTTAAAAGCCCATATTTCGCACAAAGCTCCGGCGATGAATCGGGGTTAATCCATGTTTTCGAATCGCTTCAATATGCCCGGCAGTGCCATATCCCATATTGTGATCAAACCCGTATTCCGGGTATTCTTCATGATAAATCTGCATGAGATTATCCCGATAAACCTTGGCAATAATACTGGCGGCACCAATGCAGTAGCAAATTGAGTCCCCGTGAATAATTGATTTTTGAGGAATATGAGTGTCAATATGAATGGCATCCAAAAGCAAAAGATCAGGCTGAGTGGCTAACGCCTTTACAGAGTCTGACATGGCTTTTTTTGTGGCATTTAATATATTTATGGAATCAATGGTCTCATTATCAACAATACCAATTTCATAATCCAGGACCTCATTTAAAAGTTGTTGGCAAAGCATCGCTCTTGTTTTTTTCGAAAGCTTTTTAGAATCATTGACATAAAGGATTTGGGAGTCTGGTTTCAACACCACTACACAGGTGACCACTGGTCCTGCCAACGGGCCACGGCCCACTTCGTCGATGCCGCCAATCAGTTTTATTCCTGACTGATAATAGCTTTTTTCCATAGCCTTCATTTTTTGAATCCGTTCTTGTTCATTAAATAAAACAGCCAGCTTATTTTCCATGGATTCTGCCATTTTTTGAACTGCAATCCGGGGATCAGACTTCAATATGGGAATGATCTCGGGATAGGCATCGATATGAAAACCTTCTACGACCTCTTTAAGGGACTTAATGGTTTGATTTAGAAGTTCTTTCATGGGTTTATTACTCCATAAACGTTTTATTCGTTGGTCGTTCAAGGGTGATTCGACCAATCCGGCCATTTTTAAAATCATTCAGAATCAGCTCACTAGTTCGGGAATAATCATATTCCCCACCTTTTATAAGCAGACCACGGCTTTTTGCAATGGCATCATAGACCTCAACAATATTTTTGTTGTCCAGGGTAATTTTATACATAATTTCTAATTCTTTGGGATAATAATTAATCAGATATTTCAGAAGATCTGCCGCTATGTTTTCTTTTTCATAAATGGTATCTTTAATGGATCCCAACCAGGCCAAATGAAGGCCTACCTTGGGATCGTCAAACTTAGGCCATAAAATCCCCGGAGTATCCAGGAGCATTAAATTATCCGGAGTACTTAACCATTGCTGGCCTTTCGTAACACCGGGCTTGTTTCCTATTTGTGTTTTCTTTTTACCTATGAGACTATTAATAACCGTCGATTTTCCGGCATTTGGAATCCCGCAAACCAGACACTTCATCTGAAACTTATTTTTTACATTCAAAGAATGAATGAGTTTGATGAGTTCTGATTTCAGACGTCGATCAAAGGCATTATAAAGCATGACATGTTGGATATCGGTATTATCTTTAAACCAATCCATCCAGGCTTCGCTTACCTTTGGGTCTGCCAAATCGGCTTTATTCATTAAAAGAATGTGTTGTTTATTCCAGGTGTACTCGTTTATATCCGGGTTCTTACTTGAAATAGGCAAACGTGCATCCACGACTTCAATGACAACATTGATAAGTTTTAGCTTCTCTTTAATTTCTCGTTTAGCCTTGGCCATGTGCCCGGGGTACCATTGGATATATTCAATTTTCTCACCAGACATTAGTTCACCATTCCTATGGTATTAAGCGGCCAAATTCTAAAAATCACTTTTCCATCAATGGCACTCTTCTCAACGAACCCCAGGCTTGCGTAGCGACTATCAGAGCTGTTCGCCCGGTTATCCCCCATGACAAAATAGGTGCCTGCAGGGACGGTAACCTTGGCAAAATCATCGTAAGGCTCAGGGCTGATATAATCCTCGGATAGCACCTGATCATTAAGGTAGACAACCTGGTCTTTAATTTCTACAGTGTCTCCGCCTTTTCCAATGACACGTTTAACATATTCCACATCTTTGCTGTAGCTTAGAATCACGATATCCTCATAGTTGGGTTCGCCAATGGTATAACCGATTTTATTGATAATGAGCCGATCCCCATTTTCAAGGGTCGGAATCATGGAACTGCCTTGAACCATGACAAAATCGAATAAAAACATTTTGATAATAAATGCAAGAATAATGGCAATAATCGCTGATTGAAGCCATTCTCTAAGTTCCAAGCTGCCGCTGCGTTCTCGATCGCCCTTCATTTCTTTCACGTCCTCACTTTAATATAACCAAAAAAGAGGCTTGAAAGCCTCTGAATTACGCTTGGTATTATGATCTTTTCTCTTTTCGTTCTCTAACTTTAGCTGCTTTTCCAATACGTTCTCGAAGATAAAATAACTTAGCACGTCGTACTTTACCATGTCTTACAATTTCAACATCTTCGATTTTTGGTGAATGTACCGGGAAAGTTCTTTCAACCCCAACACCTGAGGAAAGTTTACGGACAGTAAAGGTTTCGCCAACACCGCCATTTTGTCTTTTAAGGACGATGCCTTCAAAAATCTGAATTCTTTCGCGCTTACCTTCAATAACTTTAACATGTACTTTAACAGTATCTCCAACATTAAACTTTGGCGTCACTGCCTTCATATTTTCTAATTGAATCTTCTTAATAATGTCCATTTGTTTCTCCTTAAAATTGAATTTTGACGTTCGTGCATCTTGTGCAGAGGACCGTCTCCTTTATTAACATACCATGGTATTATACACCGGCTTTATTTTTTACGCAAGCTTTTTTCATGATTCTTGAATAAATCCGGGCGATTATTTTTAGTTTTTTCTTCTGCCTTCGTCAGGCGCCATGTTTCTATGACTTTATGATTTCCAGATAAGAGAACTTCAGGAACCAATGACCCTTCGAATTCCCGGGGTCTGGTATAGTGCGGGTATTCCAGAAGGTTTGATTCAAAGGACTCTTCCTCCAGGCTTTTACTGTTTCCTAAAAAATCAGGGAGATGCCGTGCAATACAATCAGCCAGGGTTAAGGCTGGAAGCTCACCTCCGGTAAGGACGTAATCACCTACTGAAAATTCACTGGTGACATAGTGGTCAATGACCCGTTGATCAATGCCTTCATAGTGACCGCAAATAAAAATGATCCCCGGTTTTTCTGCTAAAATCATACTGTCTTCCTGTACAAAGGGCTTTCCACTGGGGGTTAAATAGATCACCGGAAAAGATTCATAGTTTTCAATGCTTTTAAGGGCATTAACAATGGGAGGTGCTGTCATGACCATACCCGCGCCGCCGCCAAAAGGGGCGTCATCCACTTGATGGTGCTTATCCTGCGAAAAATCCCGTATGTTTAAAACTTCATAATCAATGAGTCCCTTTTCTACGCCACGACTCATCATCCCAGACTGGAAATAGGCATGAAAAATTTCCGGGAATAAGGTCAGGAAATAGTATTTCATAGCTCCAATATTTCCTGGGGAATGTTCGCCTTAATTTGGTGTTCTTCAAGGTTAAAGTCTTCAAAATAAATTTTTCGTGCCGGGATGCAATAGGTTTTCTTTCCACCGGTAATGATGTAGACATCAATACCACCCGTTTGCATAATATCAGTGAGTTTTCCCAGAATTTCATCGCCATTATAAACGGTGAACCCAAGGAGATCCTCAATAAAGTACTCATCTTCACTAAGAGCTACTGCCAGTTCCCGGTCAATGGCAATAAGTTGACCCATTAAGGCTTCAGCATCATTGCGTGTTTTTATACCTTCTAAATATATTATGACATTATTTTTATGAAGACGTTGTCCGGTAATGGTGTAATCCACCCAGTTTTTGTCTTTTGATATTTTTATGGTTTCTAAATCAAAAAAACGCTCAGGGTCATCAGTGAGAGGCAATACTTTGATTTCCCCTTTAATTCCATGAACCCCAAGAATCCTCCCGATAATCATGATGTTATCATTTTTCATTTTCTTCTCCTGCTAATACATAAAAAAAAGAGCTGTTTACACAGCCCAATGCCTCAATTATTGGACAATCTCCAACATGACGCGCTTATCTTCTTTCGTGGCAGCGGCTTTTATGACGGTACGAATTGCTTTTGCGATTCGACCCTGCCTTCCAATGACCTTGCCCATGTCATCGTTGGCAACCTTTAATTCCAAAGTTATGGATTGATCGCCTTCAACTTCCTGGACAGAAACTTCATCGGGATGATCAACCAGAGCCTTTGCAATAATTTCTACAAGTTCTTTCATCACTTACCTCCTGATACTACTCGATTACGCTTTCTCTCTTTAACAAATACTTAACGGTATCTGTTGGTTTTGCTCCGTTGGCTAACCACGCTTTTGCTCTTTCTCCGTCTACTTTTACAAGTGATGGATCAACGCAAGGATCGTAGTACCCAATTTCTTCGATGAACTTACCATCTCTTGGTGCACGTGCATCAGCAACAACGATTCTATAAAAAGGTTTTTTCTTCTTACCCATTCTTTTTAATCTGATTTTAACTGCCATGTTTATTTCCCCCTTTCTTAAACTTCTTTTATCTAATGACAAATTGTCATAAATAACATTTTACATAAAAGGTAACTTCATGCGACCTTTTTTAGCAAGATTCGGATTGGACATTTGCTTCATCATCTTCTTTGATTGTTCAAATCCTTTTAAAAGACGGTTCACATCTGCTACCTTTGTACCACTTCCAAGGGCAATACGCTTACGGCGACCGGCATTAATCATACCTGGCTTATGGCGTTCTTCCTTTGTCATGGACAAAATAATGGCTTCTGTTTTTTTGGTATCAGCTCCGGATAAATCCACATTTTTCAAGGCTTTTTTATTGGCACCCGGGATCATTTCCAAAAGGCTGTCCATCGAACCCATACCCTCAATCTGCTTAATCTGCTCCAAAAAATCATTGAGATCAAATTCCTGGGTTCTAATTTTTTCTTCCAGCTTCTTTGATGTTTCTTCATCCATCATGCTCTGAGCTTTATCAATGAAGGAAAGAACATCACCCATCCCTAAAATACGGGAGGCCATTCGATCTGGGTAGAAAAGTTCGATATCGGTGAGTTTTTCACCGGTACCAATATATTTAATGGATTTCCCGGTGGTGTATGTAATGGACAATGCTGCCCCACCTCGGGTATCCCCATCAAGCTTTGTTAGAATCACTCCGGTTATTTCCAGGAGTCGATTGAATTCATTGGCAACATTTACAGATTCCTGCCCTGTCATTGCATCAACGGTTAATAGGATTTCAGTCGGTGTAATGGCTTTTTTTATGTTAACCAGTTCTTCCATAAGGGCTTCGTCTATTTGAAGCCGGCCGGCAGTATCAAAAATCACTAAATCGTAGTGACCTTCCTCGGCTTTTTCTAATCCGCGTTTTGCAATACCCACGGGATCCTTAACATCATGTTCCGAATAAACATCAATGTCTAATTCTTCTCCAAGGATCTCAAGCTGTTTAATGGCCGCCGGACGATATACATCACAGGCAACCAATAGTGGCTTGAATTTTTTTTCTCGGCGCAGAAGATTGGCAATCTTACCAGCAGTGGTTGTTTTACCAGCGCCTTGAAGACCTACCATCATAAAAACATTCCGGCGACCATCAATAAAGTCCATACGCTCAATTTCTCCACCAAGGAGACTGGTCATTTCGTCGTTCACAATTTTAATGAATTGTTGTCCTGGTGTCAGGCTGTTTAAAACTTCCTGTCCAACCGCTCGTTCACTAATTTTTTTTGTAAACTGCTTAACCACTTTAAAGTTAACATCGGCTTCCAGCAACGCAAGTTTTATTTCTCGGCTGGCGGCTTGAATATCCTTTTCATTAAGTTTTCCCTTGCGTTTGAGCTGGGAAAATATATTTTGAAATTTTTCATTTAATCCTTCAAAGATCATGATTTCACCTCTAGTTTTCGTCGCTGACTTTTTTCAGCTTTTCTATCACCGAGTTCAGTTCAGATTTTAGCTCCAGGTCTTTTATGCCTTTTGTCAGATCAACCAGATTCTTTTGAATGTCTTCAAAAATAATTTGGGCTTTCAAAAACTTTTCCACAAGACCCAGTTTTTCTTCATAGGCTTCCATCATGGCCTTTGAGCGCTTAATAACATCAAAGATACCCTGACGGGTCACTGACATGACGCCAGCTATTTCAGCAAGACTGTAGTCCTCATTATAATAATAGTCTAAAATCTGCTTTTGCTTTTCTGTTAAAAGCTCGCCATAGAAATCAAATAAAAATTGTTCATCAACTTTTTTTTCCATAAACACCTTCAATGTCGTAAAGGAATATTACTTGACGACTTCATTATTGTAAGTCCTGAGACCGTAATTGTCAAGCTTTTATTCAAATAAGAGATCAACAAATTTTCGGGGGTCAAATTCAATGAGATCCTCTGATTTTTCACCGATTCCAATGTATTCAATGGGGATTTGCATTTCATCAATAATGGAAAGTGCAATCCCTCCTTTGGAAGTCCCATCCAGCTTGGTCAGAACAATGCCGCTGATGTCAACACACTCGTGAAAGACCTTAGCCTGGTTAAGGGCGTTCTGTCCGGTAGTAGCGTCTAAAATCATCAGGTTATGGATATTAAAGCCATCTCCCTCACGGTTCACAATCCGACTGATTTTCTCCAGTTCCTTCATTAGGTTGACTTTGTTATGCAGCCTTCCTGCGGTGTCACACATTAATATGTCTATTTTTCTGGCTCTGGCCGCGCCAATGGCATCAAAAACCACTGAGCTGGGATCGGCGCCTTTGGTGCTTTTTATAATTTCGACTCCCACCCGTTTTGACCATTCTTCAAGCTGCTCGGTAGCGGCTGCCCGGAAGGTATCCGCTGCTGCAACCATGACTTTTTTACCTTCGCTTTTATAACGGCTTGCCAGCTTGGCGATGGTGGTGGTTTTTCCAACACCATTAACACCGACTACCAGCATAATCATCGGCGTTGTTTTGGGTTTTTCTTCAACACTCACCATATCGGTTAAAATATCTTTGAGATGCCCCATGACCTCTTCCTTGGTTTTTGAACGGGTTTCGATGATTTTTTTTCGGAGTTGTTCGGTGATCTTCATGGAAGTCTCAGCTCCGAGATCTGAAAGAATCAGAGTTTCTTCCAATTCTTCAAAAAAGTCATCATCGAACTTCCCCATATACATTACATTTTCAATTTTTTCTTTGAAGTTATCTTTCGTCTTAATGAGCTTGTTTTTCATTCGCTCATATAAACTTAATTTCGTTGGTTCTTCCATTTCTTTCCTCCATTATTTCTTTTCAATAATTTCAAAATTCGTAAACACAACCGTGAATTGCTTTGGTGTCAGTTTTCATAAACGATTTTATAACGTATAGGCGAACAGTTCAACGAACTGTACGACGTATAGTGGAAAAATTGTTTCATGTAACCATAAGAAATCGCTTTGCGAATTTCTTATGGTTCACGGGCAGTCGCCAACTACAAGCGAGCTTGTGATTGGCTCGTTGCCTTCGCGAAAACAGACCGCGAAGCTCACGGTTCTTTAGATATAATCCGACAATCGTACGGATACTAATTGGGAAACACCATCCCCTGACATCGATACGCCATAGAGATTATCGCAAACCTCCAGGGTTTTTTGCCGATGGGTAATGGTAATGAATTGGTTGTTCACTGCTATTTTTTTTAAATAACTGATATAGCGATAAATGTTATGATCATCCAGGGCAGCATCAATTTCATCAATAACACAAAAAGGCGAGGGATTAATTTCTAAAAAAGAGAACAGCAGGGCAATGGCCACCATGGATTTTTCTCCTCCGGAAAGGAGCGAAATATGGCGAAGCCGTTTTCCCGGCGGCTGAGCCACCAGTTCAATGCCGCCTTCTAAAATTCCGGTAGGATCCGTAAATTCCAGATAGGCTCGGCCACCTTCAAAAAGAATCCCAAAGATCCGGGTGAACTTTTCCTGGAGGATGATAAACTTTTCCTTAAACTGATCCGTCATGGCATCATACAAGGTGTTAATAATATCAAGGAGTTCGCGTTTGCCTGCCTGTAGATCGTCTATCTGGTCTTTCATAAAAGCATGACGCTCAACAATCTCTGTGTAATCCTCAATGGCGCTGAGATTTACATTTCCCAGGGAGGTGATCTTCCCCTTGAGTTCTCTTTGGCGTTCCTCGGATAAATCCAGACCTTCCCGATCTTTTTTAGCCACCAGATCTTCATAGACATCCTCAACCATAAGGTAATTCAGCTCATAACCCGTATAAATCGCTTCTTCCCAATGATCCATGTTAATTTGAAGACTGCTTATTTTGTTTTCCAACTTATTTTTTTCGTCATTGTGGACGATTAAATCATGATTAAAGGTTTTGATTTCCTCCCGAAGTTTTTCGAGTCGTCTGGCATTTTCTTTTTGCTGCTCAATAGCCGTTTTGCTTTTATCGTGATGCGCCTCTAACTCCGCGCTGAGTTTGATGGTTTCTGTTTTCAAAGATTTTTGACGCTCTATTAGCTCCAGGGATTGTTTCTCATACTGGGAAATTTCTCTTTCCAACACCATTTTTCTTTCGCGTTGACGGTTAAGCTGTTCATCAATTAAATGAATTTGCTGGTCAAAGCCGTTGATTTCACCATTAAGCTGGGTGATTTCCATTTGGATCTCGGACATTTTCCCTCTAAGTGCATCCAATTGAAGCCGGATATCATCAACAACTGCTCCAGGTGCCTGGGCCTCCTTAACCGGTTGTTTGACAATAGCATGGGATTTTTCGGCTTCACCCAGCTTTTCTGAAAGAAGATCATACTCCTGAGACAAGAACCTTCCTTTTTCATTCAGATCATCAATAACCTGATCATTTTCTGTTCTTTTATGAACCAGTTCTTCGGCTTGTTTATTATTTTCCCAACGTTTCTGTTTGCAGAGGTTAATGTTAACTTCAAGTTCTTTTAGTTCGTCACGGTAATTTGACAATGTCAGAGTTTTAGATTGTTCCTGCTTATGAAGCTTTTCAAGAAGTTCTTTCTGCTGAATCATTTCTTTTTCAAGATTTTGAATTTCCACCTTTTTAAATAATGGGGATTGTCGGCTATCTTTTTTTTGTCCGCCAACAATGGCTCCACCGGGATAAAAAATTTCACCTTCTAAGGTCACCACTGTGAATTTTCCCTGGAGATTTTTTTGAATCTCTTTTCCTGCCGTAAAGTCCCTGGCCACAATGGTTCTTCCCAGGAGACTGTCAATAGCTTTACGATAGGCTTCAGAGGTTTTTACAAGTTCACTGGCAATGCCTTCAAATCCGGTTAACCCTTGGATCTGGGATCGTATTCTCGAATCAATAAGGGAATAACGCAGGTTATCAAGAGGTAAAAAGGTGGCTCGCCCGAGATGTTGCGATTTTAGGAGATTAATGCAATCACTGGCGGTTTTAACGTTTGCCACCACAATGTTCTGACTTTTTCCACCCAATGCTATGTCAATGGCCTGGGTAAAACGACTGTCCATGGAAATAAGCTCTCCTACCGGTCCATAAACCTGATGAATGGCTTCTCCCAGGATTTTTTCAGAGGTCATTAATTTGCGAATCGCCGGAAAATAATCCTGATAATTTTTTTGAACATTTTTCAGATACTCTGTCTTAGAGGCGTTTACCTTCATATTATTTGAAAGTGTATGACATTGGCCAAGCAGATCTTTCTGACTGATTGTGGCTTCGTTTAAAACTTCAAGAAGCTTTTGATACCTGGCTTCCAGTGTTGATTTTTCCTCACCTAGCTTTAGGGCTTTTGCTTTTAAATCTTTTATGCTCTCAACACTTAAAGTCTGGTCTTGTGTTAAACCCGATAATCGCTTAGAAACAAAGTCTGCTTCAGTTTTTGTTTCCTGAATTCCTGTTCTCAGATTAAGAAGCTTTTCTTCTAAAACTTCACGTTGGGATTGGTTGGAAATAATCGAGGCATGCTGAGCCAACTCACGTTCTTTTTCGTTTTGCTCTTCTAAAAGAAGGTTATTAAGAGTCGCCTCCAGCTTATCTTTTTTCTCCTGATGCCGGCTTAAAGCATTTTTCTTTTGTTCTGCCTTTCGCTTTAAATCAGCAATCTTTTCCTGATTTTCTGTGATTTCGATTTCAAGACCGGACAAATCCTTAACCAAACGTTCCTGAGTGATGACATTGGCCTCAAACCGGCTTTTGCTCCTGATGTCTTCTTGTTGAGCCTGATCAAAATCAGCTCTCAGGGTGGACAGGGTTCTTTTCCCGGTGTCTACCAAAAATTCTAATTCCCGATTTTGGATGGTGAGCTTCTGGTATAACCCATCCTTTTCTTCAATGCTTTTTTCATCAGATTCACAAAGCCCTAATTGGCGTTTAAAGTCCAGTTGAAGATGGGTCATTTCCTTTAAAGCGAAGGTCATCTTCTCATAAAAAACGACTAAATCCACGGTTTTCAGCTCTTCATGGAGCGTCAACCAGGTTTTAGCCTTCCGGGACTGATTTTTCAGTGGCCCTAATTGTTTTTCAATTTCAACCATAATATCCCGTAAACGGTCTAAATGATTCTGAGTTTGCTCAAGCTTCTTCTCTGCTTCAATTTTTTTTGTTTTATAAGACACAATTCCGACAGCTTCTTCAAAAATACTGCGAAGCTCACTCGGAGAACTGGCAATGATGTTTTCAATTCCCCCTTGACTAATGAGAGAATAACCATTTTTTCCAAGGCCGGTATCCATGAAAATGCTATGAACTTCCTTAAGCTTACAGCTTTTTTTATTAATGGCATAATCACTTTCCCCGGAACGAAAAAGTTTCCGGGAAATGGCAACTTCCTGGGGATAGTCTGCCAGAGAACCGTCACCATTGTCCATTACAAGCACAACCTCGGCATAGCCGGTGGCTGATTTTTTATCGGTTCCTGAGAAAATAACGTCTTCCATTTTTTTCCCACGTAGGGATTTAATGCTTTGCTCTCCCAGGACCCATTTGATGGCGTCGGTAATATTGCTTTTCCCACTGCCATTGGGGCCAACAATGGCCGAGATTCCCTGGGAGAATTCAAGGCTTACAGGGTCTGCAAAAGACTTAAAGCCTGATATATGTAATTTTTTTAAGTACAAACCCCCACCTCTCTTTCTATTTCAAACCGCTGTTCTTGTCATTTTTCACTTTTTCAGAGTTTCAAGCATGTAGTTTTTCGCCGCATCCTGTTCCCCTTCTTTTTTGCTCTTGCCAATGCCTTTGCTGACACAATCCCTATTAAGAAGCAAATCTATGAAAAAGGTTTTATTATGCTCCGGTCCTTCGGATTTTTCCAGAACATATTCAATGACGTTATCACTGTTCTTTTGGATATGTTCCTGTAACTCTGTTTTATGATCCTTGACCAAAGCTCCGGATAACGCCAACTGAATATTATTATTCAAAAGACGAAGCACCATTTCTCGGGTCGTTTCAAAATCACTGTCAAGAAATACTGCCCCTATGATCGCCTCAAAAGCATTGGCTAAATTCGATTTCCGTCGTCTCCCGCCGGTAACAATCTCCCCTTTTCCAAGAAGTATATGATCTCCTAAATAAAGATCATAGGCTGCTTTTGAAAGAGACTCGGCACATACAATATTGGAACGGATTTTCGTCATCTTTCCTTCTGATAATTTGTGGGATTCATATAAATACCCACTGATAATCAGTTCCAATACTGCATCCCCCAAGAATTCCAGGCGCTCATTGTTTTCAGCATTCCCAGAATGAGAGCTGTGTGTTAATGCAATTTTTAAAAGCTCTTTTTTTTTGAAAGAATACTTAATTTTCTCTTCAATCGTCACTTTATACCACCTCCTCAAAAAGGTAGTGCCGCCAAAATTCAGCGGCACCGTTTATTTGTATTTAAGATATTGCATCTAAGACATCTTCAACCGTCTGGATTTTTTCCAGAACATCATCGTCAATCTTAATTTCAAATTCATCTTCAAATGCCATAACCAGCTCAACAACGTCCAATGAATCAGCTTTGAGATCATCAATGATGGAAGTTTCGAGGGTAATATCCTCAAGATCAATATCAAGCTGTTCAGCAATAATTTCTCTTATTTTCAATAATCGTTCATCCATGATTAGGCCTCCATATTTTTCGCGTTTTCGCTAATTTTTTCTAAAACATCATTTTCAATAAACTTAATGCTTTGACGCACTGCATTTTTAATGGCGAATGCATTGCTGCTGCCATGAGCTTTGATGATACCACCCTTAACCCCTAAAAATGGTGCGCCGCCATACTCTGCATAATCAAACTGCTTTTTAAAGCTTTTCAGGTTACTCTTTATCAAAAGACCCCCGATTTTTCCTTTGAAATTGCTCATAATTGAGGTCTTAATCCCCTTTAACAGGTATTCTACAACCCCTTCGGTAAGCTTTAAAACAATATTACCTGTAAAACCATCACAAACCAGAATATCTGCTTCTGTTTCTGGAATATCCCGCGCTTCCACATTGCCCAAAAAATTAAAGTTACCAGCATCCAGCAGCTCATAAGCTGCTTTTACAAGGCTGTTTCCTTTTTTTGCTTCAACGCCAATATTTATAAGGCCAACTTTTGGGTTGGTCTTACCCAATACATTTTCAGAATAAATTTTCCCCAACTGGGCAAATTGCTCCAGATATTCAGGTTTGCAATCGGAGTTTGCCCCTGTATCAATGAGTAAAAAAACGCCTCCTGTTTTTGGCAGGGTTGCTGCCAGGGCAGGACGTTTGATACCTTTAATACGGCCTAACTTCAAGAGTCCTCCAGCTAATAGGGCTCCGGTGCTCCCTGCTGAAATGAGCACTGCGTTTTCCCTGGTCTTCATTGCTTCAAGAGCAACCACCAGAGATGAATCGGTTTTGCGACGAATGGCCATTGCCGGTTCTTCGCTACTTTCGATAACCGTCTCGGCGTGGAGAATGGTAATCTTGTCTTTGGGATAGGTATATTTTGAAAGTTCTGTTTTTATGGCATCCTCTCGACCGACAAGGATTAATGCAATATCATATTCGTTAACCGCATCAATGGCTCCTTTGACAATCTCGAAAGGGGCATGATCTCCACCCATAGCGTCCAGAAATATATTCAAAAAATCACCTTCCTTTTTCATTAAATGTCATTGATCCCGAAATATTTAATCCCGGATAGAGAAAAAACAGAGTATAAACTCTGTTATTCGTCAATATTAACGACACTAACGTCTTTGTATGTTCCACAAGATTTGCAAACACGATGAGGCAATTTAATCTCACCACATTTTGGACAAGTACTCATACCTGGTACAGTTAATTTATAATGTGTTCTTCTCTTATCTCTTCGAGATTTAGAAGTTTTTCTCTTTGGTACAGCCATCACTAACACCTCCTATATAAAAGTCATATCACTTACAATAATTTTTTCAGCACTTCAAAACGGAGATCATAATCACCGTTTTTGTCACAACTACATTGTTCGTGATTTAAATTATTGCCACATTTTGGACACAAACCCGCGCAATCGTCACTACATAACATACGATAAGGCTCATTAATATAAATGCATTCTTCAACGATGGGTAAAAGATTCAAAATAACTTCATCCTCTTTAACCGTTATTGTTTCCGAATACGCATAGCTACAATCTACCGGGGTTGGTTCCAGGCAACGGGCACAGCGATAGATCATGGTCATCTCCATCGTTAATGTCACAAAAAAATTACCCCGCGACAATTTCTCGATGGTTCCACGAACCAAAGCGCCTTCTTCCCCGATTTCTCCCTCAATGTCTTTTAAATCCTCATTTTTCAGAGTAAATTCAAAGGGGATTGTTTCATCTTGTAATAGCTTATTGATTTCAAAATTCATTTTATCACTCCAAATGGGCAATCATCATTATATAGACGATTGCCCATTTTGTCAAGTGAAATACTTTACGTTATTTAACTAAGGAAAGTGTGTCTCTTGCAATCATTAATTCTTCATTGGTTGGAATAACCATAACCGTTGTTTTAGAATTTTTATCTGAAATGATCATGGCTTCTCCACGCTTGCTGTTTGCAACAGGATCTAAGGAGATACCCAGGTAGGTTAAACCATCGCAGATAATCTGACGAGAGGTTATGGAGTTTTCACCCAAACCTGCGGTAAAGATAATACCATCGACACCGTCCATGGCTGCAACATAAGCACCAATGGTGATACGAACACGGTAGTAGAAAATATCAAGGGCTAATTGGGCACGTTTGTTGCCGCCATTAGCAGCTTCTTCAACGTCCCGGAAATCTGAACTAACCCCTGAAACCCCCAGGATACCTGACTTTTTGTTCATGATGGTATCCATTTCTTCAACGCCATAGCCTTTGTTAACTAAAAAAGGAACAATGGCTGGATCGATATCGCCGCATCGTGTACCCATTACTAAACCTGCAAGTGGCGTTAATCCCATGGAAGTATCAATGGCTTTGCCATTCTTGATGGCACAAAGGCTGGCACCGTTTCCCAAATGACAGGAAATAAGCTTTAAGCCATTAATGTCTTTACCCATTACATCTCCGGCAGCAAGACTTACAAATTTATGGGATGTTCCATGAAAACCGTATTTTCTGACATGATGTTTTTCATATATTTCGTAAGGAAGTGCATACATATAGGCTTCAGGTGGTAATGATTGATGAAAAGCCGTATCAAAAACAGCAACCTGTGGAACCTTTGGCAATAATTCCTGACACGCGCGAATACCAATAAGATTTGCGGGATTATGAAGTGGTCCCATTTCATTACATAGTTCCGTTTTTTCAATGACATCAGCATCAATAATAATAGAATCAGAATAGTATTCTCCGGCATGGAGAACTCTGTGTCCAATTGCTGAAATTTCTTCCAGGGATTTAAGCACCCCATGACTAGGATCAACCAAAGCCGCCATTAAAATATTTAAGGCTTCTTTATGTGTTTCCATGGGTTCTTCGAATTTTACTTTTTCCTGACCAGGAGCTTCATGTGTCAATACTGCCCCTTCATTGCCGATTCTTTCTGCTAAACCTTTTGCCAAAACTTCCTCAGTGGACATATCAAGTAGCTGATATTTGAGTGAAGAACTACCGCAGTTAATAACAAGTACATTCATTAATAATTACTCTCCTTTAATTTTTGATTGATTACATTTCATAACTTCTATATAATACCAGTAATATGATAAAATTTCTATTATTTTTTATAGATTTACAGGAATATCTCTGGAAATTGATATTTTTTTGTCATTTAAGTTTAAAAGGGCGGGTATTATGAAGATTCTTGGAATTATAACTGAATACAATCCTTTTCACAAAGGACATGCCTGGCAGCTTGAAACGACAAAAAAAATCTGCGAAGCTGATGGTGTCATGATTTTGATGAGTGGAAGTATCACCCAGCGCGGGGATTTTGCCATTATCAATAAGTGGGAGCGGACCCAACTGGCTTTAGCCTCCGGGGTGGACCTGGTTTGTGAGCTTCCATTTGGCTATGCCTGTCAGAGTGCCGAGGCTTTTGCCCGAGGCGGGGTTAAAATCTTAAATGCCACCGGGGTCTGTGATTTTCTTTCTTTCGGCTCAGAACTCGGTGAGTTGGAACCCTTAAAATCGCTGGCCGCAATTTTAGCCAAGGAGCCTCCTGAGTTTAAGCGTCTCCTAACGATTGCCCTGGGAACCGGTGTTTCTTTCCCAAAAGCCAGGGAACAGGCGATTCGATCACTTTTAGGTCAAAAGACCAGCACCTTACTCGCCACACCCAATAATATTTTGGCCATTGAATATCTTAAAACACTGATTATCGCCAATAGTACCATCACTCCTATCACTGTTAAACGTCAGGGTGCCGGTTATCACAGTCTTGACTCTAAAGACTACCTCAGTGCCACAGGAATCCGAAAAATACTTTTAGAATCTTTAAAAAATAATCATTTGGACTCAAATTCGAAGCTAACTCTGGAAGATAATCTTCCTTATTCTATAGAGGCCCTTTTAACATCCATGGAAAATGTTCATTCCCAGGGAGATGAGCGTTTCCTTAATGCACTCAGAGTGGTTATTCTTTCACGGAATGTTGGGCACCTGAAAAACACCCCTTATGTCACTGAGGGTTTAGAGCATAAAATAAGGGATGCTTTAAAAACAGAAAAAACCCTGGATGCCCTGGTGGATACCATTATTTCCAAACGCATTCCCAAAACCCGGGTTCGACGAATTTTATGCAACCGAATTTTAGAGCTGGATAAAAATGTTCTATTAAGTTTCCAATCCCCATCTTTTACGCCCTATCTCCGTGTGTTGGGCTTTAATCCCAAAGGCCAGGCTATCCTTCGGAAAATAAAAAAACAAGGTGAAATCCCTATCCTTACGAATCTGAGCCGGGGTGAACGTCTTCTCTCACCTTCCCAGCGGGAAATGCTTTATTATGATATCCGTGCCACGGATTTACATAATCTCTTTTACGAAAAAGACTATATGTATCACAAAGATTATACCAAAAGCCCGATCCTTTTCTAAAAAGCAACATTCAGAATCTATTTCACTCTTAAAGGAGAAAACCATGCCAAACGACAAAAATAATAAAACTGAACTCCCTAGAAACCCGGAACTCACTCCTCCCTGCGGTCCTGTGAAAGGGCAGTATCGCAAAGGGATTTCAAGCTATAAAGGCATTCCCTATGCCATGCCGCCTTTAAGGGAACGTCGATTTAAAGCTCCCGAGCCCATGCCTCCCTGGGAGTATCTCCGGGACTGCCTGAAACCAGGACACACCGCCCTGCAAATGGGCGGGATTTTAGTCGATAGCCCGGGAACTTATCAAATGGAAGGGAAAAGCGAAGATTGTCTTTTCTTAAATGTATGGACCCCAGCCACCAATCCGGAAGAACGTTATCCGGTGTATGTTTTCATCCATGGTGGTGCCTTTGCCACAGGATCCGGTACCGAAATGATGTACGATGGCACTCGAATGGCCCAGGAAGGTGTGGTGGTGGTCACCATCAACTACCGTCTGGGTGCCCTGGGATTTCTTGCCACCCATGGTCTTTATGAAGAGGCCGGCACCACTGGAAACTATGGGTTATTGGATCAGATCCAGGCTCTTCGCTGGGTTCAGGAAAACATTGAAGCCTTTGGCGGTGACCCTGAACAGGTCACTTTAGGCGGAGAATCAGCAGGAGCTTTTAGCGTCACAGGGCTGATGCTTTCTCCCCTGGCCAAAGGACTTTTTCATCAGGCCATTGTGGAAAGCGGCTCTATTTTCTCAATTGCAAGCTTTGCTCCCCATAATCGGGGTGATTTAGAAAAGTCCATGACCAATGGCCAGTTGCTTTGTGAAACATTTGGAACCAGGGATACCACCGAGGATTTATATAAGCTAAGACGGATTCCAGGGGATGTTCTGGCTGCAGTATCCATGGTCAAATCCGACCAATCTGTTACACCAAAGGCCTTTTGCTTTTGGCCAGTCTATGATGGGGTGGTGCTTCCCAAAGATCCTGTTAAGGCCCTTGCCCAGGCTGAGATTAATCCTGTAAAGCTTCTTTTGGGTTATAACACCAATGAATCGTCATTATTTATTAAGGGGCACACGAACCTCGGAATTTACAAAATGCTGTGTATTGAGATTTTTGGTCCTGAAAAAGCCACAGCTGTCATGGAACATTTTCCGGTGGACGACGATCACACGCCTTTGGAACGGATGCTGGAAATCTATACCCATTCGGCTTTTGTCGTTGGCATGGTCATGATGGCAAAAAAATATGCCTCCCTTGGTGAAGATGTGTTTTTTTATAATTTTGATTACGATCCTGCCATTCTGAAAATAGTGGGTTTAAACACGGCCCATGCCATGGAGCTTCCCTTTATTTTTGGAAATGGGATTGGCCAGCATCGTGCCACTAAAATCAGCAATCTTTCCTGGATTATGCAAAGTTCCTGGGTAAATTTTATTAAAACAGGCAATCCCAATTTCAAAGAGGAATACAAAGGTCAGGTGCTATGGCCAAAATTCGACCCAGAAAAAAAGGACATCATGGTGTTTGATACCCATTTGTCCAATAAAGCTTTGCCTTATCAAGAGGATTTGGCGTTTTTAGAAAAGATCATGTTCGGTAATGAGGAATCAGTTTAATATTTTAAATCTCACGAAGTGCCCGTTTTTTCTGGGTTCATTGTCATTCTTGAGTTCGGACATTCTTTGGATGTTCAACCCAGGGTTCATCAATGGATGCTCAGCATCAGCGGACACTTTACCAGCTTTTTGAAGTAGCCCCTTTTTTTCACTTGCTTTCAACATACCATCGAGGTTCTTCATAATAAAGGCAGACTTCTTTATTTAAAATACAACACACATAGCGTATTCCCTGTCCCCCGACTTTCCTCGAAACCCCTGGCCGGGCATCTAAAACCTTGTCAATTTCAAACACCCGGCCATCCTCCCAAAGAACCTGGAGCGGTATGATACGCCCATCTTCTTCAAATCTGGCAATGACCTGTACATATTTTTTCTTGTATTCTATTTTCATGACTCACCTCTAAAAATATCCCAATGGATGGATGATATTATCTTTTTTGGGATCCAGAGAACTCATGGAATCTCCCATGGTAACTGCCCTTCGTACCGAATGATTGCCATATCTTTTTCGAATCCCATCAATGGTTGTATCTAAACGCCCCAAACGTACCCGGTCTTCTTCAAAACCAAATAAATCAAGTTGAATGGGAACGCTATCCGGAACTAAATCCGATGCCCGAACACCCATAGACCGTATGGGGGAACTGAAGTCATAGTTTTTAGTGAATAACTCAATGGCGGCTTCGGCAATTTCATTGGTCAGATCCGAAGGTTTTGTTAATTTTGCCTGTCGTGTAAAGCTGATTAACTCTTTGGTTCGTATATGAATGGCCACTGTCTGACAAAAACAGCATGCTTCTCGTAATCGCATTGCCACACTTTCGGTCAGCATATAAATAACCAGTTTAACATCCTTTATATTTTCAATATCCCGTGGGGTGGTGGTGCTGTTTCCGATACTTTTTATGATACGTTCATTGCCGTTATAATTTTCATCAAACCATTTAACCGGACTATCATCGAGTCCATTGGCGAAATGCCATAAAACAACCCCCATTTTCCCCAATTGGCATTTGAGAAAATCCAGGGATGCTTTTGCAAGATCCCCAATGGTGAAAATACCAAATTTCATGAGTTTTTTCCTGGTTGATCTTCCAACATACAGCAGTTCACCGGCATCTCTTTTCCAGACAATACTCTGATAGTTTTCCCTGGTGATGACCGTAATAGCATCCGGTTTTTTGTAATCCGATCCAAATTTGGCAAATATTTTGTTCCAGGACACCCCAATGGATACCGTTAAGCCCAGTTCTGATTGAATCGACCAGCTGATTTTTCCGGCAATTTCTTCCCCTGTTCCGTATCTGTGAATACTTCCTGTCACATCGATCCAGGCTTCGTCCAATCCAAACGGTTCCACCAAATCTGAGTACCGATAGTAGATCTTTCGTGCCATCTTTGCAAATTTAAGATAACGTTCAAAATTCGGTTCAATTATAATTAAATTAGGGCATTTTACCCTGGCTTCCCACAAAGCCTCACCGGTTTTAACCTGGGCTTCTTTTGCCAACTGGTTTTTAGCTAAAATGATCCCATGCCGATTTTCGGGATTTCCCCCCACTGCCACCGGCAAACCTTGAAGTTCCGGATGATATAAACATTCAACATTTGCATAAAAGCTATTCATGTCGCTGTGCAAAATAACACGATCCATTTTCTCCATCTTCTTTAACAACATATGGCCTCTTTCGTCTACCCATGAATGATACTTTTCTCAATATTACACCCATTAGTTATCATTTGTCAATATAATAAAATGAATTTTATCATTTATGATTATTTTGCATTGAATTTTCGTCATGAATACCTTATAATAAAGGCAGAGGTGAAATACGATGATTAACGAACAAATCAGAGCATTAAAAAAGCAGTCCAAAATGACTGCTGCTCAATTATCTGAAAAATCCGGGGTGCCTTTACCAACCGTTCATAAAGTTCTTTCCGGTGAAACCAAAAATCCAAAATACGAAACATTAAAAGCAGTTGTTGAGGCTTTCGATTATAGTATTCAATTTGAACCATTACAGGATGGGGAAAAACCTTTTTTTTCTGAAAAGGAATTCGGCATCATCGGTTTATTTCGTCAATTATCATCTGATGGTAAAGCATTCTTTCAGAAAGATATTAAAAATTTAATCGATTATGAAATTCATTTCAAAATAAAAGAAAATCATCTGAAAATAAGGGAGCTCCCCCTTTATTTATTGCCGGCATCTGCCGGCATCGGAAGTTTTCTTGATTCCCATCAATATGAATTCACTCCCTTTTCTGCAGAGCTTATTCCCACAGAAGCAAAATTTGCCATCCGAGTCACCGGTGACAGCATGGAACCGGCTTATTATGACAATGACATTGTTTTTATCCAACCGGCATCTCTATTAGAAGAAGGCGATGTGGGAATTATTGTAATCAATGATGAAGGTTATATTAAGCAATATCGGGATCATCAGTTTATTTCATTTAATCCCAAATACAAACCAATTTTACCAGGGGCATATGACAATGTTCGTATCGCGGGAAAAGTCCTGTCAAAATATGAAAAAAGAAAAGGAGAATAAAAAATGGCAAAAATGTCAAACATTATGGTTTTAAAACAGAATGAGCAACCTACTATATCCATTCGTACCAAAACAAGTGTGGATCAGTTGCCCCAGTTAATTGGTGAAAGTTATGGAAAAATGAGCATCTATCTTAATGAACTCAATGAAACTTTATCTGATGTTCCTTTTGTAGCTTACCATAATATGGATATGCAGAATTTGGATGTTGAAATCGGTTTTCCTGTGGCTAATCTCCTTCCCGGCAAAGGTGATATTAAAGCCGGATCAATTCCCGCCGGCCTTATAGTTTTTTCCATGAATCGAGGTCCTTACAGTAAAACGGAACCACTTTACAGAGAAATGGCCAAGTGGATTGAAAAAAATGGTTTCGAAGCTATTGGAACGGCTTATGAATATTATTACAACGATACCTCCTTTCTTGAAACTGAGTTATTGACTAAGATTGTTATGCCGGTAAAAAAAAGAATTTAAATTTACAAATTCTGTAGCGAACTTGTTTTCGACGATTGTTACCACCAGTCTGGTTGATTCAAGTTTTCAAGCCTTGCTGTGTAAGGTTTCTACTCTATTTCACCGTGGACTTCCTTATCCTTAATGATTTTTATTTTATTTTTATCATCGAGAATAAGCACCTTGGGTTTAAACTCAAGGGCTTCTTTTCTGTCCATCATGGCATAGGAGATAATAATGACTTTGTCCCCTATCTGGACCAGTCTGGCAGCGGCTCCATTAACGCAAATGACGCCGCTCCCTCTTTCCCCTTCAATGGTATAAGTTTCGAATCTTTCTCCGTTATTGACATTAACGACCTGAACCCTTTCCCCAGGGAGTATGTCCGATTTTTCCAATAATTCAACATCAATGGTGATGCTCCCCACATAGTTTATATCCGCTTCTGTAATGGTTCCTCGATGAAGTTTTGATTTAAAGAGTGTTATATACATTTAATCCCCGCCTACTATTTATTCTAGAATAATATTATCAATCAATCGTGTATTTCCAAAACGCACTGCTACTGCTGCCAAAGCCGGTGCATCAATTTTTTCAATTCCTGCAAGAGTCTCATAATCGAGTATGTCCACATAATCAATATCCGCCAGAGGCATGGTATTGATTTCATTGGCTATGACAGTCTTTAAGGTTGCAACATCATTTTCCCCGGAAATCCAGAGATCTTTGGCAATATTCAAGGCTCTGCTTAAGACAGGAGCTTGTTCTCTTTCTTCCGTTTTTAATCCAACGTTTCTGGAACTCAGTGCAAGTCCGTCAGCCTCCCGAATAATCGGGCAGGTCACGATTGCCACCTGCATATGAAGGCCCCGAATCATTTTTTTAATAACCGCAACCTGCTGGGCATCTTTTTGCCCAAAGTATGCCTTGTCAGGACTGACAATATTTAAAAGAATGTTCACAACGGTGGTCACCCCTTTAAAATGTGTGGGTCTTGAACTGCCACAAAGTTTTTTTGTAATTGGGCCTTCGACCTCAACAATCGTAGCGGAACCGACTGGATATATTTCCTTTGCATCCGGTAAAAACAGGATATCCGCTCCGGCAGCCTCAGCAAGTCCTGCATCCTTCTCAAAATCCCTTGGATAGGATTCAAAATCCTCTCCCGGACCAAACTGGGTGGGATTAACAAAAATACTAACCACCACAATGTCATTTTCTGTTTTAGCTCTTTTAATCAGAGAAAGATGCCCTTCATGAAGATAGCCCATGGTGGGTGCAAAGCCGATGGTTTTATTTTCACCAAAGACTTTGATTTCGTTTCTTAGTTCGTCAACGGTTTTTGCTGTTTTCATAAGTTACTTCGTGAGCTCTGCAATAATTTTATCGTCAATGGTAAAAGTATGTTTTTCTTCAGGGAATTTCAAATCCTTGACTTCGCTTATGTAATTCTCAATGGCAACTTGGATGGTTTCATTAAGAGCCGCATAACGCTTGGAAAATTTAGGGGACTGTCCTGAGTACATACCTAAGAGGTCATGGATCACAAGAACCTGTCCGTCACAGTATCTCCCTGCGCCGATACCAATGGTAGGAATTGAAATCTTTTCAGTGATTAATTTCGCGAGCTTTTCAGGAATTCCTTCAAGAACGATTGCGAATGCTCCTGCCTTTTCAAGGGCTACAGCGTCGTCAATCACACTCACTGCCTGGGCCTTATCTTTTCCCTGTACCTTGAAACCTCCAAAGACATTGACAGACTGGGGTGTGAGACCGATATGGCCCATTACCGGTATTTGGGCTTTAACAATGGCTTTGACTTTGTCTGCCATATCCACTCCCCCTTCAAGCTTTACTGCATGGGCTTTCCCTTCCTGAATCAGTCTTCCCGCATTTCTCACGGCTTCCTCTTCACTGATGTGATAGGATAGAAAAGGCATATCGCCAACAATTAAGGCATTTTCTGTGCCTCTGGCAACCGCTTTGCAGTGGTATACCATGTCGTCCATGGTAACCTCAAGGGTTGACTCGTAACCCTGAACCACCATTCCAAGCGAATCTCCCACAAGGATGGCGTCAATTCCCGATCCATCGACAATTTTTGCCATGGAATAATCGTAGGCCGTCAGCATGGTTATTTTTTCATTGTCTGCCTTGGCCTTTAAAAAAGAGCTCACTGTAAATTTACTTTTCATTTTTTTCGCCTTTCAAAACTATATTCATTAATTTTTGATATTTTACTGAATCAATTCTCTTATCCTTGATCATGTTTAAAGTAGCAATTCCCATGGTTTGATAAAAGCTAAGCATTTCGGGCATGGTATTCTCAATAGCATCCATATGCTTGGAAATTGTGTTTTCATCCCCTCGAACAATGGGACCGGTGAGGGCATTGACAGTGCCCATTTTTTGAACATTGCTCAGGGTAGCCGTTATCAGTGGCAGAAATGCATTGGAGATTTCATCTTGATCTATTCCTGATTTTTTTAACATCTCAAATCCTGAATCGATTAAAGTCACCATGTAATTTGAGAGGACACATGCCGCGGCGTGGTACAAAATTTTACTGTCCTTGTTAATGATAAAAAATTGATTGTTTGTTATTTTAAGAATCTTTTGAATTTCATCTTTACCGTTGGTGTTTCCTTCCAACGTAAATTTGGTCACCTCAAGGTCTTTGACAGGGGTTGTGACTTCCGAAAAAGTCATAATTGGATGAAGAGAGCAAACACCACACCCCAATTTTTCCATAGGCTCAAAGATATCCGATGAAAGAGCCCCACTGGTATGAACGAGTATATGATTTTTGTTTAAGTAGGGTGACTCTTGAAGAATATTAACGACAACATCAATCGCATCATCCCCGGTGGTGATGAAAATGATCTCACTTGCTTTAAGCAGTGAATCCAGGTCTTCAAAAAAAGATGAGCCGGTGAGTTTGGCTGAGCGTAGTGAAGAGCTGCTGCTTTTGCTGTAGTACCCTGATACCGATAAACCCTTTTGACTAAAATAGTTTCCCAGAGAAGTACCGACTTTTCCGGCACCGATTAATCCAATTTTCATATTACTCATCCTTAATAATCAGTTTTTGTTAATTAATTTCTTTTTCATATCTTTTAATTCACAAACAAAGATATTTTGACAAATAAAAAAGGACTTCTGCTTTGAATTGGACCTAAGCAAAAGACCTATTTATATTAAATAAATATGGTTTTGATTATTCAGTCTCTGTCCAAAGGATCAAAGCAGGTTTTTAGTTTTATTTTTTTATTTAAATTACAACAGTGCAGCTCGCTAAGATGCCGCCTTAAGAATACGATACAATACAATACAATAAATTGCAAGCAGTTTCGCAAATTGTTTAACAACAACCCTCGGTACCGGTTTTTTCACCACAATCGCAATTTGGTTCAGATCCAGTCATCCACCCTTTAATAATAGCTAATGCACAACCTACCCCTGGCTCTACTTGAATGGCATTAAAGGAACAATTTTTTGCACATGCACCACATTCCATACAACTGTCTTTGTCGATTATTATACTTTTACCATTTTTTAGCTCAAACACCTGATGAGGACAAACTTCAATACACCTTCCACAACCCGTGCATTGATCCAAATCAAGTTTTAAAGTAACCACATTTTTTAAATATTGATTCTTCATATTTCTCCTTTTAAACCGTTATAAAGCTGTTAACTAAAATCAGGATGATCCCAATGCCTATTGAGATAAAAATCCCAGGAACCGCTATTTTCATTTCCTTAAGAACCCCGGATAAGGATGTATAGGTTGATGATCCGGTAAAGTTCATTGCATAATAGGATGATATTGAAGGTAAAATCAATAAATACCCTAATGCTCTTACCCAACTATATGAAGGATCCTGTGGCCATCCGTTAAGCACATTCACACTCAATGCCCAAATGAAGCCTAAAAGCCATCCTTTCCATGCAAAAGATCTCCCTGGTATTAAAGGAAGCAGCAAAGGAGTTAAAACACAACCTATTATTATGGCACCTGCATAGGCATAAAAATCAACGACCCCAAAAGGTGTTACCGCAATAAGGTTCAACAAAAACAAACTACCAAAAATCATCAAAGATAACTTAAATGTTCCCACCAATTCAATTGGCGTTAAAACCAACCGGTTATAGGTATTAAAGCGAACCTTACGCATTTGATCAGTCGCTTTATTCCCAGAATGTATAAACGCTTTTATGTCCTTCGCCCTGACGGGTCCATAGGTTACTTTAAATCCGGTATTTTTCGAAACCTCATGAGCACTGATCCCCGGTGCTCCCAGTTGTGGAAGGATTAATCTTCGGTGGGATACAATCTCATAAAGTTTTGTTTTAGCAATTCGGGATATCAGTTCTTTTGTACCAAATGTCCCTTTACCGGCAGCACACCACACATTAATACCTTTTGTATCAAGGACCAAAATCCATGCATTTAAATCTGTAAGCTCTTTTCTTAATGCATCAAAGCTCAATTTATAGTTGGCGGTTACTAATACGGGCGAATCATTATCAGGAACGCCAATCGCATAGATGCCAGGATTTATTTTGTAGTTCATTCGATTAATGCTCAATCGGACTTTCCATGAACCTAATGTGTCACTAAAAATCAATTTTGGTGTAATTTGTGGTACGATTCCAGAAAATGTCTTTATATTACCAACAACCCAATGGTCATTTTTATCATAATTAGTCAATGGCACTGATGACGGTTTTGCACTGCCGCCACGACATCCAGATGTTCCTTCACTTGAATAAGCCAAAACATTTGCCTCGCAGCACCCTCCAATTTTTGTCTCTTTGTCTATTTCGTCTGTTTGCGATTCTTTATTACCTGAATCGCAGCAATTCTGATTACTCATTTGCCCACCTCCATGGTGCATTTCGAATTTTATAGCAGATTTTTTTTAAAATATTATGATAAAATTAAAAATAGTTGAAGCTTTACCAAACTCAATTAAAAAACATCAATGCAAAGGAGAAGAATATGTGTGGTCGTTATACGCTTTTTTCAGATACTGAGAATACTGAAATAAAAAAAATGGTTGAAGAGGTTAATCGAAAATACAACGTCCAAATTAAAAGAGGTGATATTTCCCCTTCCAATTTGGCACCGATTATAAGAGCGAATACCATGGACCTCTTGAAAGAGGATATCACGGCTTTAATAATGAAACAAACCTGTTAAAAGTTCTTTAAAATTAATGATCGTAATATTTTTTAACCCCTTATTGAGTGATTACCGCTTCATCCGGTTTATCTTTGCTTCTTTTTGGGGCGAATAAAACACACCTAATAACATTTACTGGCTATTTTAATTAGTATTCCTTTTAAGATCAGCAATTTCAATCTTTAAATCAGCTGATATTTCGTTCAATGAACTTAATTTTTCATTGATATCAATCATTGCCTTTTGATGCTCCTCAATGATTTTGAAAGATTTAACTGCCTGAGCTTCTACACTATTCATGCTTTCAACAATGCTGTCAAGTATATTTTCGATTTTTTTGGCTGAATCCACACTCATAACTGCTAATTTTCTAACTTCATCGGCAACCACATTAAACCCGAGTCCAAATTCTCCGGCACGTGTGGCTTCAATGGCTGCATTTAATCCTAAAAGATTTGTTTGAGTTGCAACATCTCGAATGAATTTTAATATTGAATCGGTTTCTTTAACCTTATTTTTTGAAATAGCAGAAGATTCTAAGAGTTCATTTGATGTTTTGATAAGAGAGTCTATTTGTGATACATTCAAATCGATAAGTTCATCAACAGAATAGTCCGATTGTTTTGCCATTTAATATTCCTCCAAAAATTTATTTAAATCGTTTTCAATAATAATTAATTTTATATATTTATTATTGTAACACACACGTGTTTGTTTATCACTCATAATATGTATTGTATCCAAATTGAAGCCGAAGAAAAAAAAACCGCTTGCTGAAAAACTGTTTTGACGAAATACCTACGTCCATTTCCTTAAAACAGTTTTCAGTTTTCTGTTCACTGAATTTATGTCAAAATCCGTGTTCTTAACATATATCTAAGGTTTAAGGAATACAATAACATTTTGGCAAGATCTTACATCATAATAGAAAGGCATTTTTTATCTAAAAGGATGAAAAAATGACATGGAACCATGCAAATCAATTCAACAGAGATATCTTTTTCCGAAAATCCGGAAATCAATGAGCATTTAAAAGAATTTGTTATCCAGCAGCAGGTATATCGAGCTGCCATTAAAGAAATTAAAACAAAATTTGAGATTCTCGATGAAGAATTCGAAGCCAAATACGACCATAATCCAATCAATCATATGGAATACCGATTAAAATCTCCCAAAAGCATTGTTGAAAAAATGCAAAAAAAGGGATTGGAAATCAACGTGGATTCCATTCGCAATAATTTAACGGATATCGCCGGAGTGCGAGTGATCTGCAATTATCTAGATGATATCAACCACATTACTAACCTCTTACTCCGACATGATGATATCACTCTGGTTCGCAAACATGATTACATTACCCATCCTAAAGAAAATGGGTACCGCAGTCTGCACCTGATCGTTCTGATTCCCATTTTTCTAGCGGAAAGAACAGAATCCGTTCCTGTGGAAATTCAAATTCGAACCATCGCCATGAATTTCTGGGCCACCCTTGAACATCAGCTTAAATACAAGGCGCATAACGAAATATCCCAGAACCTCCGGGATCGTCTTAAAAGCTGTGCGGAATCCATTACCCACCTGGATGATGAAATGCAGATGATTCACAAGGAAATTAAATCAGAGGCATGTCTGAACGTTGAATGCCCGGTTTAACCGTTTCCTCGTTTATGGCATCACCGGATTAAATACAAACTCAGTTTTTCCTTGAGGTGTTTATTTTTTATTTCTATGACGAAACCTAAATGGTTGAAACAATGACTGTTGGGCTTGCTGATTATCTTCTGAGAAGAATTAGTGATATTTCCTAAAGATTTATGTTAGTCCTGTCGATATTATAAACAAGGATATAAGAAAACTTTTATAATTGTGTTATGTATTGAGTAAGGAGGAAATCTGATGAGTACAAATCCAATTGATCTTAACAACGTCGTTGCCAAAGGTTACCAGTCAAAAGGTTTATCACCAATTGCTGTGGAAACAGAGGGTTCTAAAGAGGTTTCGGAAATTAAGGCATCACAACCACGGTTGGATACCATTGAGCTTGGAAATGCCAAACAAAATGATATCGGAGCCTACACAATTGACGGAAAAAAGCTGAGTGAAATCAAACAGGATTTTGCCAATCATAATGAAACATTTAAAAAAATGGTTCGAGTGATGATTGAGAAACAAGGTCATTCTGTGAATAAAATCATGAAAGCTTTGAGTGAAGGAAAAGAAGTTAACATTACTGTTACAGTCGATTCTGATACACAAAAAGCTGCTCAGGATGCCATTTCTGAAGATGGCTATTGGGGTGCAAATAAAACATCTGAAAGAATTCTGGATTTTGCAAAGACCTTATCCGGTGGCGATAAAACTAAAATTGAAAACCTTCGCAATGGCTTTCTGGAAGGTTTTGAAAAAGCAAAAGAAGCTTTTGGGGGAGAACTTCCTGAAATCTCTCAACAAACCTATGACAAGGTTATCGCAGGTTTTGATGCCTGGGAAAACGAATAGCATAATAAAAGCATCCTTTTCAGGATGCTTTTATTATGCTATTCCTTGTTTTCTTTTTCAATGAGCATTTCCTTAGGATACACAAGTTTCAGATGATGAAAAGACCAGGCTATGCGTCTGAATTCGAAAAGTCTTCTGCAAAATCGATAACGGTTATATTCAGAGATTTATGATCCGCCAATCTGATTTCAAATGGGGTCACTTTGAAGTCTCCATCCTGGAATACGCGTACATTTGGTCTCAGGCAGTAGCTCTCAAAGTTCTCAGTGACTATTCCAATTAAACCGTTACTGAGCTTAACGCACGTTCCAACAGGATAGGGTGCTATTTTTGTAATGAATACCTTAACAAGTTCCGGATCAAAAAATGTATAGGTAGCACCCATAATATATTCAATTGCTTCTGATGGAATGAGAGCCTTTCGATAAGGACGATCGGATGCTAATGCATCATAAACATCTGCAATTGAAATGATTCTCCCAAACAACGAGATATCTTCACCTTTAATATCATTTGGATACCCATCGCCTCTGAATTTTTCATGATGATCAAGAATACCCAATTGTGAAGACAGACTGCCACCAAATTCTTTTATTAAATAGTCATACCCTAATGAAGGATGTTTCTTCATCTGCTTGAACTCATCATCCGTAAGAGGACCTCTCTTGTTTAGTATATCTTTATCAATAAAGACTTTACCAATATCATGCAATAAAGCTCCAAAGCCCAAATTACATAACTCCGTTTTATCAAGGCCTAAAGCAGTTCCAAGAACAATAGATAAAACCGCAACATTTACGGAATGATAATAAGTGTAATCGTCAAAAACTTTTAAATCTACCATGTTGACCATCATGTTTTTATTTTTTAGAATCTCATCAACGATTGTCTCAATATGATTCTCCATATCAGTGAACTTCTCCTGCGAAACCGGAAGGTTCTTATCATTACAGATGAAGATATCTTTAAGGCCATTGACAGTCTGAGCCCTCACTCGATCATTTATTGTATTTACAATCGGAATATCTTTTGAGATATCATCTACTACGTAAATTCCATTATAGTTGAGTTTGCGGATGCTTAATATAAGATCAGCAGTGAGAACCGTGTTCCTGGCAAGTACCAGCTCTCCGCGTTCACCATAAAGACTATCTCCGCAAATCATTCCATTTCGCAGGCAAAATATTGGTACAAATCTCATGAGGCAATCCTCCCAATTAATTAATTCATAAAGTTGAAGTCATATATTTGATTAACTATTTTTAAAAATCATACGATGTTCAATTATACAGGTTCTTTTAATCATCATTAGTGGTTCTATTTAAAGTATAATGATATCGTTTACCCTGATTAATGTCAACAATATTTTGCAATCAGAATGTAACCATTCTGATTAATCAACTTTGAATTTATTTGATAATGCCATTAAACTCCTAAACAGAGAAAAGTCTGTATGATCAAATGCGATCATACAGACTTTTGTACTTTTCATTTCAATTATTTTTAGATTTATTTGTTTCCTGAAATCAGATTACTAAAGAAGTTTCCGAAGTCCTGGAAAAGACTTTGAAATTGATCAAAAAACCCTTGAGATCCCTGGCTTGCCTGGGCTAATTTTATAAATGTATCCGGATCAATATTTAATTCATTAAATCGATTAACTAAAGCTAAAATTTCTTCAATCTGCTGATCATCCAATACGGTATCATACTTCTTTGCCGTGTCAACAATCAGTTGGCGGATTTCATCATCTGACATGTTTTTTGTTTGAGCAAGTTCACCTTTAAGGCTGGTAATAATCTTAACACCATCATCCCCAACGGCATCCTTCAGTTCTCCTGTAACAACGACTTCATCAACAGCAGTGGATTTAGCTGCTTCATCTAATGTGGTTCCTGTTGCAGTTTCATAGGCTTTGTAAATTCCTGTTAAAGCTCCGGTACCTGAAACAGGAGTATAAGCTGCAACAATGACCTTGGCATTTGTAATGCCTGCAGTAACCAGTGCTGATTCATACATTTCATCGGTTACCCAGTCAATATTATTGGTTTTTAAATCAATGCCACCTGTGTCTTTTTCCTGAACATACACACTGGATAAAGCAACACTCCCGATTTTATCCAGAGAAACAAGTCCTTCTAAATATTGACGCTCATCGGCATTGGTTACCACAGTTTCTTCCACATCGCCTCGTTTGATGTTAAAGAATCCATAGACGGTTTTTAATTGTTCTTCAGTATTATCGGCACCGATGGCGACAGCTGCACTTTTTGAATCTGCCAATACAGGTGTTATCATGGTTGTCAGTAAAACAAGTGCTAATAAACTCATTAATAATTTCTTTTTCATTTTTCACCTCTTAAGATTCTGTATTTCGAACTTTTATTTAAGTTGAATGCTCATAAATAAAAAAAAGCACTTTTATAATAATATCAATTAAATCTAGTTTTTTGCTTAAATTTAAAAGATTTACCATTCCAGCCTACAGTAAAATCTATTTCACTTACAGTATCTTCTGCAGCAAATTCAAAATAAATCACTCTTGCCATTTAAGGCATCTCCTTTAATTTTATTTTTTATAATTCTTTGCTATATTATCGTCATGGCACTATTTAAATATAACGTCTCACTTTATTCATATATTTGATATACACTTCTCCAAATTCCTTAATACACCATCTTTCTTCTGAAAGAATAATCCAATGCGCTGAAATTTGAAAACATTAGAAAAAATTATAATATATACATGGATAAAAAAACAGCATTAAAACAGAACTCCTTCTGTTTTAATGCTGCTATATATCATACTCCATCAAATGCTATTGCGCTCTACTGCTAATGACTTTAAGTTGGCATGGAAACCAATTTGTTTTATTCCTAGTGACCTCCGCAGCATCCGCCGCCATCTTTATGATCACCGGATCCACCGCAAACATGTCTGACTTCCTGGTCAAGCTTTATCTTTTTCATGCTCCCGCACTTTGGACAAGCAATCTCATACCCATGTTTTCCACCTTCAGTACATGGTTCAACTTCCCAAGTTTCTCCACAATCTACACACTCAAATACTCTGTTTTTCATCTGAAAATGTCCTCCTCTAATTTCGATTGAATGACCCTCTACCAATGCCGTTGCTATTTTCTTGCGTGCAGCAATCAGGATTCTTTGAAAAGTGGTTCGAGACAATCCCATTTCCTTCCCACAAACTTCCTGATCATAACCGATCATGTCTTTCAGCCGGATTGCTTCCATTTCTTCAATTCCTAATATCATCACTGCATGATTCTCGTTTTTTTCTGATATGAATTTATGACAGACCGGATATTCACTTATTAGACCACAACAACGTTTTCTAGGCATGAGTCCTCCTTAATTGGGCATATGCTCATTTCAATAATATACTATTTAAATTACTATTGCAAGCTATTCTGAAAGAAATTTAAATTAATTATTGTCAATAATATTTGATATTGACAATATCATCAGAATATAACAAAAGGCACTTAATAAAAAGTGCCTTTTGTTGTGTTCTATCTCTATATAATTTTAAATACTCTTTCACAAAAATCGGTGTAATTTTCCATTATAATGGAATTAATCCTTTTTCTCGGTGTCACTATAGTTATTTGGCTTGTTTTCTGGAGCTACTGAAGATGATATTGTAACAGTTGTTGACTTCTTAGCGGCCTTTTTCTTCTTTGTTTCTTTTTTCCTTGGACTTTTATCTCCCATGATATTCCTCCTATCATTTATAGTTATAATTATAACCCTTTATGGCGTTTATGCCCAGTCTTTTTTATAAAGCATATACACGTTTAAGGATGATATACCCCTGCAAAACAGACTGATTAAATTATCGAAAAAAGCGCACATTCGTCACTTCTTTCGATATTAAATATTTATCTGGTTCAGTTAGAATTTTCTTTTCTCTTATTTTTAGAATAGTAGCGATCTCTTTCCTTTTTTCCCACATTATTCTTGGAAGCACCTGTTCCATTACCTCTTTTATGATTAGGTGATGATGTTTTGGGTGCTGAATTCCTTCGTGGCGGCACTACTAATTCAAGCGGCATTTCTACCAGCGGGAAAGGATGAACGGTAACAACAGGTACGGCTTTTGCTATTAGTTTTTGAATTTCCCGGAGCAGAGGCTTTTCTTCCTGATCGCAAAAAGAAATTGCAGTTCCGCCATGACCAGCTCGACCGGTACGACCGATTCTATGAACATAGGTTTCCGGCACTTCCGGTAAATTGAAATTAATAACATGGGATAATTCATCGACATCGATGCCACGGGCGGCAATATCTGTTGCAACTAATATTCTTGTTTTCTTTTCTTTAAAATTGTTTAAAGCTAACTGTCTTGCCTTCTGGGATTTATTTCCATGAATCGCCTGCGCTTTAAGTCCGGCTTTTTCTAAAGCTTTCACAATTTTATCGGCTCCATGCTTTGTTCTTGAAAATACTAATGCCGAAGCGATGGATTTATTTTTCAATAAATGAACCAATAAGTTTATCTTATTGCTTTTATTCACATGATAAATTGTTTGTTCTATGATTTCAACCGGTGATGATACCGGGGTTATTTCTATTTTTACCGGGTTTTTTAGTATAGATCCTGAAAGTTTTGCAATTTCAGTAGGCATAGTCGCTGAAAAAAACATGGTTTGTCTTACCGCTGGAATATGTTTAATGATCTTTTTCACGTCCTGAAACATTCCCATGTCAAGCATAAGATCTGATTCATCCAGCACAAAATACTTGATTTGATTCAAGTGAATATATTTTTGATTAATTAAATCAAGTAATCTACCCGGAGTTGCCACAAGAATATCAATTCCCCTAGCCAGTGAATTCGTCTGAGGACGTTGGGGTACTCCGCCAAAGATCATGAGGGTTCTGATATTTAAATGTTTACCATAAGCTTTAAAGCTATCTCCGATTTGAATCGCAAGCTCTCTGGTTGGAGCCAGTATCAATGCTTTTATCGGTCTTTTTTCCTTTAAGTTTTTTTGTTCAGATGAAAGCCCCTGTAAAATCGGTATGGCAAAAGCCGCCGTCTTTCCGGTACCTGTTTGCGCACACCCTAATAAATCCATTCCCTCAAGCAGTGGAGGAATGGCCTTTACCTGTATAGGGGTAGCTTTCGTGTATCCTTCAGTTTTTAAAGCCCTCTGAATGGGCTCAATAATATTTAAATTTTCAAATAACAATATGGATCTCCTTTTAATTTTATTTAATGTGATTGGTGCAGCATCCAGCGTTTAATTAGTAGTGTAATCGAATAGCAAAAATAAAGAACGCATGCAATGCGTTCTTTACAGATAAGACTATTGTGTCCGTTTATTTATCAAAAAATCCGCCTCGTTTTGTGGTTTTAAAAGCTTTATGCTTGTTAACTTTTCTTTGATTAGGTTTTTCATCATTGGCACCTTGTTGTGCACTTAGCTTTTTTTTCTCTTCAATTATTTTTTTCATTCCTTCAATATTCTTCGTTGACATAAATTTCACTCCCTTGTTTTTTCTCAGCGAATCATTCGGAACGATTACTATTGCTTGAAAATAATCATTAGAAACTAAAGATAATACTTTATAACTGATAAAAATGCCTAAATTATAACATTTAGGCATTTTTATCAGTTATTATTTTTCATATCAATAACCATATAGTGCTTATTAGTCTAAAAAGCCCATACATTCAATGCATTAAATCATCTAATTAAGTCAGCTGTCTGACTAATTAAGTATAACATGAAATACATTAAATATCAAGGAAACGGAAATCAAAATGTATGAATTCAAAGAATGTAGGCGATAACTTCAACTTATGTGATTCCGCCGTTTAAATACTTAATACCCTTATTTTATTTCAATCGAATGTTAAAGCATTGCCTGCAATTATGCAATTTGAATGGCGATCTCAATAATAAACTGATTTGGATCCCCCACCGCCAGATAATTAAGTAGTTCGTGTTCATATGAATTACCAATAATCTGCTCCTTATTCATTTTGATATAATCGATTAGCTTATTATAAGAATCCGTGATGGTTTCATAGGATCCTTTATGGGTGATGATTGCGTACTTACCCTTGGGCTTGATAAATATGTATTTACTGTCAACCCTTTCTGACAGCCGACTGCAATAATAATCCTCGATGAAGTGGTTTTCATTTAGATGTTCTTTAAGAATAATTGAGCTTAAGGGATACTCGTCTCCCAAATTATTGTCAGCCAGATAATCTAAAAGCAATCGAAGCTTATTAATGCGCTCATTGTCAAGACGATCAGTTGAATGGGATATGGGAACCGCAATAAGGTATTCTTCAATGCAGTCTTCGAACCACGGTGTCCCGCATTTTGTGCCAAGGGCTCGGTTTGTAAGGATTATCGTATTTTCCAACAGGGTTTGCATTCTCTGAATCTTTTTCTGTTCCTTTGCCAGCTGTTCTTTTTTGGATTTTAAGATCGCTAAAAATCGATCTGTATCCTGATGTTCAATATAATCTTTAATGTCTTTTAATGGAGTGCCACATTCTTTTAACACTGAAATAATGTCGAATGTGAATAATTGGTTTATGGAATAACAGCGATACCCATTCTCCCTGATCAGCTCCGGCTTTAAAATACCAATTTGGTCATAATGAAACAAAGTGTCTTTTTTCACGCCGCAAAGTTTGGCAAAATCCCCGGTACTGAAATATGTTTTGGTTTCTTCATTCATTTTTATTAATCTCCTATTGACTATTGGGTAACCCCATAGTTTATTATATTCATTGTAGCAGCTTTTACAAGGGGGATCCTATGAATAATTCAATTTCGCAACATTTTACATGGAAATCATTGCTTCGTTTTGCTTTTCCCACAACTATTTTGATGATTTTTATGTCTTTGTATACCATGGTTGACGGTTTTTTTGTGGCCCGCTTTGTTGGTTCCGATGCCTTATCAGCAATCAATATTGTCTATCCCCTCATTGGAGTGACTATCGGAATGGGCGTCATGCTCGGCACCGGTGGAAGTGCACTGATCAGCAATCTCCTGGGGCAAGGGAAACATCGGGATGCCGTACAGAATTTCACTCGGATTTCCATATTTGCTTTATTGCTGGGGCTTGTGTTTTCCGGCATTTCCCTGCTATTTATTGACCCCATCATGGTATTCCTGGGTGCAAGCGAACGCTTACTGCCATACTGCAGAGACTTCCTGTCCGTCTTGTTGCCTTTTTTGCCTGCAGCACTTTTACAGGTGATGTTCGGCACTTTATTTGTTACCGCAGGAAAGCCAAAAATCGGACTATGTTTGATACTGATTTCAGGACTGCTCAATGGTTTTTTAGATTATGCCTTTATCGTCGTGTTGAATATGGGAATTTCAGGGGCTGCATGGGCAACGGCTACAGGCTATTTAATTACCCCTTTTTTCGCTTTATTTTATTTTGCAAAGCCCAGAACCAATTTGTATTTTGTAAAACATACTGTTGATCTTAACGTGATCTTTAAAAGTTGTATTAATGGTTCTTCTGAAATGGTCAGCAATCTTGCCGGCAGCATGATCGCATGGCTGATGAATTTAACGATGATGCATTTTGCCGGAGAAAGCGGAGTTGCTGCGGTAACGGTTGTTTTATACACTCAGTTTATATTCACCTCAATTTTTCTCGGCTTTTCAAACGGTGTGGCTCCAATCATCAGCTACAACCATGGCAGTAAAAATGTAAAACAGCTTCAAAGCATTTTTAAAATATGTATGCAGACCATCGTTGTTTTTTCTATCCTGATGATTGTATTGGCTTTTTTGATGGCGGGACCGGTTGTTTCTATATTTTTACCTAAAGGTTCAGAGTCTTACCTTATCACTTATCATGGTTATTTGCTGTTTTCAATCAGTTACTTATTTGCAGGGATCAATATTTTCACTTCTTCCCTTTTCACCGCACTTTCAAATGGAAAAGCTTCCGCTCAGATATCCTTTGCCAGAACCT
>NZ_DATCHP010000013.1:0-22374 GCF_036508315.1 Acetobacterium sp. | reverse complement strand
CGGTTTCCCAACGCGGGAAAATAGAAGTTTATGATCGTGAAAATAAAGACATTCCTGATGGTTGGGTCATTGACCGCCAGGGAAATAGCCGCACGGATACAAAACAGATTTTAATCGACCTGGTCAAAGGCGAAGCTGCTCTCACACCTTTAGGCGGGATTGGCGAAGATACCGGTGGCTATAAAGGCTACGGTTATGCGACCTTTGTTGAAATTTTGTCCTCTGCCCTTCAAAGCGGTGCTTTCTTAAAAGGGCTTTTAGGCTTTGATAAAAAAGGCAATGCCCAGCCATATCATTTAGGGCATTTCTTTATTGCCATTAACATCGATAATTTTACCGAAATTGATGACTTCAAAAAAATTACCGGTGATATTATGCGGGATCTTCGTGCTTCTGATAAAATGCCTGGCCAGGAGCGGATTTATACCGCCGGCGAAAAAGAATATGATGTCTGGTTGGACCGAAAAGACAAGGGTACTCCCATGAACGATGCTCTGATAAAAGATATTTTAGATATTAAAGCGGAACTTGGTTTAGAACAATACCAGTTTCCTTTTGAAAAATAAGTAAAATCATTATTTAAACCAAAAAAAGAAACGGTACTTAAACCGTTTCTTTTTTTATTACAATGAGTGAAAGCTTTAATAAGTTTCTGCAAATAATTCAAAGTAAGCCTGATCATGTTTACATGCCGGGCAAACATCCGGAGCTTCTGCACCGGTATGAATATATCCGCAATTCCCGCATTTCCATTTCACATCACCGGAGCGTTTGAAAACTCTGCCTGATTCAATATTGGCAGCTAATTTCAGGTAACGTGTTTCATGGGCCTTTTCAGCCACACAAATCTCCAGCCAATTCTCTGCGATTTCCGGGAAACCTTCTTTTTTTGCAATTTCAGCAAATTTAGGATAAAGGGTATGCCATTCATCCTTTTCCCCTGCTGCAGCGTGAATAAGATTGTTTTTAGTATCCCCCAGCGCCACAGGAAAGTTCGCATTTACATTAAGATCAACGGCTTCTCCCATAACATATTCGTTATTGGCAATATATTTATAGAATACTTCACCATGTTCCTTTTCATTTCCGGCTGTTTCCAGGAAAAGTTCACTGATTTGCTGATATCCTTCTTTTTTTGCAATTGATGCAAAAAAAGTATAGCGATTTCTAGCCTGTGATTCACCTACAAATGATGCCATTAAATTTTGTATTGTTTGAGTTCCTTTGAGTTTTCCCATACTTTCCTCCTTTATAATAATTATAAACTTACCTTATTATAACCTTTTTCCTTTAAAAAATCCAAAATTCATCTTAATTCAACTCATCAATAAACTTAATCAGGGCCTGGGCTGCAAGGAAAGGGCCATCCTGCTCAAAACCGGGAATTCCCAGTTGGGTTCTAATCATCCCAATTTTCACCCCGGTTTCTTCCATTTTCTTAAATGTCTGTTTCGCAATTTTTTCATGCTGGTCTTTAAGTTGAACCGCACCAAAGGGATTTGCAAAATATGTGGTAGTCATGCCTACTTCGCCGGTGGTTCCCTTTGCCATGCGCTTGCCTTCAGAAAACACACTATAAGCAGTATCCAGGTCATCAAAGAGTTCAATCGAAGGGAAGGCGTCACTGATCTCTTCATAGTTATTGATATAGAACACAACATCCACTCTGGTCGATTTAGCAATTTCTTCATAGGACATTTGCGGCACAATGACCCGGGCATTGACGATATTGGGATTCATAAATATACTGCGGTCCATCGTACTGTAAGCATACCCGGGCTGAAGGTCATCAAGCCTTACAAAAGCCCCAATTTCAGTTCCAACAGCCATTAATTTTCCATCCTCATTAATGTGAAGGGAACCCATGTCATCAATGAGAATATCGAAATCACAGGCCAACTCCTTGGGAAGCTTATTAATGGCCTCCAGAGTTTCAGATTTTCCGGCCCCGCTATCGCCGATAAGCATCACATTGGCTGACTTCTTGCCGCCGACACGTATTTTTGCAAAGGCCCCATGAACAGGCAAGGCTTCTTTCTCGATTTGGATAATATTGTGAAGCGTCAGTACCATCTTTTTCATATACCCAAAATAGTCAATTTCAGAATGATTGGGAATAAGTCCGTAATATACCCCATCTTCCCTGGCCACAAATCCCAACATTTCATCTTCTTCAAAAAAGCTTTGATCCAGTCCGAAAAAAACAACGGAATCCGGTTTTTTCTTTGTAAATTCTTCAGGACTTGCCAGTTCAAAGAGATTGAACAAACCAGCACCAAGAGCCAGGTACTCTTTCTGAACATAAACAATGGATAATAAGCGTCCCACCTTTATTGGAACAGCAAACCATTCATCGCAATCCAAATAAAATTTTTGTAAAATCCGTTTATCCTTAACCGGGAAAACCCCATCCCGTTTGCTGGATTGGGTGTAAAAAATAACTGGCGGTTCAAAAATCGCCTCCCATACATAAGGGACTTGGTAAAGAGATTCATTTTTGCTTTTTGATTCTTGTGAAAAGTTAAACTTATCTGTTAAAAATGCTACCTGGGCACCACTGGGAAGCTGACGGTAGATATTAAAACTTTTTCCAGTGATACTAAAGTGAACATTACGGTAGAGATCCAATACCATTTTTTTAAAGGCATCATTATTGGAAGCCAGAGAATGTGCTTTGGATCGCTTAATATTTTCATCATTGCTATAGGCATCAGTTTTGATCATAAATCGTTGGATATTTCGCCAATAGTTGTAAAATCCCTCAAGGAAGCCTAAAATCAGTGGCGAGTACTCTTTGTAGTCAGACTTTATATTAAAATAACCTGACGCTATGATTTCTTCAAGTGTGTTGATATTTAAAAGATATATAAAATCAATGAATTTACTTTCCTCAAAACCCCCTTTTCCATTTTTAAAAGGCTCCAGTGTTTCAATGAGGTGAGATTTTTTCACTTCCAGCTCTTTTACAAAGGTCTTAATTAATTTTTTGAAAAGATTTGACCGAATGATCTGCCCATAATTAGTGAATTTCAAATCCCCTTTTATAATAGCAGTTCTTTCTAAATTTGTATCTTCGGCTTTCATAAGTTTCTCCTAGCTAATAATTTCAAGTAATTGCGAAAGTATTGTGAGCTTCACTGTCTGTTTACATGAAACAATTTTTCCACTATACGTCGGACAGTTCGTTGAACTGTTCGCCTATACGTTACAAAATTGTTTATGTAACAGACATCAAAGCAATTTACGGTTGTGTTTATGAATTTCGCAAGTACTTAAATAATTTCAAGTAATTCTTCAATGTTCGAGATAAGATGGGTGGCACCGGCGACTCTTAGCTCATTTTCACTGCCGCAACCGTAGGTCACACCCACAGAGTCAATTCCTACTGCTATTGCGCCCTGGATGTCATAAAAACGGTCTCCAACCATTAATACCTCGGATAAATCGATCACACCATGTTCCTCTAAAAAGTCCAGAATAATTTCTTCTTTGGCACTTCGGCTCCCATCGCTTTGGGTACCGAAAATCCGGGATATTTCTATATCAATTTCAAGATTTTTGATTATTTTTTTTGCATTCAGCTCATTCTTAGTTGTTGCAATCCCAATCAAACAGCCCTTTTCCACAAGTTTACTGACGGTTTCCCTAACCCCATCATAAAGAACAGCGCCATACATTTGGCCATTTTCCACATATTCCTCAAGATAATAATTGTAGGCTTGTCTCGATTCCTCGAGGGTGAAACCAAAAAACTCCTGAAAAGAATCAAGAATAGGTGGTCCAAGTAGTCTGTCAACCTCAAAGATTTGAGGATCGGGATATTCCATTTTTTCCAGGGCATATTCAAATGAACGACGCACACTGTCTTTTGAATCAATGAGCGTCCCATCTAAATCGAATAATATATATGAATACTTCATAAAACCTCCATTAGTTTATCGAGTGTGTTCAAGGCTAATAATATCCTAAAATTAGTTGAATATACTTAAATTATAAACTAGATAAGTCTTTCTAACAAGGCAAAATATTTCTCTTAATCAGTTTAACCATTTCGAATCGTTTGAAAAACTTTTTTTCAGTTTCCTTTTCAAATTTATCATTGAAATTTATTGTTCCGATGAATTAAAAGTGTTATAATAACTTTAAAATAAAATGTTTTTAGGAGGATTATTATGCTAATCGGATTTTTTGTTATTCTCGGTATCTTAGTGATTATTGGCCTTTGGTTAGTATTGTCAAGAAACAACTTTGTAAAAGTTAAAAACCAGGTCGAAGAAGCTTTTTCCACCATGGATGTTTATCTGAAAAAACGTTATGACCTCATTCCCAACCTTGTTGAAACCGTAAAAGGTTATGCCAAACACGAGTCAGAAACATTTACCAAGGTTACTGCAGCCAGAACTGCTGCCATGAATGCCAACAACATTAACGATAAAATCAACAACGAAAACATGTTGTCTGACACTTTAAAAAGCCTTTTTGCCGTGGCAGAAGCCTATCCTCAATTACAGGCAAATACCAATTTTCTTGACTTGCAACAGCAGCTTCAATTAACTGAAGGCGAAATTGCCAATTCAAGAAAATACTACAATGCCGTCGTCCGTACCTTTAATACCATGGTTCAATCCTTTCCCAGTAATTTAATTGCCAGCATGTTTGGTTTCAAAGAACAACCTTTCTTTGAGGTTACAACAGCTGCAGAACGAGAAAACGTCCAAGTTAAATTTGACTAAACATAAATTATGTTGGAGGACAAACACTATGAAAAGACGATGCTCGCTTCTCCTTTTTGGACTTCTGCTTTTGGGATGTTTATTTCCCGGAGGCACCTTTGCCCGGGAATCCTTTAATATTACACAATATGATGTAAACATGAAGGTTCAGGAAAACCATGCTTATAATGTCCAGGAAAATATTACAGTGGCCTTTACTGCACCCCTTCACGGGATTTACCGGTACATTCCTTACAAGGGAACTTTTTACAGACAAATTGATGGACAACCAGTGGAAACTCCTTATGCTGCCCGTTTAACAGATATTAACGTTGAAAATTGGCCTTTTGCTGTTTCATCTGAAAATGACACTAAGCTCATTAAAATTGGTTCCAGTGACAAAACTGTTAATGGAACACAGATTTACCCCATTTCCTATACCTGGAATCCCGGTGATGACAAGATTCCTTCCCAGGATGATGTTTATTTTAATATTATTCCTCCAAATTGGGATACTTCCATTGCCGGGGCAACGTTCACCATTGAAATGCCAAAAGCCTTTGATCCCAATAGTGTGGAATTTATTACTGGGAAATATGGCATTACGGACACCACCGCGGTTGATTTTAGTGTTAATGGCAATACCATTGTGGGAACCCTTAACCGGCCTTTAAGTAATAATGAAGGTGTCACCTTAAACATCAAGCTGCCCGAGGGATATTTTGTTGGGGCTTTTACCGGTAATGAGTTTCAACCCTTAATGTATATCCTCGTGGGTATCGCCCTTTTAAGCGCCTTCCTCATTTGGTTTTTTAAAGGCCGTGATCAAAAACCGGTAGAAACCGTTGAGTTTTATCCACCTCAAGGATTTACGCCCTCCCAAATCGGCTATATTGTCGATGGAACAGTGGATTCTCCTGAAGTTTTATCCCTTATCATGTATTGGGCTGATAAGGGCTATATGACCATTGAACAGATGGATAAAAAGAATTTCACCTTTCATAAAATAAAGGAACTTCCGGATACTGCCATGGATTTTGAACGCACCTTTTTCAATGCGCTTTTCGGCTTTTCTGAAGGCAAAAAAAGTTTTTCCACAAAAACAGTGCCTGTTGACTTTTTCGATAAAATTAAAGCAACCAAGGCTCAAATTGAAGGCTATTTTGCTATACCTGAAAATAATTTGTTTACCCCGAGTTCAAAAATCGGACAATGGGGCATTACCCTTTTAATGCTGGTTCCTTTAGTTGCATTGGCCATTAATGGTGTTTACAAAATGGGAGATTTCTCATGGATCACTTTAGGATCCTCAGTTTTTTTTACAGCGATACCCGTTTTTGTGAGCATCAAAATTATTACCTCTGCTCTTGAAATTCGCCAGGGAACCACCATAAAGAAAACCGTGGGTCGTCTGATCCTTGGAATTATTTTAACGGTTCTTTCTGTGTTGCTTGTCTTTGGAATCAGTTTGGGTATTTATGGAGATAATTCTATTCTTCCGGCACTGGCTGCTCTTATTGCCACTGGTGTCATTGCATATTTCCAAATGATAGCCACTCAGCGTACGAACACCGGCCGGCTATGGCTGGGACAAACCCTTGGGTTTAAAAACTTTATTGAAAAAGCAGAACTTAGTCGGATTCAAACCCTGGTGAACGAAAATCCCCAGTATTTCTATAACATTCTTCCCTATGCTTATGTCTTGGGAGTCACAAACAAATGGGCGAAAAATTTTGAATCTCTCGTCATTGAGCCCCCACAGTGGTATTATGGCAGTGGTTACAATTACAACACTTTCAATACCTTTATATTTGCTTCCCTTCTCATGAACAGTATGAATCATATTTCCTCATCAATCATTGTTCCACCTAACTCTGGCTCTGGTGGATTTGGCGGTGGTGGATTCTCCGGCGGCGGCGGATTCTCCGGCGGTGGCGGCGGTGGCGGTGGCGGTGGTGGCTGGTAAAAGTTTTAGTATGGTTATAACTCAGTGTTTGAGCCATTTTTAAAATTACAGTGACTTCATGTAATTGCCTGAATATGACACCATACCAAACATTCATATGACACAAACATTAACAAGCTAATTGTTTATCTTTTAGCTTGTTTTTTAGCGCAAAAAAAAATGCACTGGAAACTAAATGCATCTTTTTTAATTTAACTATTCTATATGATTTCGATGCCGTTATTTTTACAATATTCATGGTAAATTTCCGGAGTTTTGTCATCTAAGATAAAACCATTAAAAACCGATAAGTCAACCATCTTTGCCAGTGATATCTGGTCAAATTTTGTATAGTCTGCCATTAAATAGCATTTTTGACTTATTTCATAAATCGTCTGATTAATTTCAATTTCTTCAAAATCACTATGTGTGATTCCATTACTCAGAGAAACAGCCATAACACCCATAAAAGCTTTATCGATATTGAAGCTTTTTAAAAAGTCATTGGCTTCTTTTCCATAAAATGCCCCTGAAATATTTCGAAGCTTTCCTCCCGGCATATAAACCGTAATCCCAGAAATCGAAGATGCCCTTAATGCAGTGCTCAGAGATAAAGTAATTAAACTGATCTCCTTTACATCCTCAAGATAATCAAGTACAAGTTCCACTGTGCTGCCTGCATTCAAGGCAATAGTATCACCATTATTAATGAGTTTGGCTGCCTTTTTAGCAATTATCCGTTTCTCAACAATATTTTTGGTCCTTTTTTTGAATATATCCATTTCTGGTGTTGCTTGATGGGTGATGTTTTCCTTGGTAAAAGCTCCGCCATAGGTTAAACTGATGCCATATTCCTGGGAAAGGTATTTTAAGTCTCTTCGAATGGTTGCTTCCCCAACACCGTATCTCTCAGAAAGTTTGGCGACCTTTACCGAGCGTTGAGTTAATAATAAATTCAAGATTTCTTTTCTTCGATCAATATGTTGCATTTCATCCTCTTTTCATCCGCCACAACAACCGCCAAAAATCTGATGCATATTTAAATCTGCCTGAGTGTTTATTCTAAAACGGTAGAGTGTTTTAAAACCCTGCTCCGGTTACTTGGAAATTATATTACAATTGTTAAAGTTTTTTCTCTTTCAGTTCTCAGATCTTAACAAATATTGGTGTTCCTATTTGAATAATATATTGTATTTACACTATTTGTCAATAATTTTCTCAATTACTTTAAAATGTCCCCAACATGTTAATTTTAAATAAACATGTGATGCATTTTTTAGTAGATATTTCAATATTTGTTGTTATATTCATTCATGCTTGGGTAAAAGCATTCTGATTAAATTAGTTTCTTAGTGCTTGTGTCCGAAGACTGTTCAATTATTCCACTGGCAATGAACCACGCCTTCTCTATAATCCCGGATCACTAAAAGCCCTACCGATTCAGCCACTATAGCCAGCTCATCAACACTCAGATTTTTGCACTTAATATCTGCGGCTCTTCCTAACTGATGAAAGGAGTATTTCGATCCGTCACACTCTAAATTTTGCTTTTCACATCGTATACCTGATATTATAAGCACCTCATGATTCACCAGATTTCGTAAAGCCTGGATTTTTTCTGTAAGCTTTGCATTCATATGAATTGGAAATCCATTGCAATATTTTCCATGGCAGTCACAGGCATATTCCGGACTATTTAAATGATTAGCGGTTCTATCTTTTTCGTCCTTTTCTTTTAATCTGAAATACAACTCATCAGCATTGAGTTTTTGATGAATTCGTTTTTTTTCTTTTTCCATAACAGTTCCTTTCATCTTTACTATAAATAATTTTAAAAAAATAGCATGTCTTTACGACACGCCATTAGAGATTGTAGATAAAGAAGTAAAGTAAGTCCTGGGGACAATGGTAATATCAGATGTCTGCATCATGGCGAACAGGCGATAGCCTGTACGATCTTGCAGCAGACAACGATTTACCATTGTCCCCAGGACGGGTTTGTGTCGACAGGCTTAAACCTAAGAATCCAGCTTAAGCACTGCCATAAATGCTTCCTGAGGCACTTCAACGTTACCAACCTGACGCATCCGTTTCTTGCCTGCTTTTTGTTTTTCCAAAAGCTTATGCTTACGGCTAATATCCCCACCATAGCATTTAGCCAGTACATCTTTACGCATGGCCTTAATGGTTTCTCTGGCAATAACCTTGTTTCCAATAGCCGCCTGAACAGGAATCTCAAACATTTGCCGTGGAATTTCCTCTTTAAGTTTTTTGGCAATTAATCGACCTCGGCCCTCGGCTTTATCACGATGGACAATAAAGGACAAGGCGTCAACCAGTTCGCCATTGAGAAGAATATCAAGTTTCACCAGATTTGATGGCCGATATTCTTTAATTTCATAGTCAAAAGAAGCATAACCCCTGGTTCGGGACTTAAGGGCATCAAAGAAATCATAAATGATTTCATTGAGAGGTAATTCATATTCAAGAATAACCCGACTCTCCTCGACATATTTCATGGTGAGATAGGTTCCCCGTCGTTCCTGACAAAGTTCCATAATGGTTCCTAAATATTCGGAAGGAACCATTATACTTGCATTCACAATCGGTTCTTCCATGGTTTTTATTTCAACCGGATCCGGGAGTTTACTTGGATTGTCTACCCACAGCTCGGTGCCATCGGTTTTAACCACCTTGTAGATAACACTGGGAGCTGTGGTGACTAAGTCGATGTTAAATTCCCGCTCAATTCGCTCTTGAATAATCTCCATATGAAGGAGTCCTAAAAATCCGCATCTGAATCCAAAGCCCAAAGCCATAGATGTTTCAGCCTCATAAAGCAGTGACGCATCGTTTAACTGAAGCTTTGAAAGAGCATCCTTTAAGTCTTCAAACCGGGATCCATCGGCAGGATAAATCCCACAGAAAACCATAGAAGTGACCTTCTTATATCCCGGCAAGGCTTCAGCTGCTGGATTTTCGGTTTCCGTAATGGTATCCCCTACCCGGGTATCCTTAACGTTTTTTATGCCGGCATTAACATAGCCCACATCGCCAGCGGTAAGCTCAGTGACAGGTAATAATCCATTGGCGAAAACCCCAACCTCATCAACTTCAAAGGATTTCCCAACAGCCATCATGTCGATTTTCATGCCTTTTCGAATCTTACCCTGAACCACCCGTATGGATGCGATGACCCCACGGTATTGATCATAATAAGAGTCAAAAATCAATGCCTGAAGCGGACCGTTCACATCTCCTGTGGGTGCCGGAACTCTTTCCACAATGGTTTCCAAAACCGCATTGATATTTATTCCTGTCTTGGCTGAAATAAGCGGTGCATCTTGAGCTTCAATACCAATGATGTGTTCAATTTCGTCCTTTACCCGTTGGGGGTCGGCACTGAGAAGATCTATCTTGTTAATAACGGGGATGACTTCCAGATTATTTTCCAGAGCTAAGTAGACATTGGCAATGGTTTGGGCTTCAATTCCCTGGGATGCATCAACAACCAGCAAGGCACCTTCACATGCTGCCAGACTTCTGGAAACCTCATAGGTGAAATCCACATGACCTGGTGTATCGATGAGATTGAGAATATACTCTACCCCATCCTTAGCTGTATACAATAATCGAACCGCCTGGAGTTTAATGGTAATCCCGCGTTCCCTTTCGATATCCATGTTATCAAGGAATTGTGCTGACATATCCCTTTTACTCAGGAGTCCGGTGTCTTCAATGAGCCGATCTGCGAGAGTCGACTTCCCGTGGTCAATGTGAGCGATGATTGAAAAATTTCGTGTGCGTGATTGTTTTTCTGACAATTTTGTATATCCTCTACTTTCAAATCTATATTAAAATAACTGATTATCCATCTTTTTTCTATTAGAAGTGTATTTTATCAAAAAATATTTTTTTTGTCACGTTTTTTCTTGATAATTCTTTTTTAATGTGTTAGAATTACTATGTTATAAATAAATGAGGGGGGTGAACCCATGGCTAACATTAAATCAGCTATGAAACGAGCTAAAACAAATGAAACACGTCGTATACGTAATAAAATCGTAAAGACAAACCTTAAGACTTCTGTTAAGAAATTTGACTTTGAAGTGTCCGAAGGTAACGTAGAAGCAGCACAAGAAGCATATCGTTTAACGTCAAAGAAAATTGATATGGCTGTTACAAAAGGTATTTTACATAAAAATACTGCAGCGCGTAAGAAAAGTACTTTGGCAAGAATAATAAACGGCATGACTGCTTAATTACCTTATTTATATATTCCCAAAACCCGTGTCTCTCGTGTCAATCCAAAGATGTACTTACTCAGGTACATCTTTTTTATTTGCCAAAAACGTCACTCGTGTTTTAGGTTGTCGACAAACTACCGTACCGATCAATTGTTAAGTCAGTTTCTATGAAATCTTCATTAAAAATAATTCTAGTCCAAAATTTTGATCAATTTCTCCCTTTTTCATTTGGGCATCCAGTTCTGCCCCAATGACAATGAGCTTCCAAAGATTGTCCGTTGGATAATTTTTACCGTTTTTAAGAATTTTATTAACAATAAAAGGGGCCAGCTTCATTTCACTTGCAACTTCTTTTGCAGGCAATCCCCTTTGGGTGTAAATCTTCACCATCAGAAGCATTCTTACCTGCCGCAAAAGCAGACTGAAAACACCAAACGGGGATTCCCCTTCCAGATAAAACTGATTGAGCATGTTGAGTGCCTGGCCCTTTTTTCCGGCCATCGCATAATCAATCATTTTAAATACACCATCTTCAATGGTTTGCGGCATAATCAGGAGGATATCTTCCTTAGTAATGTCAATCCGGTCCCCAACATAATCAATCATTTTATTTAAATCATGATCCACCATTTCCATATTTTTATTTTCATTAGTAAGATATAGCGAGCGTTGGATAAATAATTCCATTTCCCTTCGAGCAAGGGTTTTCCCAGCTATTTTTAATCGTCTTTTGATCCAGTTTTCCAGATCTCTTGCATCCAGCTTTTCATAATTAACAATCTTCCCTTTTTTTTGCAGGATCTTGTAAAGTTTTTTACGTTTATCCGGTTGTTCCCAATAAATAATCAAAAGCGTCGTTGGACTTGGGTTTTCAAGATACGCCGCAAAACAGTCAATTTCTCTTTTATCAGAAATTTTTCCGATTTGAGCAGGTTCCCTTATAATCACCATCCGTTTTTCACTCATCAATGGAAGGGTTTCACAGGTTGAAAGAATTTCTGAAATATCAGGATTTTTATCCGTAAAAATAGTGAGATTCAAAGCTTCCAATCCCTTGGAAATCACATTGGCCATTAATGTTTTTTCCATCATGTGCCCGATATAGGATTCAGCACCTGTAAATAAATAGACAGGTCCAATTCCTTTATTTTTTATGTCTTTGTTAAGTTCTTTGTAATTCATTCTTTTTCTCCCTGACTGTTTCCATAAGTTTTATAGCGTAGCCATTCCCCATTGCTCGTCATTTCAACTGCACCGTTCTGATCTGTTCTGAGGGTTTCAACCGCTTGATCTTTAAGCCTTTCCAGTACTTCCAACCCGGGATGCCCAAAGGTGTTATATGCCCCAACCGAAATCACTGCTAATTCCGGATCAACCAGGGTTAAAAATTCCTGGGTAGATGAAGTTTTGCTGCCATGATGAGGAATCTTAATCATTTGAATGTCTCTTGCGGGGCTTTCCTGACTTAACTCACTGAATAGTTTTTCTTCAACTTCTTTTTCAATATCCCCACAAAGAAGCAATGTTGTTTTCCCATAGCTGAGTCGTATGACCAGCGATGCATTATTTTGATTCTCCTCTTCAACTGGGTTTACTTCCCCGGTTGGACTCAAAATTTCAAGTTTAACCCCATCAGTTCCTTGAATCACAGATCCTTTTTTGAGAAGACTGACCGGAACGGCTGATTGATTTAATAAGACTTCATTATTGGTATTCACACTCATAAAAAGATTGTCTACCGGAAACTGTCCCTCAAGAAGTTCTTCAATTCCCTGACTGTGATCAACATGATTATGTGAAAGAAATACCCCATTAAGCTTATTAATGTTTTTGTTGTACAATACTGGCAAAACAATGCTTTCTGAAATTTTTGTTTCTTTTTCGAGAATATACCCACCCCCATCAATAAGGTAGTTTAAACCACCCGGGGTTTCAATGAGAATACTGTCTCCCTGGCCAACATCCAAAACAGTAACGACCAAATTCTTAGGGAAAAGTGGCAACACGATTAGCAGAATACCAAGTACGGCTCCAAAAATCAGAACAGTTTTTTTTACCAGAGGGTTTCTGAGATGATAGTACCCGGTAATAAGAAAGGCCAGATAAATAAATAGCAGCATCTCAGTAATGCTTAGACCACCACGTCTGACCCATAAGAAGCTGAAAGCATCCCCAATGTCATTAATTCCAGAAAGCACCACCAGAATCGATTCTCCCAGAAAATTCAGTGGCATTGCAAGTAAAGACGCCATAAAGGGCAACACACCGGCAATGAATAAAAATATAATTCCCGCCAAGAGAAATGCACCGATTAAAGGGACAACGATTAAGTTGGAAAAGAAACTCAACAGAGTGAAGCCCTTAAAATGGTAAAACATCATGGGCAGGGTTCCTATGGTAGCACAACAGGTTAATGCCAACCCCTCAATAATCGGACCTGGCGTTTTCTCCCGTCTTGAGATCTTTTTATTCAACTGTTTTTTGTATTGAAATAATAAGGGCCCATAAAATAGGACAATCCCCAGGACCGCCCCCATGGATAATTGAAAGCCTGGCTGAAAAAGTTGGCTGGGCCATAGGCATAGAATTATAATCCCAGCCAGGCAAAGATTATTTAAGTTGTCTTTTTCTCGATGGATTCCCTGTCCTAAAGTAATACTTCCCAGCATAATCGATGCTCGAATAACCGGAGATTCAAAACCTGTCATGACAATATAAAAAAACAATGCTGGAATCAAATAAAAAAGCCAATGCTTTTTCTTAATTTTAAATCGTGTCAGAAAAAATGAAATCAGTAGAAAAACATACCCTACATGAAGGCCTGAAACCGAAAGCACATGGGCCACCCCGGCATTTTGAAAGCTTAGCTTAATATCGGAATCAATATCCTTTCCTCCAAACACCACTCCTTTAAGGAGATCTGAAACATTTTCAGACAGATAAGTGTCACTGAGCTTTTCCAGATAAATTCTAAAAGCAATGATGCCTTCAAAGGGAGAAGGATCCCGGCCGATCTTTTCTACCTTTCCTGTTTCAACATAAACCAGTCCCTCAATGCCCTTTGATTTAAGGTAAAGCCCATAATCATAACCGCCGGGATTTCGTTGTCCCTGGGGCTTGGACAATTCGCCTTTTATATTGAGTACATCCCCGGCAATCGGCATGGATTGGGCTTCACCCTTTTGCACAGGTATGGTTACTTTCAAACCCAAGGGCTTTTTAATGGCGGCTTTATCATTACTGATGTCAGAAGTCTTTAAATTAAAAACAACGCCGTAATCTTCAACTTTAGGGGAATCTGAGACAACTCCAGAAATAGTCACCTCAGTTCCATAAAAATCTTCCAGCGTATCACTTACAGGAAAGGTTAACACACCTAACACACATCCCAAAAGGTAGAGACCCAGAACAAAGAATATCTGGGTTTTCTTAACGCCCCTGACCATTAAAGGCATCGCACCTAAAAGGCCCCCAAATAAAAGGATTCCCCAAAGAGGAACCCTATAATAATAAAGGGCAATCGCAAAACAAAGGGCTAAAAATCCCCAAAGCAAGGGTCTTTTCATATCAGAAAGGGTTTAATTTTCAGAAAGAGCTTTAATATCAAAGCTCTTTCCAATTTCAGTCACATAAAGTGCGCCGGTATTCCATAATACTGTTAATCTCATATGCGTTCCTCTTTCTTTTGATTCGATGTTCGAGACTGAAATTATGCATATACATCTATTATACCCTGATTGCTTTGAATTAAATACTTTCAATACTGTTTATTTTATGTTATTTTGATATAATAAAGGTGGTCAAGTATATTATTTCATGAAAGGGTTTATTATGATCGGTTTTTTCGAAAATAAATTTAAAGCATCGGATGGTGCGATAATCACCACCTATCAAACGCCACTGCCCTCGAGACCCGAAGGCATACTGCTGATAGTCCATGGTATGGCAGAGCATGCCCTGCGTTATCATGAATTTGCGGATTTTCTCTACGAACACCATTTTATGACCGTGGCTCATGATCAAAGGGGTCATGGTAAAACCGGAATTGAATCTGGAACCCTTGGTTTTTTTGCCGAGGAAAATGGATGGCAACGTGTGGTTTCAGATGTAAAAGAATTATCACTTTTAATAAAGAAAGAGCATCCGGATCTCCCTCTTTTCATACTGGGGCACAGCATGGGATCTGTGGTTACCCGGTCTTGCCTTATTGAGTTTCCGGAACTTTATCAAGGTGCCATCGTTATCGGAACCACGGTGGGTATTAATGCTGTCATCCAGAAAATCGGAAGTTTCATTGCCGGTTATGAAATCCTCAGACATGATGCTAAATTTCCATCCGAAAATCTAGCCCATCTTTCCTTTGGAAGCTACAATAAAAAGTTCGCCCCAAACCGAACCCCCTATGATTGGTTATCCCTCAGTGAAAAAAATGTGGATGATTACATTAAGGATCCTCTTTGTGGATTTACTTGCAGTGCCGGCTTTTACAGAGACTTTTTTAATGGTATTCACACCACGAGTCGCTTTGAAAATATTAATAAAATGCCCAAAGATTTTCCAATCATCTTTCTATCCGGAAGCGATGACCCTGTTGGCAACATGGGAAAAGAAGTTAAACGGGTCCACCGTCTCACCAAAAAATCAGGAATGACAGCTGTGGAACTAAAACTCTATTCCGGGCTTCGACATGAGATTTTAAATGAAAATATTCGGGTGGAAATATACCAGGATATTCTCAATTTTTGCAAGGCTCATCGTTAGAAATAAAGTCAGCGTTTTCATATCGCATAATGTTCTATGATATGTTATTATTGATTCCATGGAGGTACTATAATGACACAAAATATATATGTTTTCGGACATCAGAATCCTGATACGGATTCACTTTGCTCTGCCATTGCTTATGCAAATCTAAAAAAAGAATTAGGCTTTACCAATGTATTCCCGGCTCGGCTGGGTACAGTGAATAAGGAAACCCAGTTTGTTCTGGACACCTTTGCCGTTAAAGCCCCAAAATTGATTAAGGATGTTAAACCCCAGGTTTCTGATCTTATTATCGCTGAATTTTCCATGGCCCATGAAAATGATTCTATTTCAAAAACAATGGAAAAGATTATTGATCATCCCGGCCGTTCCCTTCCGGTGATCAGTGATGATGGTAAACTCATTGGCATGGTCTCCTTTTCAGATATTATTCCCGCCTATACAGACCCCTTTTCAAAATCAATTCTCCGGGATAATGCAACTCCTTTAGAAAATATCATTGAATTGTTGAATGCCCGGGTCTATGGTTCTCAGAAAAGTGATACCGTTCAAGGTGATGTTTATACCATCACTGAAATAGAAGCAGGTCAGAAGCTTGGTTCCAAGGATATTCTTGTGACGGTTCAACAACCAATTTTTTTAAAGCGGGCCTATGAAACAGATGCCGGGATTATTATTGTTTCCAATGCTTCACCCGATATTATTTTCAACCTTCCCGATGATTATTCAGGGGTCGTTTTGCTTGTGGTGTCAGGTCCTTTTGAAGTCATTCGTCTTTTATGCCAGGGCATTCCCATTAAGCATTACTTCCAAAAAAATCATCTTGAATACTTTATGTCTTATGAAACCATTGATGATGTAAAAAAGAACATGCTTACCTCAGCGCATGACCGGTTTCCCGTGGTTAATGTGAATGGTCGAGTACTTTCAACCATTACCCGAAGTAACCTGATTGACTTTAATCGTAAAAAGGTCATCCTTGTGGACCATAATGAACGGAGTCAATCCATTATTGGGGTGGAAGCAGCAGAAATTATTGAGGTCATTGATCACCATCGCGTGGCAGAAATACAAACCACGACACCACTTTACCTCCGCATTGAACCGGTTGGCTGTACTGCCACCATTGTAGCAAAAATGTATCACGAACATAGGCTTCCTATTTCGAAAACAATGGCCGGTCTGATGCTAAGCGCCATTATTTCAGATACCCTTCTCTTTAATTCCCCAACCTGTACAGAAGAAGATAAAAAAATCGCCTATGAGCTTGCAATAATACTTGAAATTGATCTTAAAAGCTACGGCGAAAAAATGCTGATCGCAGGAAGTAATCTTAAGGAAATGACTCCAAATGAAATTATTACCACGGATATGAAAATTTTCACGATGGGCACCTATAAAATAGCCGTTTCTCAAATCAACACAGGTGACTTCCGAGGTATTTTCGAAAAATTAAATCCGGTGCTTTCAGAAATGAATGCCCTTTGCGAACTTGAGAAACTGAGCCTTTCAGTGCTGATGGTTACGGATATTATTATCGGCGGTACTGAATTAATTATAGCCGGAGAAGCAAAAAATTTAGCCACCCAGGCCTTTGGACTCAAACCGGATGAGTTCAGTAAATTCATGAGCGGTGTCTTCTCTCGCAAAAAACAAATTGTCCCGCCCTTAATGAATGCTTCAGCCTATTAAGGGTAATTGAAATATTGGAATTGGTGAAAATATGTTGAAAAAAAAGATGTTTCCAAAAAAGAAAAAAACGTTTTCTGTTGTAATGGTTCTTTTTCTTATATTATTGTTACCTGTATTGATCACAGGCTGTGTCGAGAAAAATCTAATCAATGATCCCGCAACCGGGGAAATCACCCCCCCCAATAATTTACAACCCCTTCTGGATGGAAAATATACGACCTCCACCCGATTTTATGATACCCGGGGATATGCCCAGCAGCTTGATCTTAATATTAAAAACGGCATTATTACCGAAGTAACCTTTAAGGAGATTTCTATGAATTCAATTGACCGTCTTACCCAGGAAGGGGAAGCAAAAACCTGGGACGGCGTGGGGACGATGACTTTGGGTTCCCTTTATTATCGGATGTACAGTGATTTACTCCTCACCCAGGATCCTGATAAAATTGAAGCCATTTCGGGAGCAACTCAAACCCATGAGCGTTTCATTGAATTGGCAAAAGCCGGAATTGAACAAGCCGTTAAAGGCAACCACGAACCGGGAAAGATTAAGACTTCAGATACCTATATTATTCGCAGTCAAATTGACCCTGACGGATATCAAGGTGTGCTTACTGCAACCTTCAAGGGTGACACTCTGATTACCCTTTCCTATGATGAAATTCGACTTGAAGACGGTAAGTCAAAGAGCAAACTCTTAGATGTTGAAAATAATGTTAATTACAAGGCAATTTTTGGAACATTCGCCCAGGATACCCTTATTAGTCAAAACCTCAACCCAGTTTTCCCAGAGGGTGAACTTTCACCTGAGAAACTAAAGTATAGTGAAACCCTTCGAATTCTTAAGGATTACCGAAATTCATTCCAGAATTGATGGAAAATTAAAGGAATCCTATCTAAATTCAACTTTTTTCTTGACATATTTCTATGACATGCTATACTGAATTATCTGGAATTACGTTTATTTCAATGATTAAAGAAGGAGTAGAAAACATGGAAAACAATACATTTGGTACACGATTAAAAGCTTTAAGAATTTCAAAAAGATTAACACAGGAAAATTTTGCAAATCTCTTTTTTCTTAATAAAAGCTCTATTTCAAAGTATGAAAAAGATAAGAATTTACCTGAAAATCAATTGCTGATTAAGATTGCTGATTTTTTTGAAGTGTCAGTTGACTATTTACTTTGCAGAACAGATCAACCAAAACTTTTGCCCAGTAATCCAAAACCAACAACATGCGGAGACTTTTTAGAATCATATGTCTTTTCCGATGAAGAGACCGATTCCTTTTCTTCTTATTTCTCTTTCCCTGAGAGCTATAAGCAAGAAGTTCTGGATTTTATTAATTTCAAAGGCACCAGTGCTAAGCAATAATTTAATTCGCGAATAAAAAAAAGAGCTTGATTAAATAATCAGGTTCTTTTTTTATTTGAGTTTGTCGGCTGACTGGGTGAGGATCTATGAATCTCGCCTTCAGGCCATCGATTTTTTAAAAATCCTATTTTCCTAAAAGGTAGGTAAGTGTAAATAAACTATCCGTGATGTTTACATTTTCAACAACCACATCATCCGGAACATTTAGGTCCAGAGGACTGAAATTAAGGATTCCTTTTACCCCTAAATCAGTGATTTGAGTGGCAACTATTTGTCCGACTTCCCTTGGGACACATAAAATACAAATATCTATTTCATTAATTTCTAAAAAATTTTCAATCTCATCCAGGTGCTTGACGACAACACCTCCCAAAACTGTTCCGATCCTTTGGGGATCAATATCGAAAACGCCTTTAAGAAATACACCTTCCCGCTTAAAGCGTTCATAATTTGCAATGGCATGTCCCATATTTCCGGCACCAATGATCATACAATTATATTCACTATCCAGACCCAGAATTACTTTAATAGCTTCCCTAAGCTCTGAAACATTATATCCATAACCCTGTTGTCCATAACCGCCAAAGGAATTTAAATCCTGCCGGATTTGGGACGCAGTAAGTCTCATAAGGCTGGCTAATTCTCTTGAGGATATTTTTTCAATATCATTCTCCAGCAAATCGCTGAGATATTGGTAATATTTTGGCAACCGTTTTACAACGGTCATTGATACTTTTTTCGAGAAGTGATTCATGATTTACTTCTCCTTTCTTTCAATAACGCATTTATTATACCAATGTGACGTAAGTACGTCAAATTTTTCATTTTAATTTTGTTGTTTTTTTGATAGAATGGAGTTGTAAACCCAAAACAATTGATTAAAAACGAAAACAGGTGAAATAATGTTAATTAATATAGAAAACTTGCATTTTAGTTATGGCATCCATGAAATTTTTAAGGAAATTAGTTTGTCTATTAATGAAAAAGAACAAATTGGTCTTGTTGGACGCAACGGTACCGGCAAATCGACCTTCCTAAAACTCTTAACCGGTGAATTAATTCCAGATGGTGGACGCATCAGTAAAAAAAATGGTCTCACCATGAGTTATCTTGCCCAGGAATCGGTGATTTCGGGAGAAACCACCCTTCAGGAAATGCTGACTTCCGTCTTTCAGCCTCTCATTGACATGGAAAAAAGAATTAAATCCCTGGGTTATCAAATTTCAGAGGCGAATAATGATGACCTGGAAAAACTCATGGCCGAATATGGGGAACTTCAGGAATCTTTTTCTGAAAACCATGGCTATGAATATCCTAGCCGTATCCGTGGTATTCTAAATGGTCTTGGATTCGCTGAGGAAGATATTAATAAACCCTTTTCCGTTCTCAGTGGCGGTGAGAAAACCCGGGCGACTTTAGGGCAGATTCTTTTAAAGGAACCTGAGCTTCTGCTATTGGATGAACCCACCAATTATCTGGATATTAATGCACTCCAATGGTTAGAGCAATATTTAAAGAGCTATACCGGTACCTTTATTATTATCTCCCATGACCGATTTTTTCTTGATAAAGTCTGCAGCACTATCCTGGAGGTCGCTAATAAAAATATTAAAGCCTACAGTGGTAATTATACCCACTATGCACTGAAAAAACGCAAGAATCTGATGGAACAGAATCATCAATACCAACAGCAGATGAAAGAAATTAATCGTCAAAAAGAAGTGATCAAGCGCTTTCATCAGTATAATACAGAAAAAAGCACCAAACGAGCAGCCAGTCGGGAAAAAGCCCTGGAAAAAATTGAAATCATGGATAAGGCCGTGGTCGTTCACCAATCTCATTTTAATTTTAAACCAAGAGTCCAAAGCGGAAAAGATGTCCTTTATGTGGATGGTCTTAAAAAGTCATTTGATCAGCAATTACTTTTTCAGAATTTATCCTTTGAGATTCACCGGGGCGATAAAATTGGAATTATTGGACCAAACGGTGCCGGCAAAACCACTCTGTTTCGAATCCTTCAGGAACAACTCTCTGCTGATTCCGGTGAAATACGGCTGGGACAGAAGGTTAACGTTGGTTACTTTGATCAGGAACACGAAGATCTTAAAAGTTTTTACAAAGAAAATCTTTTAGAAGCTCTTTGGGATATCGATAAACGCCTTACCGAAGGCGCACTGCGAAACCATTTAGCGGCTTTCCTATTCGTTGGCGATGATGTTTTTAAACCCATTGAAACCCTGTCCGGCGGAGAAAAAGCCCGATTGTTACTGGCCCGACTGATGATTTCCCAATCCAACTTTTTAATGATGGATGAACCTACCAATCATATTGACATGGACACCAAGGAAATTTTAGAAAATGCCCTCTCCAGCTATGAGGGAACCCTTCTGTTTATTTCCCATGATCGTTACTTTATAAATCGCATTGCCAATAAAATTTTTCTTTTTACTCCAAATGGGGTTGAAATTCATTTAGGAAACTACGATGATTATCTCAGACATAAAAGTGAAGCTGAAGAACGTGAAACCCTTACCGCCGAAGATAATAAAGTGGTGACCACAAAAACACAACAAAAAACAGATCGCAAAAAGATAAAAGAAGAGGAAGTCCGAATTCGTGGACTAAAACACCGGGTTAAAGAAATCGAAGATGCTATCCTAACCAAGGAAACACAGATCAAAGCCATTGAACAGGAAATGTGTCATCCGGATTTTTATAGTGACCTGGAACATGCCTCAGCTGTGAATAATACCTATGAAAAGGGCAAACTTCAACTTATCGAACTAACCGACCACTGGGAAAAAGCATTAATGCTTCTTGAAACCGAATAAACCATTCTATAAAACGTTTATTGTCAGACCGTAGGGGCGATTATTAATCGCCAGCAAACGTTGGGGTTAAAGAGTAACGCTGGATTTCTCATTATGTAGGGGGCGGGTACTACCCGCCCCCTACATAATTGCAATAAAAAAAAAAAAGAAGTCCCGGTGGGACTTCTTTTTTGTATTAAGCGAGAAGCTTACATCATTGGCATTCCGCCGCCACCCATACCACCTGGCATGCCGCCCATATCTTCACTTGGAAGATCTGCAACTGCTACTTCGGTTGTAAGGAACATTGCTGAAACGCTGGCCGCGTTTTGAATGGCTGAACGTGTTACCTTGGTTGGATCAATGATTCCAGCCTTAAACATATTCACAAATTCGCCTTTGACTACGTCAAAACCAACACCTTTTGGTTTGTCCTGCATTTGCGATACAATAACAGAGCCTTCTAATCCGGCATTTTCGGCAATTTGTCTCATCGGTTCTTCGATGGCTCTTCGTATAATGAAAGCGCCTGTTTTTTCATCGCCTTCAAGTTTTTCAATGAGTTCATCTACTTTTCCGATGGCATTAATATAAGCAGTACCACCGCCAGAAACAACGCCTTCTTCAACAGCCGCTCTGGTCGCATTTAAAGCATCTTCAATTCTATATTTTCTTTCTTTTAATTCGGTTTCAGTGGCTGCTCCAACTTGAATCACAGCAACACCGCCAGCTAATTTAGCAAGACGCTCTTGTAATTTTTCACGATCATAATCTGAATCTGTTTCTGGAATTTGAGCTTTAATTTGACGAATTCTTTCATCAATGGC
>NZ_DATCHP010000012.1:0-9363 GCF_036508315.1 Acetobacterium sp. | reverse complement strand
TACAACAGAAATAATGAAAGCGCTTAATGTCATAGTTGAAACTTGTAAAGGTGCGGATGGTAGTATAAACGGTTTTGTGAGTGTACCGGAAAGTGATATGTGCATCAATGGAATGTTCTTAAACTATGCATGTTATTTCGGTATAGAGGAAGAAAAAATAAAATCTGTCGTGGATTTTGTAATAAGCCAACAAATGAAAGATGGCGCTTTTAATTGTCGGCTTAACCGATATGGGGCCAAGCATAGTTCGATGCATACTACAATTAATACTCTTGAGGGGATACTGGAGTATATAATTCAAGGGTATGGCTATAAGCGGGAAGAGCTGATTAAAATTGAAGTGGAAGCACGTGAGTTCCTTCTCCAACATCATTTATTCCGATCAGATAGAACCGGCAAGATTATTAATCCTGCTATGCTGCATATAGCATATCCTACACGCTGGAAATACGATATTCTGCGTGCACTTGAGTATTTCCGCAAAGCGGAGGCTTCATACGATGAAAGAATGCAGGAAGCACTGGATGTAGTTTACAAGAAGCGTACAAGTGATGACCGTTGGAAAGTACCTGCGCATTATCCAGGTTCTGCAGTGCATTTTGAAATGGAACAGGCAGGAAAAGTCAGCCGCTGGAATACGCTCAGAGCTATGAGGGTTTTAGATTATTTTAATGATATTAAGTGAGAAAAAATTATAGAGGAGAAACACATGAAAAACCCCTTATCCACCCTTTCCAAACAGGAACTATGGCGGCTTTTCCCGATCATCTTAAGTCTTCATCAAATCATCTGGAAAGATGCATATCGTGAGGAAGAAAGCGGTCTCATTCAGATCATCGGTTCTGAGAATATCGCTCGGATCAATCATTACGGGAGTACAGCGGTTCCGGACCTCATCGCAAAGCCGACCATCGATATCCTCCTTGAGATCGCTGAAACCTGTGATACGGATAAGCTAATGGAAACTTTGATCGAATATGGATATCTCTGTGCTCATCAGCCAGATGATCCTTCACCTCACATGATGTTTATGAAAGGTTATTCGTCCCAGGGCTTTGAGGGACAGGCCTTTCATCTCCATGTCAGGTATAATGGAGATTGGGATGAGCTGTATTTCAGAGATTATTTAATAGCTCATACTCCCGTGGCCAGGGAATATGGGGAATTAAAACTGAGCCTACTGGAAACCTATCGATATGACCGGGATGGGTATACAAATGCCAAAACCGAATTCATCAAAAAATATACAGATAAGGCACAAAAGGAATTCCCTAATCGATATAATCCATTGGAAAAATAACCGGCTTTTGAACAGTGAACATCCTGTGAAGTACTAGTTCTAACTGCGGATTTACAATAACAGAAGACTACGGGTTTTGCCTGTATGCCAATTCGGTTTCTCTTTTGGGATGGAGATGATGAACTTCCTCCACAGGCAACAATCCTGTTTGATGAAAAGATCACAGATTAACTTGAAAAGACCGAGGTAATGAGCAAATCGAAAGGAAATAAAAGAAATGAAAGAATATAATTGGGCGGTTTTAGGATGTGGAGTAATAGCCAATGAATTGGCAGAATCTATAAAAAAACATGGTAGAAAATTATACGCTGTAGGGAACAGGACATATGAAAAAGCATTAAAATATGCGGAAAAGTATGATGTAGAAAAAGTTTATGATGACTATATGGACATGTTTATGGATGATGAAGTTGATATTATTTATATTACAACACCTCATAATACACATATTCAGTTTTTAAGGGAAGCATTGTCAAGAGGCAAACATGTTCTTTGTGAAAAATCAATTACATTAAACAGCGATGAATTAGAAGAAGCAATAATGCTGGCGAATGATAAAAATGTAATACTTGCAGAGGCAATGACTTTATATCATATGCCTTTATATAAGAAACTTGATGAGATCGTGAAGGGGGGGCGTATGGGTGATATTAACCTGATTACCATAAATTTTGGCAGTTATAAAAAGTATGATATGAATAACCGGTTTTTTAACCGTAATTTAGCTGGTGGAGCGATGTTGGATATAGGAATTTATGCGCTTTCTTTTGCTAGATGGTTCTTGAAATCAAAACCAGAAAAAATTGTGAGTCAAGTTATGTATGCACCTACAAAAGTGGATGAACAAGCGACTATTTTGTTGATGAACGACGAGCAGCAAATGGTAACGATAGCACTTTCATTGCATTCGAAACAGCCGAAACGAGGTATGATTTCATGTGACAAAGGATATATTGAAGTGATGGAATACCCTAGAGCAATGGAAGCAGTTGTTACATACAACGAAACAGGAGTGAAGGAGATTATTCAGCTGGGAAATACCCAAGATGCATTGTGGTACGAATTTGAAGATATGGAAAAGGCGATTACAGGAAAGAAAAATCATATGCATCTGGATTACACAAAAGACGTTATGGAAGTTATGACTTACATTAGAAAAGAATGGGGAATGAGCTATCCCGAAGAAGAATGAGCTGGATTTATATAACCTCAGAACGGCCTTTGTCGCACAGTTCAATAATTTGAAAACATGAGTCTCAGCATAACCAAAGGTATATTCACGATGGTCACAGGTGTCTTTGCCCAGGAATTTAAAGATGCCATTATTGTTGATCAGTCAGGAGACAGTGGGAACCTGCGGCCGAATACCGCCACTTTCACAGGAATTATGGATGTGATTCGCAAATTATTTGCGGAAGAAAATAAAGTCAGTTCAGGCTTGTTCAGTTTTATTTCGGCTTATTAAAGCAATATACACCCAATCCCAGACACTGAAATTGAGTGCATATTGCTTCATTAACATTTCTTTTAATTTTTTTTATAAAATAACACGAACCTCAAATTTTTCCTGGCATCTGGGACATTTTACCGTATTTTTTCCTCGCTTAACTGGCAACTGCAATGTCTTTTTGCAATTGGGACATTTACGGTAACGGTGTACTTTGATTTCCTTGATTCTCCGAAAGAGCATTCGTGCTTTTCTTTTTATCGGATACCAGATTTTTAAAAATTTCTTGTTTTCCCATGCACGCCTGCTGATATTTCTGGAAAAGCTTCTTAAAATCAACAGGAGAATAACTCCATTTGACAATAACATAAGAATCAATGAATCAACTTTTAAATTAACCAGCATTAGCACCATCGTCAATAATAATAAGGCATAATAAAGTTGATCGATACCATAACGGCCAGACATAAATTTCACTAACTTTTCTTTAAATCGTTCCAAATTCATTGTACCTCCATATCTTTCAAAATATTTAATGTCTTAATTGTAACTGTTAATTATTATATTTTGTTTAAACAATTATGATAAAGACAATGTATTTATTGTAGTTGCACCCTATAATATAGGCGTTTTTAATCCAATGAATGCATTAATCCAAGCCAGAATGATAATCGCAAGGATACCCAGTATTATTGCTCCAATCAGTTTACCACGATTAAGTTTTGCGACTTCTTTAAAAAACAGGACGTATAAAGTGGCTTTCCAAATTAAAATTCCCACAAAAACCACATTAAAGAACATTGCCCAAATGATGCTATTTCAAAAGAGAAAAAAATAGTTTTCCGTCACGGCAACAATGATGGCACACAAAAGGGTAGGGAAATAGGAAATTCCCCAGGTCCGAATATAAGTTTGTAAAGTGGTCAGACTGCCGAAAATTTTTCCGATTATCCAAAATATCGTACAGATAAGGAGATAAGTTCCTATTCCGGCGGCTGATAGCCAGACAATCTGAAGACCGTCGATGGGTTTTGCTACTCCTGTCCCGTTAACAAAAGTCTGCAAAAGGGGATCGAATATGGTGACAACACCAATAGTTAGAGCTACCAGTATCCAGGAGACCTTTCTATTCCCACGCTTAAAGGCATCTGCGGGTTTGTTAAGTGCTTCTAAAAATAAATTCATATCAACCTCCGAGTATCTTCAGAATAAAATGGGTATAATTTGCACCAAAAATTAAAGTACAGATTGATGTTTGAACAAAGGCCGCCCCAAAAGCAAAACGCCAGGGATAATTGATTACCAAATTTTTAAATGGGCTGGTGGTGAGTTTTGGTTGGGTCATTGAATTTGATTCAATAGCGTTAAGAATCCCATTATAAATACGAACTTTTTGTTCATCGGTAGGCTTTGAAACCGTGTCTAAGGTTTTAAAGGAATCTTCAAAAAATTGTTTATCTTTTTCCATGACTAAACCTCACCTTCTTCTATTTTCTGATACTGCTTCTGGAAAGCAGATTTTGCACGTTGTAAAACGCTTTCCACGGCTTTATTGGATTTGTCTGTGATTTTTGCAATTTCTTTAATGCTTTTCCCATCAACGTATTTAAGCAGCAAAGTCATTATATAATGATCGGGAAGCTGCCTCAGGCATGCCAGAATTTGTTGGCTTTGACATGTTTCTATTATTTTTGTTTCAATATCATGAGGAAGGTCCACCAAATGATTGACCATTTCATCACTTATGCTGTAGAATTCCATACTTCTTTTATAATGGGTTCGGTAATAATTGAACACCTTGTTTTTAGCTATTTTGTAAATCCATGTTCTTTCGGAGCATAAACCTTTAAAGTGATCCAATCCTTTAAAAACATCAATAAAAATTTCCTGGGTCACATCCTCTGCAGTCACTTTATTTAGGCCGGTTCTTAAAAAGACATATTTATAAATTTCATCAATATGGGTTGTATATAATTTGGAAAAACGTTGATCCTTTTCACATCGCCTCATGACGTTACCTCATTTAATAGTGATTAGTTGTTCAGTTAAGATCTCATTTCTAAATAATATTTGAAGTTTTAAATTGCCTGCCGATACTTTATCAGCTGCCAGAGAATAGACAATGACACCGTTTTTATCGGTGGGCATTTCTTTTTCCTCAGATTTTATTTCCTGATCATTCAAAAACCATTTGGCTTTATATTTCATGCCTTTTGGAGACTCGATAAAATACACGCTGGCATACAATGGGGTTTGAGCTGAAAATTCCGATGGGGAATCTGCTTTTTCAAGAGCCACCTTTTCTTCATAAGGTTGGTTGGCAATCACAAGATGCATTATGGTAGTTGTTTGCAGTAGAAGCTGCGATTTAATTTAAACCGTAACTGGACTAAAGTATTTATATGCGGTAGAATAATGAAGATGCTTTATTTAGGGCGGAAAGCTACATATTGTCGATTCAAAATACACCGTTGCTAAAATCACTCCTCCATATAAAAAAGTGGATGAATTTAATTTTGCGATTTATTCGAACGGATCTTATATAAAGCGATTTAACCGATGAATAAATAGTTTTTTAATGAATTTTGGTTGGACGTGTAGAGATTAAAAATGGGAGTGAATTGCTTATGGCGAATAATGATCTTACAATGAATAATGAAATATTTGTAGAAAATGAAGATAAGGCGAATCAATATGCGGCTAAATGTTTAATAATTGTTGCTGCTATTGTTGGAATAGTATGGATTTTAAATTCTATCAATTTTTTTATTATTTCAAAAATGCTGATGAATATAGCCATGCCGATAAGCATTGTATTATTTCTATTACCATCGTTGCTGATTAAAGTGATTGGCGGTCAAAACTGGTATTTGAAATACCTCATTATGACATGTACCATCCTGGGAATAACCATTCTTTCGACGATGATGACTTTGCATACTGTGCTTGCATGGATATGTCCGTTATTGATTTCCTGTCACTATTATTCAAAAAAATTTACAGGGTGGACTTTGGCCGGGAGTATTGTTTTTATGACCATTGCCATTTTCGCTGGTCTGTATTTTGGTTTGTGGGATTCAAATATGATGCTGGAAATGGATGGGGTGGAAGAGCGGGTTATCACAGGCAGTATTTTAATCAGAACACTTAAATTCTATTATTTACCTCGTGTATTTATCTTAGTGGCACTATCACCCATTTGTTTTACTTTGGTGAACCGTACTCGGGAACTTCTGAATAAACAGAAAAAGGACAATGAAGAGAAACAACGTATTTCAGCTGAACTTAATGTGGCTACAGAGATCCAAACATCCATGCTTCCTAGCATCTTTCCGGCCTTCACTGATAGAAAAGAATTTGACATTTATGCAACAATGCAACCGGCGAAAGAAGTTGGCGGCGATTTCTATGACTTTTTCGCTATTGATGATGATCATTTGGCAGTGGTGATTGCGGATGTGTCTGGTAAGGGTGTTCCAGCAGCGTTATTTATGGTGATTGCTAAAACGCTGATTAAAAATCATGCGCAGACTGGCCTTACGCCGGCAGAAGTTTTTACAGTAGTAAATGCTCAGCTTTGTGAAAATAATGATGTGGGCATGTTTGTCACGGCTTGGATGGGTGTGTTGGAAATTTCAACGCATCATTTCATTTGTGTGAACGCAGGGCATAATCCGCCGCTGCTAAAAAAAGCAGATGACAGTTTTGAATATCTGAAGTTGCAATCTGGTTTTATACTTGGGGGAATGGAAAATATTAAGTATAAACAGGTAGAAATGCAGCTGGCAAATGGTGATGAATTGTATCTCTATACCGATGGTGTGACCGAAGCAACGAATACCATCGATGAATTGTATGGCGAGGAAAGATTGCGATCTGTACTTAACAGCAATACTGAGTTAAACCCTGATGAGCTGCTGTCAACTATAAAAAAAGATATTGAGAGTTTCGTTAATGGAGCGCCTCAATTTGATGATATTACTATGGTCGCCTTAAAAATCGGAATTTAACTTTATCTGCGGCACCTGGGAGACAGAAGAGAGCGCCGGGCTTGATCCATTCGGTTTTGACGAAAGGATATGCCGAAGGGCTGCTTCCCATAGGAGTAGAGGTGGCGAAGCTTAGGATATCCGAGCCGCGGACACATTCTTCAAGAGTATCGACGACGATAATTTCTGTGAACTGCGGGCATTTTTCCTTGACATATTCGATATGAGATTTCATTGCTTATTTATGGTTACAATATACCATGGATTGAATAAAAGAATAGTAAAAAATGGCACGGATTTACATAAAAATAATACAATATTTCAATTGAATGCGACTACGCCATCAATTCGACGGTTTCCCATCAATCAAACTCACTAAATAGGAGTCCTTTGTTTTTTTGGGAAACGAATACATATTGAATGGGATTATCTTGCCCATTAACTTAAGTATAATGTTTAAAAGCTTAAAAAAGGTGTATAATATAACAATGACATATAATAAGTGGAGGTATATTTATGAATAAGTTACAGTTAGAACGAATGAAAAATGATAACGGTTTTATTGCGGCACTGGATCAAAGTGGCGGCAGCACACCAAAGGCACTTGCGATTTATGGAATTTCAAAAGAAGCCTATGCTGATGACGCTGAGATGTTTGAATTGGTTCATGACATGCGATCAAGGATTATGAAAAGCCCAGCCTTTACCAAAGAAAGAATTCTTGGGGCTATCCTATTTGAAAAAACAATGGATTCAAAAGTAGATGGGAAATACAGTGCTGATTATCTTTGGGAAACGAAAGGAATCTTACCAATTCTGAAAGTGGATAAGGGGTTATTGGATTTAGAGAATGGTGTTCAATTAATGAAACCGATTCCTAATCTTGATGCATTGCTCATTCATGCTAAAGAACGTCATATCTTTGGTACTAAAATGCGTTCAGTCATAAAAGAAGCGAATGAAATAGGAATAAAAGCAATTATTGACCAACAGTTTGAAATTGGTAAAGTCATCGCAGCTGCGGGTTTGGTACCAATTTTAGAGCCGGAAATAGATATTCACATGAAAGATAAAAAAGCAGCGGAAGTCATTCTCAAACAAGAAATACTCGAACACCTGAAAACATTGGATGCAAACTGTCTGGTAATGTTTAAACTTACCCTTCCCGATGCAGATAATTTCTATGAAGAGATCATAAAACATCCCAATGTTGTAAGAACTGTTGCACTATCTGGAGGATATTCCAGAAAAGAGTCAAATGAAAAACTGGCAAGGAATCCTAAACTGATTGCAAGTTTCTCAAGGGCATTAACCGAAGGCCTTAATGTTAAACAAAGTGAAGCAGAGTTTGACACGATGTTAGATGAATCGATCCAATCGATTTATGATGCATCAATTAAATAAGACATTATTAGAGCATCCCCGAAATCACAAACATTTCGGGGATGTTTTTATGCGCTTAATCTGTCGTTAGTGGCAATGAAATGATACAATATTTCCATTCAGTACGACTATCTATTTGAAAGTATTTTTGAGAGGAGCATTAAATGAACGATTATTTTATCAGAGCGCTAAGGCAAGAAGAAATACCTCTACTTTCTAATTTTTTATATGAAGCTATTTTTCAAAGAGATGAGAGAAATTTGCTGCTAAGGGAAGTGATTAATCAACCAGAGTTAAGTGCCTATATTGATGGATTTGGTAAAGAAGGTGACCATTGTTTGGTTGCTGAATGTGATGGAAAAGTTGTAGGAGCAGTCTGGACCAGAATAATGGCAGGGGAAGTAAAAGGATTTGGAAATATCGATGCGGCTACCCCTGAATTCGCTATTTCACTTTATAAAGAGTACCGCAATATAGGTATTGGCACCAACCTTATGAGAAGTATGCTTCTATTATTGAAGGAATATGGGTACAAACAGGCTTCTTTAGCTGTTCAAAAAGATAATTATGCAGTAACGATGTATGAAAAAGTTGGTTTTGAAATTATTGAGGAATTGGAGCAAGAGTATCTGATGCTTTGTAAATTAAAATGATATTTTATCAGGGTTAAGGGTATCAATAAATCACAAGGTAATAACATCAAAAAAGAGCAGGAAAATGTATGGAAAAGAATATGTGCAGGCGATTATTCAGAGAAATTTTGGATTACGGCAAATGCCCTTGAAAGTTTGGTAGTTTAAAAAAAAATGAGGTGAAAACGATGCAGGAAGTAAATATTGTTACGGAAGTCAATGCTCGAAAGTGTCTTATTATTGTCTACTCCTATCATCACAAAAATACGGCTAAAATTGCAAATGTATTTGCAGAGGTATTGCATGCCCAGGTGAAAACACCTGAGCAAGTAGTGTTGGAGGAACTCCAGGAATATGACTTTATTGGCTTTGGTTCAGGCATAGACAGCGGAAAGCACTATAAACAGCTGCTTGATTTGGCAGATCGGCTGCCGGAGGTAAATAAGAAGTCATGCTTTATTTTCTCTACAAGTGCAATCATGGGAAAGAATAAGGTTGACAAAGATCACTCACTATTAAGACAGAAGCTGCAGTCTAAAGGTTACATAGTGAAAGGTGAATTCAGTTGCAAGGGGTTTAACACCAATCTCTTCCTTAAATACTTTGGAGGAA
>NZ_DATCHP010000011.1:0-35348 GCF_036508315.1 Acetobacterium sp. | reverse complement strand
CGCAACCCTCGATTTTCTAGTCCAGGGGTCCAGCGGAAGCAACAAGATATCGCAATGGTCGCATTTCGTTTAAAGGCAACTTCCCATCCCTTAACACTTTACGCATCTTATCTACTCTGTTTATATTCAATTGAGTGTATTCTATCACGAAAAGCGAAAGGTTACAAGTGATAGAAAATATTATTAATTTAAATTAATTAAACTCTTTTATTCGGGGATAATCTTTCTCAGGCGGGTAGAGATTGTGATAGTTTTCTTAAGGACCTTGTGATAAAATTAAATAAAGTCAAAATTGAATGAAAGGTCGGGATATGAAATCATGGATCAAAAAGAAGAAGACACAAAAATAGATAATCAAGAAATAGAGTTGGATGGTTTCGTGGTCAAAAAGCTTGAAATGCGGTCCATTCCCAAAAGGGAATTCGAAAAGTATCTTTCAATACAGGCAACCAGGGTTGAGGAAGATGTTTATTATGGTAATGGATGGCAGGTGATTTTATCCGAGGAGCGCCAGGAAGATATTGGCGGCTATAACTTTGTCGCAGTGGATGTGACTTTGGCTGCAAAACAGGAAATTTTTGAAGCCTTCCTTTTGACCTTTCGGAAAAATTTCATGCGAGGAGGGGGTTAATCATAGAACAGAAACAGCAAAATCTTAAATTCTACACATTGGATAATGCCGGAACTTTATATACCGCTATTGCGTCCTCGCGGATGTCAACGGTTTATCGGATAACGGTAGGATTAACCGAAGCGGTTGATCCTGTTATTCTGCAAATGGCACTGGAGAAAATCATTCATCGGTTTCCCTATTTTCAGGTAACTTTAAAGCGTGGCTTTTTCTGGTATTATTATCAGCATACTGAAGCACTCCCGAAGGTAGAGGAAGAAACCTTTTATCCCTGTAAAACCATGCGACAGCGTCAGGGAAAAACCTTTCCATTTCGGGTGCTATATTATAAATCATATGTGCATATTGAATTTAACCATAGTACCTGTGATGGCAGCGGCGGACTGATGTTTCTTCAAACCCTGATTATTGAATATTTTCGTGAGCAAAAGGGCATCGTTCCTGAAGATCGTGGAAAGTCCATGGACATTCTTTCCGAGGTTGATCCCAGAGAATTTGAAGACTCCTTTAAGGTGCATTATAAGGAAGGGGTACCTCCGCCGCCAGGAAGCAAAAAGGTCTTTCATTTTCCCTTTGAGCTTTTAGATAAGGGAGAATATCTTTTACTCACAGGTATTGTTCCTGTGGAACCGATTCTGGGACTGGCACGAAAATATGGCTGTACCCTTACCCAATTTGTATTGGCTTTGTATTTTGAAAGCATTCAGGAATATATTCAAACGTCATCGATGAGTGAAAAAAAGAAGCATCGCCAAACGATTGCCATAAATGTCCCTGTCGATTTACGAAAAATGTTTTCTTCCATTACCTTGAGAAACTTTTTTATTAGCCTGAATCCTGAAATTGATCTGGCTCTGGGCTTTTACACCCGGGAGGAAATCATTGCGCAAATTAAGGGGTACATGGGTTTATACCTGAACCCGAAAAATATTAACCGCTATATATCAAGAAATGTCAGAAATGAACAAGTTATTTTTTTAAGGATTATCCCGCTTTGGTTTAAGAAGCTGATGATGCCGGTGATTTACAAACGCTATGGTGAACGGGGCTACACCAGTGGACTTTCCAACCTTGGGAATGTGACATTTCCGAAAGAACTGATGCCTTATATTAAAAGCCTGGAGGTTTATCCTCCTCCCAGCGTCGAAAGTCGGCTTAAACTTGTGATGGTAACCTATAATAAGAACCTTTCACTTTCATTTGGAAAAACCACAAGGGAAACGGTGATTGAAAGAATATTTTTCAGGAAAATACGACAGCTGGGAATTCATGTCAAAATAGAAACGAATAAGAGGTGAAGATAATGGCTTATTGTCCAAAATGTGGTGTTGAAGTTGAACGCGATACTAAAAACTGTCCTTTGTGTGATTTTCCATTACCGGATGTGGATGAGACCCAGGATTCACGGGGACGTAAATATCCCAAAGCCATTAATACCTACCGTGAGGATCATCTGGAGAAAAAGAACAAGGCGATTTTTTCAATTGGTATTATTGTGCTGAGTCTCCTTGTTATTCTGGGAGTGGTCTATTTAGTTTATCCCGGGAACCATGCCCTTATAAAATATATTGCGGTGGCAGATTTGAGCATTTTTGCAGTGGTATTTTTTTCCCTGGGTTATTTAAAACCAAAGTATAATTTTCTGGGAGCTTATATCACTGTGCTCGTAGCAACCTGGTGTTTCTATTTAATTGGTGGGAGCCAGAGTGGGTGGTATTTTAACTATGCTATTCCCATTGCAACGCTGATCTATTTGGATATTTGTATTTTCATGCTGGTGTTTAAATATACCCGGCATCGAAGTCAGTTTATTTATATTCCCACGAATCTGATTCTTTTTACCATTGTTTTTGGCATTGGTTTGGATAGCATTATCAGCTTCAATATGGGCGGATCTGTTCAATTAACCTGGTCATTAATTGTCGCTATTTCCGGAAGCTGCATCATCGCAGTGCTTTTGGGGGTATATCATCGTATTCCTGAGAAAACCCGAAAAATGCTTAAGAAAAAAATGCATGTATAAGCAGGCGTTATTTGGTCAAGTGATGATTGTACTATAATGGCAGGAATGATACAATAAGATTCCGGATTATGATTAAATTAAAGGAGAATCCTATGGAAACAAAATTAAGCGTAACATTGATCCAACATACCCCAGAGCCTGAAAAATTAGTGGCTGCAGCAGCAAAACTCTGTTATTCCAAGGCGGGAGCCGGGGAGATAATGGAAGATCTCACCGATGAAAACGTTGAACGATTTTTAAATCGCTTAATGGATGTAGGGCATGCATCACCGATTGAACATGCCAGCTTTACTTTTGCAATTGAAGGGGTGAGCCGGGCATTAACCCATCAGCTGGTGCGCCATCGGATGGCAAGTTTTAGCCAGAAATCCCAACGATATGTGAACGAGGGACAGTTCAATTATATCATCCCACCTGAAATTAAAGATTTGCCCGGCGGGGAAGCTGCTTTTATAGAGGGAATGGAAAATGCCCAGAAAACCTATGATCTTCTGGCTGGAAAGCTGATTGAAAAACATACCGGGACTTTAGTTGCCGGTGGCATGTCAGAAAAACAGGCGGTAATGACAGCCGAAAAACAGGGGATTGAAGATGCCCGTTTTGTTTTACCCAATGCCTGCGAAACTAAAATTGTGGTTACCATGAATGCCAGGGAACTATTGCATTTTTATAATCAGCGGTGTTGTAACCGGGCCCAATGGGAAATCCGTGAACTTGCCACAGAAATGCTGAAAGCATGTAGAAAAGTCGCACCGATTCTCTTTAAAAATGGAGGACCCCGTTGTGTGGAAGGTCCGTGTCCGGAAGGAACCATGAGCTGTGGTCAGATTAACGCAGTCAGAGAAAAATTCAGTCGGATCTAGACATGGTTTAGAATATTTTAAATAAGAAGGTTGTGAAAAAGATGCAAGAATTGAAAAATCCTGAAAAACAGAATATAATTTTAGCCTTAATAGCAGCTGCTATAGGGGTCATCGTTGTTTTTATACCATTTGCCATCAAGATATTGGCGCCATTTCAATTTTATTTTGGATATTTTGGCATCCTCATTATTGTTTTTGGGCTGGGATATGCCATTTTTTCTTATCGCCGCTATAAACAATTCATTGCTTTTTCAGAAAATAAAGATGAAGCTTTGGTTTGGGAATACAACGACGGACAGTATACTGCTTTTGTTAGTGAATTGACCAAAATCCAAAGAGCGGGCAGCAAAAAAAAGATTTTGCTGTTTCTGGGAATCGAACTCGTTATTTCTATTATCCTCTTTGTTTTCCTTTCTCCGGAGATGAAGTGGTTCAGTGTCCTGCTGTTTATTGTCGTGGGAGGCTTTTCACTGATATCCACCCTGATCTTTCCCGAGCGGTTTAAGTATAAAGCAATGATAAAACCATATGTGACGATCATTCAAACGGATAGCGCTTATATTATGGGACGTTTCCATAAATGGACAAAGGCCCAGGCGAAAATAAAAAAAATTAGTAATGGCCAAAAATTTTATAAAGTTTTGGCAATTAGTTATGAAACAATGACTTTCAATGGGAAACTCTTTCAGGAATGGACTGCGGTGATTCCTGATCCTGACAATAAAAACATGATGAATGACGCAAAAAAATGGGTGAATCGAATTAATAAGCAGTCCAGAGAATTTGAAAAAGCCAAGAAAGAAAAGAAGATCTATTCAGCACGGATTTTTGACCGGATGATGGGAAGAAACCAGGATACAGAACAACAAAAAAAGGTCAGTAAACCAATTGAAGAAACATCAGACAGGTCTGCTAAGAAATAAGATCAAATAAAAAAAGCCCGGTTGGGCTTTTTTTATTGGGGATAATTCATATTTTCAGGCTGAATGTTTTCCAGAACCTCAGCAAGAAATTTATTTGCTTCATAACGCGCCATGGGAAGGTTCATATCCAGGTAATTCCCACAGTCTCTGGGGTCGGCTCCCGGAATGGCTTCATCGAATTCGGCCATAAAGGAATAAAGTTTGAGCACCAGGGGCATAATCTCTTTGGGGGTCAGGTTTCCCTTCATCAGCAGATAAAAGCCGGTCCGACAGCCCATCGGTCCGAAATAGACAATCTCATCACTGAGGACGGGATCATTTCGAAGATAGGTGGCGCCAATGTGTTCCAGGGTGTGAAGCTCGGCGGTATTAATCACCGGTTCACGATTGGGTTCTTTCATGCGGATATCAAAGGTAGTAATGCTGTGGTCACCGCAATGATCGATCCGGGAAATATAAACGCCCCGGAGTAATTCCAGGTGGTTAACGGTAAAGCTGGCTATTTTTTTCATGGTTTTCTGTTTTCCTTTCGATTAAGGTAATAATTAATGGTCTCCAGATAGTGAAGGAGAATATTATGAGAAGGATAAATTCTCAGATTTTGATCAAAGTCGGCATAGGGAATTGATTTTCGGCCATCGTTCTGAGCATTGTCCCAATAGGTTTTTAACGTGATAAAGGGAAGCATAAAAGTTTCATCACAAAACTTAAAGTGAACAATCAGAAATGAAAGTCCTTCCTGCTGTTCAAAGGCTTTCATAAAATCCATTTGGTGACTATGGATATTAGCAATGGGCAAACGTTTTTGACTGGTTTCCTTGGCGTCAAAGCAAACCGGGATTCCCTGGATGTTTCCCAGATAATCCACCGTGCTTTTTTCCTCGAAATAAGCCAGCTTGATCGTTCCTTTGCCGGGATCCAATTCGACGGGTTTTATGGCGGTCGGTATTTTTTGAACCACCGCCAGTCCCTGTTCCAGGTAGATCTTGTTGGTCATATTTAAGCTTTCTTCCAATTGGCTGCCCCGAAGCCCCCGGCTGTTCCAATAGGCCATTGGTTAAGCCTCCAGGGTAAGGGTTGCTTTAAAGCCAAAACTCCTGAGAATTTTTTCAAATGCCGGTGGAAGCGGGGCAACAAAGGTTTTATTCATGGGTATGAGTGTAAAACTTGCGCTGTGAAGGAGCTGGCTTCTGACACCAAAATCTTCATACAAGCGAATATTAAGACGTCGGTTACCATATTTTGGATCTCCGAGAATAGGATAACCCATGGCTGAAAGCTGCACCCGTATCTGATGCGATCGGCCAGTGCCCAAGGTGATCTTTAGAAGTGAATAACCGCTGCGAACTCCCAGATTCTGGTAGCTTAATTGGGCTTTTTTGTCTTTGTCCGAGGTTGGCTCTTCCGAAAAAGAAACAGTATTGGTCTCGGGATCCTTTTTAAGATAGCCGACAATTTCACCTTTTTCAGGTGGCTCGCCGAGAACCATGGCAAAGTAAACCTTTTTGGTGGCATCCTCCCGAATGGCTTCGTTCACCATTTGAAGCGTTTGAAAATTCTTCGGAACCAGAACAACACCAGTGGTGTTTTTATCCAGCCGGTTGGCGCAGGCCGGAGTAAACGTCAGGTTTTCAATGGGGTCATAATCGCCCTTTTCAGTAAGATAGGCCACCGCTAAATCGATGAGGGAGGTTTCCCCGGTTTTGTCAGGCTGGGTCAGAAGCTCAGCCGGTTTATTAAGGACTAAAAGATCTTTGTCCTCATAGATAACAGCCAGAGGCACATTTCTGTTTTTAGCGGTTTTTTCGGTTTTATCCGATTGGCGAAACCCTAAAATCGTTTCCTCAGAGAAATAAATCTGGAGTTTATCCCCCAGGGTAATCATGGTGTTCGGATCGGATTTTTGACCGTTAAGCTTAATTCTTTTTTTTCGAAGCATTTTCTGAAGGAAGCCCTTGGATGCCTGGGGCATGAGCTTGCCCAGAAAGCGATCCAGACGCTGATTGCTTTCATTTTCGGTAATTATTATTTCTTTCATTGATTATCCTTTAATGTTATTTTGCACTATTATATCATGTAAAAAGGTTGAAGGGAAAGATTTCGTCCGATGACTGATAGTGACTAAAGATTTAATACAAAAAGGGGGCCGTCAAATGATGGCCCCCGGGATGCAGATAAGGTAGAAAAAGTAAATCTGCTAAATAACTGCTATGAATCGTATTTTGATGCGTTAGATTAATGCTTCTTCACTATCGTTTATTACTGCAACCCAGAACGTTTTTAATTTTGTGAGCAACCATTGCTTTTATGGCAATTCTGCCTGGTCCCAGGTATTGACGCGGATCAAAATATCCTGGATTTTCCACGAAAATTCGTCGAATAGAAGCCGTCATGGCTAAACGTAAATCAGTATCAATATTTATTTTACAGACTCCGGACTTTGCAGCTTTTCTAAGCATGTCTTCCGGAACCCCTTGGGCCCCTGGGATTTGTCCGCCGTATTGGTTACATAAATCAACAAATTCTTTAGGTACCGAGGATGCACCATGGAGGACCAGTGGATAATTGGGAAGAAGTGCTGAGATTTTATCAAGTCGTTCAAAATCAAGACGGGGTTCGCCTTTGAATTTATATGCGCCATGGCTTGTTCCAATGGTGATTGCTAAAGAATCGCAGCCACTGCTTTGAACAAATTCAATGGCTTCATCCGGATCGGTGAAGGTTGAATCGCGATCTGAAACGGAGACATCATCTTCAATACCGGCAAGTTTGCCAAGTTCCGCCTCAACGACCACACCATGGTCATGGGCATAATCAACGACTCTTTTAGTTAAAGCAATATTTTCTTTAAAAGGATGTTTTGATCCATCAATCATTACTGAGGAAAACCCGGAATCAACACACGCCTTACAAATATCAAAATCATCACCATGATCTAAATGTAAACAGATATCTAAACCTGTGACTTCAATAGCAGCTTCCACTAATTTTCTTAAATAGACAGGATTGGCGTATTTTCTCGCCCCGGAAGATACCTGCAATATAACCGGTGCCTGCTCTTCTTCAGCAGCTTCAACAATCCCCTGGATTATTTCCATATTATTGACATTGAATGCCCCAACTGCATAGCCACCTTCATAAGCTTTTTTGAACATTTCGGTCGATGTTACTAATCCCATTTTCAATAACCTCCTAGGCATTTTTATATTTCTATGATTTGAATATTAGATAATTGTACCCTTTTTTGCAAAAAACTTCAAGCCTTCAAAAATTAATTATTGTGACTTATTATTCTTAAGTTTTGATAATCGATTATAAATGAGGGTATACTTCCTATATAACCTGAAATTGTTTACAAAAAATAATTGATTGGAGAGTCGAATATGAAAAAACTTTGGAAGTGCGGTGTTTGTGGTTTTACGATGGAAGGCATTGAGCCACCGGAGGTTTGTCCAAATTGCGGATCACCCGGCAGCAAATATGCTGAACTGAGTGAAGAGGCAGCCAAAAAGGTTTATGATTCATACGTTACCAATGATATTCACATGGAATTAGTAACATTGGCTGAGAGAATGATCCATTTATCAAGAAAAGGCATCGACATTAATCTGGATCCGAATTGCCTGGCAATTTTCAAAAAAACAGAAGCAAAGTGCTACATCATTAAAGAAATGTCTAAAGCTGAAATCGCAGCTCATGTTTCAAAGGGTAAATGGTAAAAAACTATTGAAGTGGAGTGATATTTTGTGTTATGATAGGGCAGTAAGTTTTACTGCTGGCGTGGCACAGATGGTAGCGCAACTGATTCGTAATCAGTAGGTCGGCGGTTCGATTCCGCCCGCTAGCTCCAGTAAGAATAGCATAAGAGAGCCGTTTGGTTCTCTTTTTTATTGCATAAAATTTGAATATCAAGGAAAAACCCACGATTTGGGGATTATTTGGGGATTGTTTGCAAAATAAAATAGCTCTATAACCGCAGTTACAGAGCTTTATCAGTGTGCTTTATTAAAATATTTTCCATGGCTTTACTTGCTATTGTAAAAAAATATGATTGTTAATAAATTAAATTCAAATAGCCTAATCCTTCAGATTAATAGTAAAATGTTAATGGGGTATGGTTTTGCTTAGGTTTTTGACTTAAAGGAAAACACGTATACAGTATCAGAACAGTTATATTCTTCCGAGGACTGTGATCTTTATTAGAAAGTGAGACTAAAATGATTTTTGTAACAGGCGACTGCCACGGGGATTATGAACGATTTAAAACCAAAGCATTTTTAAAACAGACTGAACTGAATAAAGAAGACTACGTTATTGTCTGTGGCGACTTTGGTTACTGGAAAGACACACCCGATCAGAACTATTGGCTGGATTGGCTTAATGATAAGAGCTTTACGACGCTCTGGGTTGATGGAAATCACGAAAATTTTGATATGCTCAAAGAAATTGAGGTTGTCAAATGGAAGGGTGGAAAGGTACAGTTTATTCGGCCTTCGATTATCCATCTGATGCGCGGACAGGTTTTTACTATCGATGATTGCAAAATATTTGCTTTTGGCGGGGCCCAAAGTCATGATATTGATGGCGGCATTCTTGACCTGAATGATCCGAATTTTAACAAGAAACAGAAAGTACTGGATCTAACAAGGCAAAATTATCGGATTAATCATGTGTCCTGGTGGCAAGAAGAACAACCGTCCCCTGAAGAAATGGAAGAAGGATTGCGTAATCTGGAAGCGCATCAGAATAAAGTTGACTATATTATTACTCATGACTGCGTAGCAGACACAAAGGTTTTTGTTAATCAATACCCCAAAGATGAAAATGATTACCTTCCGAATTATCTGTTGCAGATCAAAGAAAAAGCAGATTTTAAAAAGTGGTATTTTGGGCACCATCATCAGGATAAAGCGATTAATAATAAAGAAATTGCCATCTATAAAAGAATCATTCAAATTTGGTAATGCTTAGCGGAATTAAAAAAATTGGAGGATAAATGGGAAAAAACAGGGAATTCAAACTAATGCACCTGAACATTGAAGTGGCGGAACTGTTAATTAATGATCTGGGGATTATTTGGGGATTGTTTGCAAAATAAAATAGCTCTATAACCGCAGTTACAGAGTTTTATCAGGGTGCTTTATTAAAATATTTTCCATGGCTGTACTAGCTATTGCATCAGCAGAATTGATTGCATGAGCGTATATATTACCCGTTGTGGACACGTTAGAATGACCTAGCCGGGTAGAAACTGTTTTAAGGTCTACACCACTGGCAATTAATATAGAAGCGTTGGTATGCCTTAATGAATGAAGATGCACAGGTTTTAAGTTATGCTTTTCAGCAAATTTTTTTAGATACTTGCCATTAGTGTCAAGATTCATTGGTTCACCATTCCACCTGGTAAAAACATAACCCGTATCATGCCACTGATCGCCAATCTTGATACGTTCCTCTAACTGCCATACTCGATATTCCTTTAGAAGCTCAAAAACAAAAGGAGGAAGTTTAATACTTCTCATAGATTTATATGTTTTGGTATCACCTTCAAAGGCCTTTTGACCTGGGATTTTTTTTAATGATCTTTTAATGGTAATGATCTCATTATCAAAATCAACATCATCCCATTTTAAGCCCCCAATTTCTCCACGCCTTAAACCACTAAAAATAAGTAGGTTAATTGCAGCCCTATATTTTATAGGTTCTTTTTCCAATAATTCCAACAGCTCAAAGGCTTCCTGGTCGTCAAGATATGGAGCTTCTTTTCTTTCGATTTTTGGCAGTTCTACACGCTTTTCAATAACATTAAATGGAATCACGCCCCACCTAACAGCCGTATTCATAATATTGTTTAAAAGCCGGTGATAATGCAAAACCGTGTCATTGGTAACAAGTTTTTTCTCACTGGTAGAAATGAATAATATTTCAAAATCCAGTTCTAAGGCTTCAGTTATCTTTTGAGCAATAGCAAGAGTTGTATTACCACCCTTTTTTAATCGCCTCAGAGTGTCATCACTTATTCCGGCCTTTGATGATATATTTTTTTGTTTCATGGTGGATGTTAATTTTAAATAACCATCAGTAACCTTGAATTTTTCACCACCTTTTACACTATTACTATTTTTAAGTTTTGCATAAAAATCTTGAACCTGTTTAGGGGTAATTTTTCCAATTTTGATATGACCCAGTTCTTCAACAATTTTTATTGAAAGGGCCTGATAACCGTTAATGGTTACAGGGGAAAGGCTTTTGCTATTCACGTAATCTTTAAACCAGATCTCAATAAAATCAATCAATTTTACATTGCTATCCAGGACGTAACCCAGGGTGCATTTTTCTTCAAACTCAACCGCTATTCTATTGAGTTCTTTATCCAATTGCTTTTGAGTTATTCCTTCAGGTGGCTTATAGGTTGAATAACGCTTTATTTGCTTGCCCATCGTGTCATACCCGCAAGAAACAACAATTCTATATGCGGTTCCTCTTTTTTCAATATTGGCCATAGGTTAATCCTCCTTATGATTCGTATGTGCCGTCACACTTTGCACTATCAGGTATTTTTTTATCATATCTTTTAAATAACCCTTTTACCAAATCGTCATACATAATGGTATCAATTAAGTTATCATCATAAAGTGATTTTGCCCTTTCCCATGCTCTAAAAAAATCAGTTAATACCGGATCCGAAAATTCAATCTTGATTTCTTCTTCGCCAATTATTCCATCACAAAGTTCAATGTTCAAATAAATTTTTTTACTAATATCAAAAAATCTGCTAAATACATCAATGTAGTTTGTAACCTTAATTGTTTTTTCTTCATCACTTAAACCACAAAGCCAGTCAATCGATACCCCATATTTTGTTGCTATTTTTATAGCAGTTAATATTGAGGGGTTTTTTGTATTGCCAGGTTTTTGATTTTCATATGCTGATAGTAATGAAGGTGATATTTCAATTTCATCAGCCATTTGTTTTTGAGAAATATCTCTTGCAGTTCTAAACTCCTTCAATCTTTCACCAAATTTATTATCTATTGGTACATCTGTTTTTTTATTTTTTACGGGTTTCATTGAAAACCTCCTATATATTGTTGTTGATGTTATTATAACAACTTAATGTCAAATAATCAATTAATAAAAATAAAATGGATGATATTAACTTGGTTTTTAATTAAATATTAAAGAGAAAGGTCGGTTTATAGGTTTAAAACACCTAAAATAGAATAATAAATCCTGGAAAAAGCATAAAACACAGCTGAATGATATAAAAGTCGATATAGTTACAAAACTCTAAATGATATTTGCATACTATAAATTGTTTTAATAATTAAATATTGCATTCAATAGCATATAGTGATATAATAACAACAACAATAATAAATGTAAAGGGGTGACGAACTTGAAAAATAGATATATTAAAGAAGAAATAAAAAAATCGAAATTGTTCCAGTGGCAAGTCGCAGAAGTAATTGGAATTACTGAAAGTGCTTTCTCAAGAAAAATGAGATATGAACTTTTAGATGAGGATAAGAAGTTGGTTTTGGAAGCAATTCAAATATTAAATGAAAGGAAAATATTAAAATGATTCCTAGAATGCGTATCGCGAAAGAAATTGCCAAAGAAATAAAGGCTCTGGATCCTAACACGGGATTGAGTGAAAGTTCCATCAGACGCTTAATAAAGGAGGGGAAAATTCAAAGCATTCAGGTGGGAAACCGCCACTTGATCAATTTAGATTTAGTAATCGAGTTTCTCAGTACTCCACCGCCAATAACAATTATTAGTCCAACACCGGATGAAAAAAACCATGTGCCGTTGAGCAGGATGGATGAATTCAAAAAGAATATCGGAATGAGATAAACTGCGTTAATGCACTTATAAAGTGCTTCGAAATAGAAAGGACTATCAATGCCCAAAAATGGCATATGTGGGACCGACGCATCTCACTTCGTTCGATACGGTCAGCATAGCCGACGGTTTGTCCTAAACGTCGCAGAGCCACAATGAATCGCTGAAAAATTTCGGACTAGCGCCGTTTAAAAAAACAAAAGAAAGCAACGTGAGCATTTATAAAGGACATCACCATCAAAAACAACATCTGATAAAATCCCACAGTACGTTCTCCAATTTTATGGAATCGAGCTGGGAGATAAAGAAACACCACAAGACAGATGGCAAGCAAAGGCAAGCGAAAAAGCTGAAACCACACAGGCAAAGCAATTGTCAAAAATGATGAAAGAATTTATCAATTATTACCAATAAACGCAAAAAAAAGGTTGCAACGAATATCGTTGTAACCTCAACAAAGTTGTGGAAAAATAGAAAAATGTCAAGTATCACCAGCCGTCCAAAGCAAGGAAACACAAGACACTTTTATTATTACTATAGAACCATTTTAACAAAATTACAAAGTCTTGTCAATACTTCTTTTTCGCGGTGGGTGATGCTAAAATCCACACATGAAAGAGGTATTTTTTTATGGAACGAACAGAAAATGACGTACTAGGGGACGTTACGGTTGCGTATTTGCATGAGTTGGATATTAACAATTTACCCACACCCAAGGAGATCCAGACAAACTTGATCTACTTATTCAAACGTGAATTCGAAGTGGAAAACGTACTTAAACCGAAAATATACCATTGGAAGAGTCCCAGGGAACTTGGGAATTTTGTTATTGCTGAAATTATTCTAAAATTGCATGAGGTTAGGCGTTTACTGTGGTTGGGAACTGAACAGGACGACAATTGTGATCTGGTTGTTTACCAAAATTCTGGTAAATACGAGGGTATTTATGTAAAAGATAAATTGTTTTTTGTTCGGTTAATTAAATCTTACAACCGTAACATTTCAGACAAGGCGTTGAACGAAATAATTAATGAATTAGTTCATAGTGCACCCGTTTGCTGGCGGGAGGATGATCCCGATCTAACTGCTGTCAACAACGGTATTTTTAATTATAAAAAAAAGCAGTTGCAGCCGTTTTCTCCTGATTATGTATTTACATCAAAATCGGCTGTCGATTATAATCCCATGGCGACGAGTCCGAAGATTCACAATGATGTTGACAATACCGACTGGGATGTGGATAGCTGGGTCGAATCACTTTCTGACGATAAGGAGCTACAATTATTGCTGTGGCAGGTAATTGGTTCGACTATCAGACCTCACGTCAAATGGAACAAGGTTATCTGTTTTTATTCGGTACAGGGCAACAACGGTAAGGGGACATTGTGCGAGCTGATGCGCAATTTGTGCGGTAAAAGCAGTTGCGCATCAATTCCCTTTGCTGATTTTGCTAAAGAATTTATGCTTAGCCAGTTGACTCATATATCAGCTGTAATTACAGATGAGAACGATACAAACGATTTTACTAAGGCCGCAGGGTCGTTAAAAGCTGTAATCACAGGCGATCCTTTGACAATCAATCGCAAATTTAAAGAGCCAATCACAATTCAATTTAACGGAGCGATGGTACAGTGTATGAATGATCTGCCGAAGTTTGGCGATCGGTCGGAATCATTATATCGACGATTTTTGCTGATCCCGTTTAACAAATGTTTTACAGGCCAGGAACGAAAGTATATCAAGGACGATTATCTGCACCGAACCGAAGTGTTGGAATATGTGCTGTTTAAAGTCTTGAATATGACCTACGATGAGTTTTCGGAACCCGCTGTGTGTTTGGATCTGATGGCTGAATACAAAGTCTTTAATGACCCTGTACGGCAGTTTCTCGGTGAGATACTTACGAAACTGGCGTGGGATCTGGTACCGTATCAGTTTTTATACGATTTGTACGTGGCGTGGTGTAGACGGAATAATCCATCAGGAAGTGTTGCGAAGAAGAGTCAAGTTATAAAGCAAGTCAGAGAAATTTTAAAAAAAGACAAAATCTGGGAGATTAAGGATTCACCGCAACCTACGCGTAACCACATGGATAAGCCTGAAGTATTGATCAGCGAGTATAATTTGACAAATTGGACAAATACAGTTTACAAGGGTGATGACTACAGTAGGATAGGTATGCCTAATAATTTATCAACATCATACACCGGATTAAAACGTAGTTAACCTGAAAATAGAACCCAATTAGATTTGGGTTCTATTTTTTGCAATAAATTGTTGATTTTGTCTATTTTCTCAAATTCATGAATAGTAAATCGTAACAATTTATTGTTTTACAAATAAAAAGCACTAATATTTTTACTTAAAACCGTAATTTTATGTATTATGTATAATCTTTTATATAAATGTATAAGTTTGTATAAGAAATGTATAAGTTTTAAAAAATGAAAAACCAGAAGATGATTAGCGATGAAATGGCTGTATTATGCTATTTTTAAATTAAATATTTGTATTATATTATGTTATGTATAAATGTATAAGTTTTTTTTATAAAGTTATATGTGTTTTTTTTATGATTTTATTTTTTATATGTAATAACTCTTCGCAAAAACCTATACATTTATACAGAGGGCTCCAAATGGCTTTGCAATGCTATTTTCTTGTATATTCTTACCTATACAGTTATATACAAACATATACAAATCCTATCGTGTACAACTCTTGCTACTGAACAGATTAACAAAACCATGATGTATAATACAAATATATTGATATACGGCAAGTTTGTTAATACATTTCCGAAAAATATAACAACGGCAGAAGTACGTTTACCTCCAACCTATATTGGCTCGTTACGGGTATTTGCTTTACTCCACGGCACGGTCTTACATTTGTATGTGGCCTTTGTCACGAGTCTGTCCTTTGCATTAATTTATCAATGTACGGTTAGATTGCAATTGTCGGTTCTGGCACATGTTTTTGCCAATTTGTTAACCCTTGTTTTTCTTCGATGATATTACCGGCTGTTGTTGCCGTTATTTAGTTGATATTGCCCCTAATTTTGCCTTAACTTCTATTTTGTTAAAAAAAAGTTATATAGGTTTGACCATAAAAGATCTCAAAATCGAAATACGGAGCATATTGATACATCTATAGGCGAGTGTGATGCGGTCTAATTATTGCCCCGTAAAAAGTTTATATCTGCGAGCAACGTGTGATCTTTTTATTTTATGATTTTGAAATAAGAATGGGGCCGTGACTGACTACGCACTTTTCTTGATAGTAATATACAATATTACTATGTTTAAAAAAACCTTCAGATTTTAGTCTGCAAGGCATGTGTTATGTGTTATTTGTTCATTTTATTTTCCAACTTTCTATTATTTTTGACGCGGGTATCTAGTTCTTTCAATCCATTGAAAAGACACATCACTACTATACACGATTCTGATACTGTCTCCTGTTAATTCACAATCTGCAATTTCACCGTTTTTCTGTTTTCCAACAATATCAAATCGACCGTCTTCTCGTTTTTGAATGCCTATTTTAATTTCACCCACACCATGAACACCCTCAATTGTTGCTACCCAACTTATATTCGTTTTTATAATCTCCATTCATTTATTTTTGATTTTAATAACCTTTTGAATTGATCTTGGAACCCGAAGGGTTCGCAGATAAAAGGGTTAATTAATACATACAAAACTACCTTTTAAACCAATCCTAAAGATGTTTATATCGAGGGTTTGAGGTGACCATCATCAATCAGTCTGGGTTTTTTACCACACTACTTAATTTGTCCATCACGCGTATTGCTTTGTTTGCAATAAAATCTTTGAAGAAATCATAATCAGCGATACCACATATTCCGGAATCGACATCAATGTTACCTATCAGTTCATCAAACCTTTCTTTAAACGATGTTTCTTCATGGTTAACCAATTGAGCCAAAACGATATCTTTGTCATCCGGGTCCACATAAACAAACACTTCATAGTTTCCGGGCTTGATTCCAGCCATGGTAACCGTACATAGTTCCGACATGTCATAACATGGATCAGCAATAAACACGGTTGACCCCAAATATATTTTTCCTACTTTTTGAAACGCATTAAAGGCGTCATTGGTTAATCGTTTTTTAGTCATAATTTTACTCATGTTTTTGTTCTCCTTTTTATTGTTAAATTTCTTATTTTTCAAGATTATGTTACGTGCAAAACAACATAAGTTTTACACGCAAATTCATCAATCACTCGGCCACCAGCAGTGGCTTTTGCTCGGTTGTTTGCTAACACGCCGATCGGGGTTTTTTACAGTTATTATTTGAACCAGGTGGGGGGATATTATCAGCATGATAAATCGCTACCCGTGAAGCATCGTCTCAAGACATTTTCAACAAAAATGTTGCGGCTTTTCTATATCGCAACACCATTTTAGAAATATGCCAAAACCATTATTCAAATGGTTTGCAATATACTATGCCAGTAATGGTCGCATCGTATTTCTACACCCGGCGGCCGTGGCCGGGGAATTGTTTGCATCCTGATCGTAGCGATCAGGATGCAGTATCTTTTAATGAAAAACATCGTTATGTTATGGGCTAAATTATGAGGCGCATTAGCAGCCGAATGGATCTCCCCATGGAAGCATTTTGACAAAAATGTTTTTCACCTTTTCAAGTGGCTGTGCCACGCTTAGGGTAAACCTGAGAACCACCCCGGCGGGTGGTTCTCAGGCCAGGCGCGACAGCGACGCAGTAGGGGCTTTACTCATGCTTCAGCATGGGTAAAGTGGGTGCGACAGCAGCCAGACCGTCGGCTATGCCGACCGTGCCGAACGAAGTGAGGTGCGTCAGTTCCCCTTATGCCCTTTTAGCTTTTCCGTACCTTTTCTACAAAATTGGAAAAACTGTTCTTCACCTTGCTCCATCACAGGAACGTAAGTGAGTGGTGGCGCGCCTTTCAGGCATCCTTTTTACGCAACACATTACGCAACACTTGGCTCTAAATTCGTCTCAAATTCGGCAACGTTTCTTACTTTCGTTGAAACAGGCCTCTCAAATGGCTTCACACCGTTAAAAAGCGTTGACGGATTTTAAGGCCTTGTGACGCAGCGTTGCCATCGTCAACACTTTTGTAATATCGTTGTTTTAAAGGTGTTAACATCGTGCTTCATATATGCCCCAGGATGCCCCGCGAAGCTTTTGTTGCATGCTCCATCTGCAACAGTTTTATATAAAAAATTACTGCCCCGAGGTAGTGCCATATGTCCCATACATACGACCTGAATATGACACGTAAAACCTGCCATATCGTGATCCCAAAATAGTCTGATTGCATAAAAAACCTGCCGTAAAACCGTGTCAAAAATAGCGAGAAACAATGTCTTTTCACACTACTTCTCACCGGATGTAAAACACTCCCGCCACACATTTTGCTCCACCATTGCCCACACATTTGCGACGCCATTTGTCACGCCCTATTACAATAATAAACCCCCGTGTGACAAAATCCGTTGCGCCATATAAACACTAATCCATCGTTTATTTGCTTTCACAGGCATCAAATATTTTGCATTATTCAAAAATAACATATTACTTTTCGCCACAAAAAAGGTCCATGACCTGGCACCCCATTTGCTAAAACATATGCTAAAAACGCTCTCAAAACAAGCTCCAAAATGCCCCGTGAATAAGCCCATATCTTGCATCAATTGTTGCGACATTTTGCTAAAATATATGCTAAAAATATGCTCCCATCACGAAGCATAATTTGCTAAAAAGGACCCCCCAAATAAGCCCATATTCTGAAACATAATCAGCTAAAAAACACGCTGAAGTTATACTACCACGATGAGCTTTTTTAATACCGATCGATCCTTTTGGTCACGTATTGGTCGTTCTTTTGGACATATAAAGCTCATTGTTGTGCAACAATATGTACCTTCACAGGGGCGCATCCGACCATCACTCAGTTGTGCCATTGTTCGACCCATCTATAACCCGTTGTTGCATCATTATTAAGACCATATTCAGCCCATATGCAAACCATCGCAACACTGCCACATTATGCCATTGCAACTGTCGCCCAACATCTGTCCAAATATTGGTGCCATATGCGACCATAATGTGGTCACTGTCATTAAGGCCATTTGTTGCCATATATTTGACCATTAATGGTCAAACTGTGCCCAAGCTTTTATATCACTGGTCACACGTTGGCCAATATGAATACCATTTTGTGACACCGAATTGGGCGTTGTGCGACCATCATTCGTGTTGGCACAATTGTGGTCATATTTTTGGTCATTTTCGGGCATACGGTGATGCGTCATTTGTGGAGCCTGTCACATAGTTAGCACAATAGTGACCACGTTGTGACAGCTTATTGGGCGCTGTGCGACCAACTCATTGGTTGGCTGATATTTTTAGCATAATTTGCCGTCGAATCATATAAAAAAAATAGCACACAGCCGAGTTGGCCATGTGCATCAGTTTAGAAATAATTCTTGTGATCAATCGCTGTGATCGACAAATTTATCGTCTTTTCAAAAGCACTATGTTGCATATAAAGCCACCTTAGGCAGCACCACCGGTCATTAAAAATCGAGTGATCGAGCCTCCCGCGGTTGCGATCGTCTAACATTTGTATAACATATACATCCGCCAATATCAAAAAAAAAAAGAGCACACAATCCGTTTAGGTCATGTGCATTCGTGTTCAGAATAAATCAGATCAATTTAATAACTCGGTCATCATCTCGTCGACATCATCGTATCCCTTATTGATTTCGGGATTACGTTTCATTTTCTCAATTTCTTCAATTGCGCAGATCGTTTCGGCATTTGGTACATTCCGAGAGATGACAAACGGTATGCGCTGTTCTTTAACAGCCTGCTTTGTGAACGCAATTAGAGCCGCTGTCATCGACAGACCCAAGTCAGAAAATAAGTCATCAGCCTGTTTCTTTAATTCCTCGTCCATTCGAATTGTGACGTTTGTTGTAGCCATATTGAACACACCTTTCTATATTATTATATATATTAAAGGATAAATTATGTGCAATGTCAATACGTTGAACATGTAGGATTTATTCTAGGGGTATAGGCATCAAAACGCGGAAATTATACGCTAACCATTTATAGATCATGAAGTTCTTAATTTTTATACTCTAAATGGTGTCCAATGGGCAAAGTAGCCAAAATATGATGATCATAAAGTAGTCAAAACAAAAAGGCTATCACCTTGTTAGTGCGCCTTTTACGAAGAATATGACACATGGTTTAATAGAAATAATACTTATCTTCCATAGTGAATTACCTATTTTTTTCCTTAATGGCTTTCGATATTTTTTCTATCAACAATTTAAGTTCTCGTGATTGGTAGTGAGTATTTGCAATGCTAATAATATAATAGAATTTTTCTTGATATTACTTGATTTATAGTCGTTTTTGTTCCTGTTGGTGTGAATAAGAGAAATGTTGGCTCTACCCCTTATAGCGTTCTTTTAACCTTTGAAGAAGCATAGATATATTTGGTTCATAAGCTTTCAGAGTAGTATTAACTTCTTTCCATAAAAAAACTCCATGACTTATATTTATTCTATATCAATCATGGAAGTTTACATAAACTTTGAAACAGACTCACTTGAAAGTCTATAATAATCTCCAACTCCGCATTTGGCTTTATACTTTTATATTTATATAAATAACTTTGATTCACTCAATTTTCTACTATTGAATCGAGCTCATCAACTCAAAGAAATATTTTGCATCTTGAGTTTTATAAAGATTGTACCAAGAATCTAAGGTTTGTGGTGAAAACACCTCTAGAATTTTCAATATGTGCAAAGTAAATTCAAGAGGAGCTATTCCAGAGGCAGTAATCAAGCTTCTATCAGTTACTGCGTATTCTTGCTTATAATATTTTTCTCCTGCATAGCTTGGACAGACCATTTTAAGATATCCCAGGTCATTGCTTGTATGAGCTCGCTTATTTAATACTCCTTCCATAGCAAGTCCTATTGTAGCACCACAAATTGCCCCTACAACAATACCTTTCTCTAAACATTCTTCAGCCATTCTTATAATGGGAGCATGAATTGCTTCTGTCCATGTATTCCCACCAGGTAGAATCAAAGCAACTGTCTCTTCAATACTACACTCCTTAAGTTCAATTTCTGGCAATATTTCTAAACCTCCCATTGTAGTAATAGGGTTCTTGTTAATTCCTACAGTTACTATTTTTAGAGGCATTAATCCCTTTTTGTAGTACCTTCCCGAATTGATTTCAGTACTTAAATAACCTATTTCCCAGTCTGCCATTGTATCAAATACATAAAGATATACTTTGTTTTTCATTTTCTATTCCTCCACTTTCATTTTATTAGTACTATTTATCACAGGATGGTTTCAAGCTCCATCTTAATCAATTATATATTATCTTTACTGACAAATTCAGTCAGTGGAGATAATAGTCCAGCAAATCTTTAAGAATTGATGCCATAGCAGCTTTAAAACTATTTGGTTCAAGCACCTTTATTGCTTTACCATATGGAAGTAGAATATGAGGAACATAGGTATGGATTGAGTATTCATCCATTAAAAAAATCGTTCTGCATTCAGTTCGTTTTATCAGATGATATCCTAAAAACCAATGTGCACTTAGGTCATTCAATGCTTCTGACTTGCCCTCAATTACTAAAGTGCAAAGTCCTACTTTACTTTCTATATTCGATAATAAGCTTTCTGTAAAAAACTTACGTGCCGAAAAAGCTTCAGGACGCTTAAACGTATTTTTAGTGCTTATAATATTTATTATTCTATCTACCCTAAAGTTACGAATTTCATTCCTAAGATGGCAAAATGCAATAGCGTACCATTTATTGTTCCAGTAAAGCATCCCATAGGGGTCAACAACCCTATGCTTCGGATGCCCTTCATAACCTGTACAGTATTCAATTTCCATAGAGCATTCATTTGCAACAGCTTGCTCGAGTGCCATTAATATAGGTTTGACAGCTGGATCGCAAATACGGCTCACTACTTCAAATCCAACTAAATGACGATTGAGAACTTTTTCTTGTTCTTGATTCGAAAACATCTTTAACTTTGATGTTGCATTATTTAGTGATTCCATAAAAGGATATCCTGATTCCATTGCAAAAACAGCAGCATGCAAAAGTGATTTTTTCTCTTCAAGATCAAAAAACAGGGGTGCTCGGATAAAATTGTTAAGCAAACTATATCCGCCGTTATGACCAGGCTCCGATATTATTGGCACTCCACTAACACACAGTGCATCCATATAACGATAAACTGATCGTATGTTTATTTCTAACCTTTCGGATATTTGCTTTGCAGTTATTTTTGTACCTGAATTCAGCATCCATAAAATTCCTAGCATATTATCATTTTTTGGCATAATGCACCCCCTAATCTGGTTAACAATTAAATTTTATTGTTTAGGAATATAATATCATTAAATATTGTTTTTAAAAACTTATAACATTTCTTATTATTAAATCAACTGTGACGCATTTTTTTACCAATCCAAATTAACTTTCAAATAAATTGAACAGACCACTCAGCATGGTGCTATTGAAGGAAAAACGCGCCTGACGGGCGGATTTTGCAGTCGGATGTGACAGTCGCTAAAAATTATTTGTCTGAAAAGGAAATTCGAAGTTTAGAGCGTTTTTTCACATCTGTGTGATTGACTTTTTGTTAAATGTACGTTATGATGTACACAAATGGAGGTGGCGAAAAAATGACAAATATAAATGCTACTAATTTAAGAAAGAATTTATTTGAGTATCTAAATTCAGCCGTTGAATATAATGATGTGATTAATGTAAACACTAAAAAAGGTAATGCTGTTATTATAAGTGAGGAGGATTATAATAGTATGTTAGAAACAATATATCTGATCAGCATACCGGGTATGAAAGAAAGATTGGATGAAGGTGTAGAGTTGGGTATTGAGGGTTGCGAGGATTTTGAATGGTGAAAGGGTATAGGATTGTTATCTCAAAAGCCGCACAGAAAGATAAGGGTAAGATTAAAGAAAGATCTATACTCAAAAGGAATGCTGAGAAGCTAATTCGGGTCTTAGAGGAGAACCCCTATCAAAAAAACCCGCCCTCATATGAAAAGTTGAGTGGTAAGTATAAGGATCTCTACTCTCGACGTATTAATCAGCAACATAGGTTAGTTTACAAGGTAGACGAGGATAAAAAAGTTGTTATTATCATAAGCATGTGGTCACATTATGAGTTCTAGGGTGGTGGCTGTTATGGCATATGTATCGTTAAGTGTTTCGGATCAAGAAAAGGCCTGGATGGAAAGTTATGCAAAGCTTCACAGTATTGATTTGTCTGAAGCAATCAAAGAAGCTTTTTTTGAGAAAATAGAGGATGAGTATGATTTAAAAGTAATAGCAGAATACGAGGCCGATCCTGATAAAACAACTTATTCAATGGCAGAAGTTGCTAAAGAACTAGGCCTGGAAGATGACGAGGCCTATACGAAAACTATCTTTCCCGTTATTTTCACACAAACCGAAAATGTTGTTTTGGTCGAAGTTCCCGATTTAAAGATATTAACCGAGGGCGTCGATATGGCCGATGCGATTGATATGGCCCGTGATGCCATTGGTTTAAAAGGTCTTTGCATCCAGGACAATAATCAAGAAATTCCACTACCGTCAAAACTGAGTCAAATTGACGCTTTGAACGGCACCTTTGCCGATGACGGCGAAAGCATTGTTTCGTTAGTGGATGTTGATTTTTCCGAATATCGCCGACGGCTTGACAATAAGACGGTTAGACGAAACGTGACCTTGCCGAACTGGCTTAATTTAGAGGCAGATAAGGCAAATATTAATGTGTCCAGAGTGCTTCAGGATGCTTTAATGGAAAAATTGAACGTTTCCAATAGAATTTAAGCAAATATTAAGTAATGGAATAATATTCCGCAACATCTATTCCCAAAACTTCTGCTATTTCAGTTTTTTGTCCTGGGTTCCTAATAATAAATGGTTGTTTTGGTATAATTGATTGGCCTCTTTTAATCGCGCATTTAACTCCGCGATTTGTGCATCTTTTGCTGCGATTTGCACATCTTTTGTTGCTAATTGTTCGATTAAAATATCGAATGCCCAGCTTACATTACTTGGTAAAATTACATTACTTTGCAAATCCTTTTTTATTGGTTTATCAGCCGTTTTTATATTAAATAAATCCAAGGCATCTGTGCTTATCAATGTGTGACCGTTTTTAATTTTCACAAATTCCAGCATACTTGGCTCTTTAATCCGTTTGTAAATTGCCTGAGTTGTTTTACCTGTCATGTCTGCAAATTCTTTTACAGTCACGTAGGTTTTCTCATCATTATTCAATTTTGATACACCTCCTTTTTTTATAATTGTATCAATTTGGCAAGGGTTGTCAAGACGAAAATTGAGTTAACTATCACCCCTTCTATTAGTATACACTATGTGTATACTAATAGAAGGGGTGATAAAAAATGCAAACAACAATCGTAAAATGGGGTAACTCACAGGGCATTCGGCTACCAAAACACCTATTAAACAGTGCAAACCTATCCGATCGTGATGCGGTTGAGATTTATGTTGAAGGGGAAACTATTATTATAAAAAAAAGTAAGACGGTTGCAAAACGTAAGACCATTCAAGAACTCTTTGCTGGTTTTGGGGATGACTATAAACCAACCGAAGTAAATTGGGGAAAACCCGAAGGCAAAGAAATATGGTGAAACAGGGCGATATCATCAAATTGAACTTTATATATCGACAGTTTTTTCAGAAATTGAGAAGCCGGAGTATTGAGGTTAATGGTGAATAAGTGTCCCTACGTCATATTGACAGAAAATTGCAAATGCGGTATAATATAGACACAAAAGGTGCTACCAGTGAACGGTTAGCCCGAAATAACCAGTTGTTCTTAAAAAAAACACTAATCTACTTATCAGGTGCGGTTAGTGTTTTTTGTTTGTCATTATTTCATCAATTAAAACTGGCAGCTGCTATTGTGTCCCTGGTGCGGGTCTTTTGGCCTTAACCTAGAGAAAAACCCCCAGACGGGCATCTGGGGGTTTTTCATTTTCGCAACTTTTTTTATGGAGTCTATGCACCATAGATTCTATGGTCATTATAGCAGATTTTGATGTTGTTGTATAGAAATATATCTTGATATATTAATCTTATGCCTATCACACATTAAGGCGTATATTAATGGCTCCCATATACAGTGCTTTAAGATCTCTATTATTTTGACTTATATATAACGAATATGTTATAATCAATGCAAATGAAGACGATACTTTTATATTGCTTCACTATTTCCACAAAAAGACGCAGAAGACACCTGTAAAAGAGATTGCTAAGGCAAAACTTCTTATGAAAGATTTTAAAGAAAGGACGTGCAAATAATGAGTATTAAAATAAGCAATGAAGATTTTACAGAATTCGATGATCTTTATAATGATCCTAGTTTTGTAACGGATTCAGAAAGATCTGAAATTGAATTTGAGGTCGCTTTTATCGGTAAGCTGATCGAAGCCAGGGAGAAAAGCGGGCTGTCCCAAAAAAAGCTTGCTGATTTAACTGGATTAAAGCAGCCTGCCATTGCACGCCTGGAGAATCTAAAGGCAACGCCTAGAATTGACACGCTCTTTAAACTCTTGGATCCTTTAGGTTATACTTTGGCTATTGTTCCCAAGACAAAAGCACATAATTAAAGCCCAGATAGTATCAAAGTCGAAAATTCGGCTATGAGATGTCCCCAATTTTGAGGGACGTCTTTTTTTATTTGGGGTAGTACCAGCGAAGCTGCTATAAGTGTAAAGTAAAAGCTAAAATGCAGTAATATCAACGTATTGATTAAATTATGCATTATTCAAAAATGATGAAAATTATATGGGAAAACATTGCCTTAGAATGGCTATTTTACTGGTTTTTAAAGTTTACCCTTGCATTAATAGCAGCTATGCTGGTATTAGGTCCCTTAAGGGCGTTGCCGTACCCCAATATAAAAGATGGTACTTCGGACACTATCACACTGGTCGGGCGATTAATATTCAGGAGATTCTTATTTATCCAAATATTATCCAAATCTGGTAGATTAAAATAAGAAATAATCGTTTGATGAAAAAATAATAAAAAAAGGAGATAAAAATTATGATTGAAATTAACAATTAGTTAATTAGCCAAAACTATAATGAAAAAACGGTACTAAAAGGGATCTTAAGGTATGATAAAGGTTATATTGGTATCGTGTTTAACATTACTCTTGATCCCTCAATCAGTGGTGGTATTGAATATTGTACCCATGTGCAGGATATTGGTTGGCAGTCTTATGTAGCCAACAATGCTATGTCAGGCACTGAGAGTAAGTGCTTAAGACTTGAAGGTATTGAAATTAGTAGCTAAGGGTGCACCTGCACCGGGATCAACGGTTAATACTTTTGTTCAAAACAAATAAGTATCTATATCCGAGGCAGATTGTTTGACAGTCTGCCTTAATATGTATATTTGATAAAGGGTGTTAAGACCCGCAAGGATCATTTTTATCAGCAAAAATTGGAAAGTGTGGGATTTTGGACGAGGCACTTCAAGGTGTCTAAAAAGGCAAATACAGGCTTTTTTGAATAAATGAAATGTGTCCCACAAATGCTTTAAAAAATGCTAATTGTGGTGTATAATTGTAAAAAGAGTATTGGAGGGCTGAAGATGTCACTTAGGCACGTTTTAGAAGAGCAAATCGAGCGAAACGAACGAAATATAGCAGTTTATGAGGAGCGACTTAAGGAGCTACCAAAAGGTATGTTGTATGAAAGACGACGGGGGGATAAGGTCTACTACTATTTAAAGTATCGAGATGGTGAGGGTAAGCGAGTAGATGAATATGTTAAAGGTGATCAGGTAGAGGCTGTCAGGAGACAAGTAGACAAGCGTAAAGAGTACATTAAAACAATACGAGGGTTACAGGAGGACATAAAAATAGCCAGGAAGGGGTTGAGGTAGATGTTATATAAAGAAAGTTTTATTGAAACGTTGACCATCCTTGATAGTTTGGGTTTGCTTGAGCATGTTATATTGATAGGTTCTTGGGCTGAATATCTTTATGAACAATGCAATGTTGTGGAAAGCTTCATTTCGACGACGAAAACAATGGATATAGATTTTTTAGTGAAGAACATCAGAAAACCCAGGGAGAAGATAGCCTTGGTAGACGCTTTTCAGGAAAAGGGGTATGATTTGGCATTTAGGCATAATGGTGTGGTGACCTTAGTAAAAGATGAGTTTGAGGTTGAGTTTTTAGCAAAACAGATAGGTAAACCTATCCCTGTGGTAGATTCTTTGAATTTTGGCAAGCTAGAGACTTTGGGACACATGAGTGTTATTGAGAAAAATATCATAACAGTGGGATATGAGGGTGTTCCGGTGTCCATTCCCAATCCGGCAGCCTTTGCTTTGCAAAAAATGGTTATAAATAAAGACAGAAAAGCTAAGCAGATGAAAGATGCTGAAGCAGTCAAGAATTTAGTCTACGCTTTAGAGGGATGCAGGGATGATAAGGGATTTTCATGATATTTACAGCACATTAACGGTTAGAGAAATAAGGTCTGTGAAGGCCTTCTGTAATAAGTATAGTCTGGATTTAACTAATTTGGTTAGAGATTAGATTTTATGGTTAAGGGGAAGGCTTTTAAGGGATTAAATGTCCCCCTAAAAGTCTGAAAAAATGGTTAATTGTGGGGTATAGGGAGATGGTTATTTATTGCACACAAGTGATGATAATGGTGGGTTTTTAAGAACCATGTAATAACCAAACGGCTTGTTATATATATAAATGTACAGTGAACCTTTAATCATCAACCAAATGATACTTGTAGCAGATCTGCTTAATTTTCTCTATGGCCTGTTTTGAAGGTAGATGATGATTTGCTTTATCAATTGCATCGATAATTGCTTTTCGGGTACAGCCGACCTTGAACCGGCCATTTTCATGGATGGTTCAAGGTTGTCATAGGATTCGGTTGGGTGAAAGTTAAAGATATAGAGGCAGTCATTTTTTCTGAAGGCAATAATCTTTCGATCCTGATCCAGCCATAACTGCCTGGGAACCACGCCTATCATGGCTTTTTCATTCATAAAACGGATCATGGCTCCATCAATTTTTTCAACTCTTCATATCGCAGAGACGGATTGTCGGCAAGACTCCACTGTCTGCGGCTATACTTGTAACTAAAGCTATTTTCCTTTCTGGGGAAATCAACTAACTCTGGATGTATGAGGATTTAAAATTGCAGTTAGCCAACGAATATCCTAAAGACAGAGTAACATATACGAATATGAAAACTGAATTTATAAAAAGAATTATGAATGGATAAAAATAACCATAATATGAAGTTGAGTTAATTCTGACTTTTCTTATAGTACGTCAAAACAGCCATAAAATAGTAGTACTATTTTGTGGCTGTTTTTTACACGAATCGTTGCCGTACCCCAACTATGCCTAAATAATAGAAATTAATGTGGGCATCTAAAAAAGTTTGAACAAAGTGAAAAATGTTTCTGTCTAACTTTACTTTAATGATAGCTTAAAATTTTGATGGGAAGTCAGGCTTTCAGGGTATTGAAGGAAATAAATTCATGGATAAAAGGATTTGAGGATTCAATTAATCCATGGGAGGGTCCAGAGTAAAGACACTTCCCCTGATCTAAAAAGGTAAGAGTGTCACAGATGCGGAAGGCCTGACTTAAATTATGGGTAATAATAATAACAGTAAGACCCTGGGATTCTATTCGTTTGAGGAGGACCGACTCTATGAGTTTAACGCTTTTAGGGTCAATATTGGCGGTTGGTTCATCCAACAGAAGAACTTGTGGTGAAAAGGAAAGCGCTCGTGCCAGTGCTGTTTTTTGGGATTCCCCACCGGAAATTTTTTTTGCGTCATGGTTTTGAATCTCTGAAATTTCAAATTCATCCAGGAGTTCGGTGACGATGCTTTGAATTTCATCTTTGGGTTGCTTGCGAATCTTTAAAGGGTAGGCAATGTTTTCAAAAACTGAACGGGAAAAAAGGATGGGACGATGACTGGAATAGGTAATGGCTCTCTGGGTATCAAAATCTTCCGGATGGCCGTCATACAAAACGTCTCCGCTGGTTTGGGGAATGAGTCCAGCCATAATTTTCATCAAGGTTGATTTTCCGGATCCGTTGGGTCCTAAAATGCCATGAATTTTTCCAGACTCAAAAAAAAGGCGGCTGTGTTCATCGGTCAGATTGAGAACGGTAGTATCATTATAAGTTTTAATCAGGTTTTTAGTCTCGATATTCATTAATATCCCCTATAATATATTTATATAAAATGGAATTGGTAATAAAAGAAATCGTCATGAGGATAATCCCCATTGCGATGGCAGTGCTGTACTGCCCCATGTTATTATTCATGGCAATGAAAGTGGTCATGACCCGGGTAGCTCCCCTGATATTTCCTCCCACAATCATGACGGCGCCGACTTCAGAAATCGCCCGGCCAAAACCGGTAACCAGTGCAATCATAATGGACCCTTTAAGCTCAAAAATTAATAGAAAAAGCGTATTTAGTTTCCCTGCTCCCAGGGTTTTTCCTGTAAGCACAATCTCATAACCACGGGTGGTGGATTGATTAAAGATAATGCCCATGATCACAGGGGTTACCAAAATGGTTTGAGCAATGATCATGGCAGAGGGAGTATACATGAGTCCGAGTTGTCCGAAAGGGCCTGAGCGTGCAAGAAAAAGTGCTGTAAACAAACCAATAACCACAGGCGGAAAGGACATAAAGGTATAAAGAAAACGGGATACGATTGGTTTTCCTCTAAAGTTTGTAATTCCCAGAAGAATCCCGAAAGGGACCCCAATAATGGTTGCGTATATGGTAGATGAAAAGGAAACATAAAGGGATAAAAGAACGATTTGTATAATTTCAGGGTCAAAAGAAATGAGGAGGCGAAAGGCCTCCGCAAAACCATTGAGTATATAGTTCATTTTCTTCTCCATTTTTAAAATCCTGGGAGATAAACCCCCCAGGATCTAATTAGTTTTTTAGTTTCTATTGTTGAGCTGCACTTGGTGTGAAGACTTGATCTCCATTGATTTTATAAGAAGCAATGAGCTCCTGGGTAGCAGGTGAAACGATCCAGTCAGCAAAAGCCTTTGCACCGGAAGCATTAATTTTAGCATTAATGGCTGGGTTAACGGTTATGACGCCATATGGATTAAGAAGCATAGGATCGCCTTCGCAAACAATTTCCAGATTTGACATGGTGTCCTTCATATTGGCATAAGTTGCACGATCGGCCAGAGTATAGCCCAGTTTTTCATTGGTAACGGTGAGGGTGTCTCCCATGCCGGAACCGGTTCTTATGTACCAGTCGCCTTCAGGTGTAATGTTGGCAGCTTGCCAAATTTCTAATTCTTTGGTGTTGGTGCCGGACTTATCATCTCGGGATACAAAGGTTGAAGGAACGGCAGCAATGGCTGTGAATGCTGCTACGGCATCCTTAGGTGCGTTAACTTTAACCTGGGCAGGATCAGCTTTAGGTCCCAGAACAACAAAGTCGTTGTACATAACGTCGAAACGTTCCGTACCGGAGCCAGCGGCCATAAATGCATCTTCCTGGGCTCTGGCATGAACCAGTAATACATCGGCGTCGCCTGTGGTGCCCATTGCAATGGCTTTTCCTGTACCCACAGCCACAACATTAACTTTGATGCCTGTTTCGGATTCAAAGGCAGGCAAGATAGCCTCTAAAAGCCCGCTGTCCTGGGTACTGGTGGTGGTGGCAAGAATAATTGTTCCATTGGAACCCGGTTCTAATGCTTTTTTCTCGGGTGCCGCGGGAGTACAACCTGCAAAGCTCAAGGCTAATGCGCAAACAAAAACAACGATGAAAAGTAATGTTAATCTTTTTTTCATTTTCTTCCTCCTAAAAAATATTTATCAAAGGGAAAACCCTGTGATGACATTGAAAAGGAGGAGAACTACAAAAATTAACCACTCTAAAAAAACAGCCAATTTTCTGAAATAAACCATCCTTTACACACTGGAAAGTATAGCCGTTTCCAACCATACTCTATCGATTAAAAAACCACAAAAATAAAGGTTGATCAATTCGGATTGTTTTTTCATGAAGACGATATTTAATTATTTTGATCATTTTATCACCTCTTATATAAGCCGTCAAGAAATGACTTATATAAGAATTAAAATAAAAAAAATCGATTATTCATTCCAAAAAAAGGTAATAAAGAAAGTAAGAGCAAATTTTTATCAGGGGTTGTTTACACATATCGTCCAAAAGTTCAATAGAGAGTTAGCACGTGAAATCTTAATAGGGTATTTTTGCCCATCCCCCCGAAAAAGGGGAATAAGCAAAAATACCCAACTTGAAGATCCCCCCGGGCGTAGTCGACTTCTCAGATCAATTTAAAACTATCAAACCCGTCCATTCTTATCTGTTATAGATCTCGCGTTGATGACCAATGTTAATTATGTTTATCCGAACCTGGCCATCATCTATTTCCGCTATCAATCGATATGAACCTACCTGATATCGCCAATAATATTTTTTGTCACCGACAAGCGCTTTTCCCTGGATGCGTGGATCACAACACTCTGAAATATTCTTGTTGATCCACGCAAGGATCAGTTTTGCCTGATGTTTATCTATCTGTTTCAAAGTTTTTAAGGCTTTGTCGCTGAACTGCACTTCATAGTTCAGTTTCAAAGCCCAGTTCACTAATAACCACACTCATTGAATAAAATTTAACCGGTTTTTCCTGTTCATATTCGCTGATTACACTAAGGTCATAGTCATCTTCCGATTTTTCAAAAAAGCCATTTTAATCGCCTCACTTCGTGTTACATTGCAACACGAAGTGAGGCGATTTTAAAAGACGCTTATATAGGGTATGGCAACGATTCACAGCAGAAAATATGCCAAATATTAAAAAAAGCTTCTGATGGATTATCCATCAGAAGCTTTTTTAATTTCATTAGTCGGAATTAAACCATTACCATAACAGAGGTAGACTTAACTACTGCTGTAGCTTCTTTACCAACAGCGAGGCCAAGATCTTTTACAGCTGCAATTGTAATATCAGCAGTAATCACATTACCATTACCAATGTCGATTGTAACAATTGCATTGACTGCACCTTCCTTAATACCGACAACTTTACCTTTTAACTGATTTCTTGCACTTAATGCCATTTTTTCCTCCTATAAATTTATTTTACAATTACTTTCTACCCTATTAAATTTTAAATATTCAATTATTTAAATTAAAGTTTAAAAATACTTATGAAAAAAAACGCTAACATTCTTGTTGTATGATTTATTGGTGTCAAAACTTTTAAGTATTGACACTATCGTTGGGTCACAGTCTAAGGTGCAAATAGAACTACAGCTAGATCTTTAATGTGTCGTTGTTACTTTAGTGATGGTAGGGATTACTTGTGACAATATCTGTAAATATAGTTATGCACTCCCCCTAGTCAGTATTACTTTTGTTTAAACCATTAATTAAATGGTATATTCTTAAATAGAGGGTAATCTTTGCCAATACCGCTGGGATGTAGGGCACTAGTTTGACATGAACGGCTTTGGGATAATTTTAAGCAATGTGGTCTGGAGTGTTTAAGCTTAATTCTTTGTTAAATGATAAAGAATAAGGGTATGAAATAAACATTAATGAATGTGGATTCGAACCGCTTGTTTTTTACGGGAAACCGGAAAAACTACTGGAAGAGATCGAAAAGAATAAGCCAGAGGCAGTAGGTTTTTCCTGTGATTTTGATAATACCCAGCTGATTGCCGACCTACCACGCTTCTCTTCATAAAAATCATGTCTATGGCAAGCTGATTTTTACCGGCAGAGGCTGTCCCTATCAATGCGCCTACTGCGCCCCCAGTCCGGGAAAGCATAAGGTTCGATTGAGAAGCATCCCTTTGGTGCTTTCGGAAATCAAACTTAATTTAAATAACAATTCGGATTTAAACTACATTATTAACATGGACGATACCTTTACCCTTAACAGAGAGCGGATTGAAGAATTTTGCAAAGGCATGAAGGAAATCCGATATGATTTATTTAAATGAAGGACAAGCCTTTGATGAATCACTGGATTTCTCCAGAGATTATCCTCAACGAACCTTTGAATTATGGCGAACCATGACATTTGCCGAAGGGTTCCCCAAACTGGATGGCATGGCTCTTTCACCTTTGGAGTATGAGCTGCTTTTACGCTGTGCAGGAAAAAGAAGTCTGGAAGATATGGAAATCGAATGTTATGCATTATTCGGTGGGCCTTATAAAAACCAGGCGGAATGCCATGAAAAATTAGTTGATATTCTATATCAATTTAATTTTAAATATTGGCTGACTCATTTTACGATTTAGCCAAAATACTTTTAAAAGGAGGAAGAACATGAGTATTGATGGTGCAAAAGCATTGGCCGCAAAAGTGCTGACAGATGAGGCATTGGCAAAACAAATCAATGATGCTAAAACAGAAGCAGAATTTGATGCGATTGTTGCTAAATTGGGTTATACCTGTAAAGCTGATGAATTTAAAGCTGCTTTTAAAGAAGCACAAGACAAACAACCCATAAGTGATGATCAATTGGATCAGGCTGCCGGCGGTTTAAGTATTGTTGGCATGGATGAGGACGGGCAAAAATACCCATACTGGATGCCATAACACTGCCGGCGGTTTAAGTATTGTTGGCATGGATGAGGTAGAGTCTTATAAAAGCAGATTTATAAAGTAAGTATTGTTGGCACGGATGTACATTTTATAGCTGAAAGACCCATGTATTAGCGTGCAACTATTTAGATGGCGGTTTAAGTATTGTTGGCGTGGATTACGCATTTACAGCAACACAAACAGCAAAATATTCGTAAAAGACAGAAGGGGATTTTCCCCTTCGAAGTACTGACTGGGGATGATTTGAAGTCAGTACTTCAAAGGGGGATAAGCAAAAACACTCTTATAGGGCTTTATGTTATCAATATATTTAATTGAACACTTGTTAATTAGAAAAATATCATTTTTTAATTTTTGATAATCTTACAATACTTCTGGACAAGCCCATAACTTAAACCAACTTCTTTTGCAATCACCTGGATCATCATCCCCTTATCACGCATCATCTGAATTTCAACGATCTGTTTTTCGCTTACCTTCGGTTTTCTTCCTGCATTTCTTACATTGTGCGTGTTTTTATCCGCTTTTTCATTTAATCTAATTATTTCGTCCTTTAAACGCTTATTTTTAGCATCCAGTTCTTCTATTTTCGCAATACGTGCAGCGCTTTTTTCTTTTTCGAAATTCAAACGGCTCTCATATGTTTCAGCTTTTTTTGTTTGAAACGCCAGTTTCTGCTCCAATTGAATCTGATGGTTACTCTTTATGAAAGCCAGATCCGCTTTTTCCTGCATATCAGCTATTTCCTGATTAAGCCTCAGATTCAATTGGATATATTCCGCGTTTTCATGTTCGAGCCATTCAATTTTCGCTTTCATCGTTTCCTTTGCCATTATTGCGTCCACCTTTCACTAGTATCATAAATTAATTTATGATACTAGTGTACTGTATGCTATTAAAATTATCAATAATTATTGATAATTTGTTATTTTTACATGATTGGTGTCATAACTTTTAAGTTTTGACACCTATAAATCATTGACGTAAAATAGCGGTGTTGAACGGTGTCAATACTTAGCGTCAAAATGTAAGGAGTTTTTTACGGGTAATGATAATAGAACGAACACAAGAAGGTATGGCCATTGCTAAGGAAAAAGAAGGCTTTACAGAAAGCAGGCCAAAGAAGTATAGCAGCCAACAGATTAATCATGCTCTGGAATTACTTGAAGATAATAGCTTATGACACACTGAAAAACAAAATTTTTCTGGAAAACTTCAACGGCAAGAAGCCCATCATCATCGAACAGGATAGCCTGTCTACTGTCTGCTTATACAATATCACCCAGGACATTCTTCTGGATGCAGAAATGGAGCAGCAGGAAAAAACAAGCAGAGAAGCATTACAAATATAAAATAATGATCAATATTTACGTCGCGGGCATTATTTGGGAACTTTCTTTCCACTTCATTTCAAAATTTACCTTGCAAAAGCAAATGATAACTCCTAAAATACAAAATTATATTCCTGATTATCATATATTTGTTGTAATTTAGAACAAAACATAATAAAATGAAAAAAAAAAGCAAAGTGAGGTGTTTTTATGGCAGTGAGTTATAACAAGCTTTGGAAAATTCTCATTGATAAAGGTATGAAAAAAATAGATTTGATGAAGTCAGCAAAAATAGGGACGTCCACTCTCTCAAAGCTAGGCAAGAATCAGTTTGTGAGTATGGAAGTTCTGGTAAAAATCTGCAAGGTATTAGACTGTAACATTGGGGATATCGTTGATTTTATTCCAGATGAAGATTAGGAGGAGTGATGGAAAAATGCTCATGAATAATAGTGAATATTTCAATATACTGACTGATGTGAAGAAACGCATAAAATCGACTCAGTACAAGGCGGTTTTAGGGGTCAATAAAGAACTTATCATGCTTTACTGGAACATTGGGAATATTATTATTGAAAACAGCACATGGGGTAATAAATTTCTTGAAAACCTGGTTATGGATATTAAGCTGGAGTTTCCTCATGTTAAAGGTTTTTCGGTGAGAAACCTAACATATATGAAGCGCTTTTCTCAGATTAATCCGGATTTTGCAATTGTGCAGACAGTGTCTGCACAATTGACCTGGTCTCATAATATTATGCTGATTGATAAATTAAAAGACCCTGATCAGATGGCGTGGTACGCAAAAATGGCTATTCAAAATGGGTGGTCTTTAAATGTAATGGAACATCAAATAGCTCTTCAATTATATCAAAGACAAGTGACAAACGAAAAAATCCAGAATTTTGATCAAGTCCTTTCATTGCCACAGAGCGAACTGGCTGTTCAAAC
>NZ_DATCHP010000010.1:0-19582 GCF_036508315.1 Acetobacterium sp. | reverse complement strand
TGCTCATGTAAATAACTCAATTTTTACTTCTTGCGAAGGGTTCTCTAAGAACCGTGTTTTTGTTTTCTCCTAACACCCGAAAGTGTTAGCCGAAATCAACAGGTTTTATGGTACTATTCTCTTTTCTATGACCGCCGCTCCCTTAAGAAGCTTTTCTATTATATCGTCATTTTCCTGCGTTGTCAAGCTGTTTTTGAAAGTTTGTTTTGTTTTCTGTGTTCATTTTCGCTGCCCCGTTTGAGACAACTTTTAAAGTATACCCTTCTTAATTCTCTGTGTCAATGCTTTTTTCAATTAATTCTTTCTAAATGCCAAAAAGGTCAGAACCATTGGTTCTGACCTTTGAACGGTGTTAACTATTTTACTTTAGCCTCGGCTATTTTTGTCTCTTGGAGTTCCAGTCCGATTACCTTACCCACTGATTTATAGACTATAAAGGTAATAGCTGCATTTGCCCCTGCTTTAATAATATTAAATGGAACAATAATGGGAAGAATCATTGGAATCACCGCTTCAACTGGAATACCCAGGAAGAACGGCGTTAAAGCAAGGTTCCAGATAACCATGGTAACGGTCATCGCCACTATCCCGAAACTCAAACCAATAATAGCGCCTTTTCGCGTACGGTTTTTTTTGTAGATATTTCCTGCAACCAGTACAAATGCGCCTGTTGCAAAGAAATGCATCAAAATTCCAATAATACCGCTTGCCGAACTAACCGTTAAACCTTGCAGTACACAGACAACCCCTGTGAGAACTAACCCACCCACTGGACCAAATAAAAATGCGCCAATGAAAATCGGGATATCTGCCGGGTCGTATTCCAAAAAAGGAGCGGCCGGGAAAATTGGAAACCGTATCAGATAAACCAATAGAATTGACATTGCTGCCAATACTGCCATTTGTGTCAGTTGTTTTGTTTTGATTTTCATCAAAAACCTCCTAATTGTCTGTTTAGAAAATATAAAAGCCCCTGGATTTTATTCTCCAAGGGCTTTGCGTGCAAAATCGTACGCCATTTCTTTCATCCGGACTCTACCGTCGGTTCTGGTTTCTTACCAGATCGGCCTTTCGGCTCGTGGACTTATTGCCGAAGCACTTCACCACCGGTGAGGATTCACACCTCGCCCTGAAACAGACTATTTATTTATTTGTATTCATTATACACCTTTGAAAATTTCTTTGTCAATGGAAATCTTAGACCAATCTAACTGAACATCTTATTCTTAAACAGAACAAGAGCAGCAACTCCGGTAGCGACCAGAGCAACCCCAACGACGAACCCAAAATTGGCTAAGGGTATTCCCGACACGTTCATCCCGTAGAAGCTCGCAAACATGGTAGGAATGGCTGTAAGGATGGTAAGGGATGTTAAAACTTTCATAACGATATTTAGGTTATTCGAAATAATCGAAGCAAACGCATCCATGGTGCCGCTTAGAATATTAGTGTATATATTTGACATCTCAATTGCCTGTTGAACTTCTACCAAAACATCTTCCAACAGATCTTTGTCTTCATCGTAAAGCTTGATAATACGTCCGCGTTGAAGCTTTTCCACCACTGCCTGATTAGCTTTCAGTGAGATTGAAAAGAACACCAAACTTTTTTCCAAGTCAAGGAGCTGAATTAACTCATTGTTTTTCAGGGAAATATGCAACTCCCGTTCAATATCTGTACTCATGCGATTAATGTGCCTCAAATAAACAAGGAAACGGCTGGCAATGCGATAGAGTATCTGAAAAATAAACCGGGTTCTCAAGTTTGTGAATACGTTCTTAATACGCCCTTTGGCGAAATCATCAATGAGGGTATTTCCGCGAAGACAAACCGTAATAATATTATCTTCTGTTTGGATAATCCCTACAGGAATAGTAGTATAGAGCACCATTTTTGTATCTTTTTGAACAACCGGTACATCAATGGTAATAAGAGCATGATCGTTATCTTCAACTTCCACACGGGAAATTTCTTCTTCATCCAGTGCTGCTCTAAGAAAATCCGGTTCCACGTTTAATTCCTCAGTAATGAACCGAAGCTCTTCTTCTGTCGGGTTCACCATATCAATCCAACTATTTTTTTCAATGGATTCAATTTCTTCAATTTTTCCATCAATGGTTTTGTAGATTTTAATCATTGTTTTCCTCCTTAATTAAGAGCAACCAATGATCCTGTGGATATTTTGGTCGCTCGTAGTCTCAATCGTTTGTCCAATGTACTTCTCTCCGGGGTCTGCGTCCATCCTATCTCACTCCTTCGTTTCGTTTTACAAATAAAAAAAGCCACCATAAATTCACGGAGGTTTTTGCACAGCAAAAAATAATGATTCCCCCAGTCGTTCAGCTTTGGCACTATACAGTATAGGGCAACACCCAACTGCATTAAGTAAAACCTTAATTCGATAGTACCTGTTAACCCATTGGCATCTCTCGATGTTTCCGGGTAGCAGCCATATCCGTATAGGAGCCTCACCTAACAAAAGAAACAGTTTTTGTTTTTTTTATTATATTTACACCGTTAACTATATCTTTTTGCAATCTTTTTGTCAATGGTTTTCAAGTTAAGTCTGTGTAAAAAATATTGAAATTAGTTTGTTTATCCCGCTCTATTTTGTGTATAATCTAAGATATAAGCAAATGTTCAATCAACTCTAAATTGTAAATTATTTGGATCTGAATGAGAAAAGCAAAACTCAGATATTGCCTAAAAATGTTCAATCATCAATAAGCTTAAAAATCGAAAATTATGGAGGTAAAAAATGTTACACACACGGCCGGAAGAAAAAAAGTTAAAAGCGGTATACACAACTCCTGTTTTTGTAACTGAAACCATTGATTCAGCCCTTCCTAAATATAAACTGGGGCAAAAATCTGTTGATCCTGAAATAGCCTATCGCTTGATTCAGGATGATTTATTAGACGAAGGAAGCGCTCGACTTAATCTGGCTACCTTCTGTCAAACATTCATGGAACCTGCTGCTGTCAGACTTATGTCTGAAACTCTGGAAAAAAACGCCATTGATAAATCCGAATACCCGCAAACAAGTGACCTTGAAAATCGATGTGTTAATATAATAGCGGATTTGTGGAATGCGCCAAAGGACATGGCGTTCTTCGGAACCTCGACGGTTGGTTCTTCTGAAGCCTGTATGCTGGGTGGATTGGCAATGAAATTCATCTGGAGAGAAAATGCTAAAAAGCACGGTTTAGACATCAATGCCAGGAAACCAAACCTGGTTATTTCATCTGGCTTTCAGGTCTGTTGGGAAAAATTCTGTGTTTATTGGGATATTGACATGAGACTAGTTCCTTTAGATGAAGAACACATGAGTCTGAATATGGATACGGTTATGAGTTATGTTGATGAGTACACCATTGGTATCGTTGCAATCATGGGCATCACCTACACCGGTAAATATGATGATGTGAAAAAATTGGATCAGCTTGTCGAAGCCCACAATCAAAAAACAGACTATAAAATAGCCATTCATGTGGACGCCGCTTCAGGTGGCATGTTTGCTCCTTTTATTCATCCGGATCTGGAATGGGACTTCCGTTTGAAAAATGTGATTTCAATAAATACCTCTGGTCATAAATACGGACTCGTTTATCCTGGTGTTGGTTGGATCCTCTGGAAAGACAAACAATATCTGCCTGAGGAACTTATTTTTAACGTGAGTTATCTTGGAGGCAATATTCCTACTTTATCCATAAACTTCTCACGGTCTGCAAGTCAAATTGTCGGACAATATTTTAACTTCCTATCTTTGGGTTACGAAGGTTACCGTGAAATCCACCAACGAACCCGTGACGTTGCTGTTTACATTGCCAAGGAATTGACTGAAACCGGACTTTTCGAAATCTATAATGATGGTGATAATATTCCCATTGTATGTTGGACAATGAAAGCTGATGCAAATAAAGAATGGAGCCTTTATGATTTGGCTGATCGGGTTCGCATGAATGGCTGGCAGGTACCTGCTTATCCACTCCCTGAACATATGGAGAATGTTATTATTCAGAGAGTTGTCATCAGACAGGATTTAAGTATCCACTTAGCGGTGCTTTTCATGGAAGATTTGAAACGTGGCATTGAAGATTTGGACAATGCCCATATTCTTATTCATGGTAAATCAAATGAAAACAAAGGAAGCTATGGCTTCACCCATTAGATTCGATAAGATCAACTAATCTTTCAGTAAACAGCAAAACGGGCAAGAAAATATTACATTTTCTTTGCCCGTTTGCTATTTCATAATTTTAACACATGTCTTACTCTTAAATATTACGCATCTTCATAAAGAAAGCACCACCAACAATTGCCATTCCACTTAAAAACAGTCTTGAAATAAGCGAATTATTTTCAATAGGATCCTCTTGGATATCAGTTGAGATTGATGACCCAGACGTTGATGATCCAGATGTTGATGACGTTGATGACGTTGATGACGTTGATGACGTTGATGAAATTTCTGGCATGGGTCTGATCTCAAACATATTTTCCCCATTTTCGAATGAAATGGTGTAATTCGGATTGTTCAGTGTGCCAATGGAAATATCATATTTACCCGGGGATTCCCCTTGTGTACGGTTTAATGATCCACTGAAAATGTCTTCACCCAAGAGCCCTTCATGATATGGTTGATCCCTGCCATAATCCAGCCAGATCACATAGGTTAGTTCCGGATCCGGGTCTCCTTCGGTCTTGGATTGAAACCCGGTTTCTACAATCACTGGTAATGGAGTAATGCTATATTTTTCTTTTGAAACTATCAGATCATCTTTCACGGTGTAGTTATCAATATTTGTTTCTTCTAAACCATAAAGGTAAAACCCTTCTGATGCCCAAACATAATATTCACCCACATCTTTAATTTGAGTCGTCATTTCTCCATACCATGGATTAAAAGCATCGGTTGTCCGAACTCCGATTTCTTCTCCTTTAATCACGTCTTCCGCATTATAATTAAGGTCATACCCATCCAGGCGTGCATCAGCATCATAAACTTTATCCTCGCCGATTAATAACATGCCAACTGGTTTTGGCGTAATTTTTCCAGATAGCTCCACAGTCACAGAATCTTTGTCTGGAATCACGAGAATGGGATCGATATTTGGTAAATCCGGATTGGGAATCAAATGATAGAAAGCCCCCTTATCTCCTGAAATTGTCACATCATCGAGGATTATTTTGTTTAATTCAATGGGATTTACATCTTTTGAAGTAAACTCAGAAGAACTATAGCTAAAATTAACATCACTTAAATCTTTTTCTAAAACTCCGGAATTGCTTAGATCTTCAATCACACCATCAGGAACCTTTGTAGTACCATCATAAACCTTAGTTGCCGGACCTTTAGTGCTAAAATCTGTTGGCTTTAGTTCAATTGGTTTGATTATTATTTCTTTACTTTCAATATAACTCTGATAATTCTCATCGCCTTCATATTTAACGGTTACTAAATAGGTTCCTGGTTCTATTGGGGGCTCTGTTATCTCTGCAGATGCCTTCCCGTTGTCCGTTATTTCTTCATAGGTGATTTCAATAAGCAGTGGATCCAGAGCCTTGCCATCTACCGGTGCATTAATTTCCGCTAAAACTTGTGGACTGCCGTTGTAGGTAACATTTTCCGGAAAAGAAATAAAATCGATCTGATCTGACTCCAAGGCAAAAATTTCTGAAGGAAGACATATAACAATCAAACAAATCATTGAAACCAGACTCAGAAATTGTTTTCCGGCTTTTGTCATAATCATTTTTACTTCCTTTCCTGAAAATATGGTAAATGCCATTTAAAATCAAACGAGAAAAATAGATCTATCTGATGAAGTTTAACATGTTTTTTCATATATTAATCACGATAATCTTTATTGTCAAAGTATTTTTAAAAATGCCTATCTCATCAATTATACCTTAATAATTTCATTATTCAATAAGCAACTAAATTTATTCCCAATTTTTTTTACATTTTATTACTCACTTCATTTTTACAATAATAAAACCCCTGCCAATTCGGCAAGGGTTAAGGTTGTTGACAAAGGTATCAATACCTATTTTCCGGGGATTATTATTTTATCTGGCTGTGTGCTTCAGAGCGAACAAGTGTATCCTGTAACACACAGCGATAAATAATCAACTTTGAAATTTAAGTTTCTCTACAGTTTTCATCTTTTTTTATAAATCCAGTGTTTCGACTCCTTCTAATTGATCATTCACTTTTGATTTCTTCAATATGGCCAGTAGAATCATCGTAATAATTGATCCGGCAACCAATGCAATGACATATCCGAAAGGGTTCCCAACAAGGGGAAATACGAATATACCACCATGTGGTGCCATTAAGGTAGATCCAAAGAACATCGATAAACCTCCGGCAACAGATGCACCGACTGCACAGGCAGGAATAACTCGAATCGGATCTTCAGATGCAAAGGGAATTGCACCTTCAGTGATAAAGGAGAGACCCATAACATAGTTGGCCATCCCTGCATCTCTTTCTTTTTTTGTAAAACGACTTTTAAAGAAGGTGGTACAAAGTGCAATACCCAAAGGTGGAATCATCCCACCAATCATAACTGCTGCCATAATATCAAATTGTCCAGTGGCTAATGATGCCAATCCAAAAGTATAGGCCGCCTTATTAATAGGGCCACCCATATCAATGGCCATCATACCACCGAGAATCATTCCCAGAACAATCTTGCTGGAGGCTCCCATTCCGTTAAGCATTACTGATAACCCGGTATTAAGTGCTGCTACCGGCGGATTAATGACAAAAATAATAAAAGCACCAATAATCAATATCCCAAATACAGGATACAGCAGTATTGGTTTAATCCCCTCTAAGCTGTTAGGAAGCTTGGAGAACACCTTTTTCAAACCAAGAATCAGGTAACCTGCGGCAAATCCTGCCAGCAATGCTCCTAAAAATCCAGAACCACCGGCGAAGGCAAGCATACCACCTACAAAACCAACGGCTAATGCAGGTCGATCCCCAATACTCATAGCAATGTAACCAGCCAATACCGGCAACATAAACGCAAAGGCCGTACCGCCAACAGTTTTCAGGAAGGCTGCAAAGGGAGTATTACTACCAAAAGTTGCGGGATTAATGCTGTAATCATCAAATAAAAATGCCAATGCTATAAGAATCCCACCGCCAATAACAAAGGGCAGCATGTGAGAAACCCCATTCATTAAATCTTTGTATATTTTGTGACCAATGCTTTCTTTTTCTCCAGATCCTCCGCCTGCCTCGGCATCCTCACCCTTACCCTGGTAAATGGGAACACTGCCACTGAGGGCTTCCTCAATTAATTCCTTGGGTTTGTGAATGCCATCGGCAACTTTTCTCTGAACCAAAGGTTTTCCGTTAAACCGAGCCATTTCAACATTTGTATCTGCTGCAATGATTATCGCATCAGCATTTTTGATTTCCTCGGCTGTTAGCTTGTTTTTCACGCCACCGGAACCGTTGGTTTCCACCTTAATGGTTATGCCGAGTTCTTTTGCTTTATTTTCAAGGCTTTCCGCTGCCATATAAGTGTGGGCTATACCGGTAGGACAAGCAGTTACCGCCAAAAGTTGAAAGCCCTTTTTCTGACTCGTTTCTTCTTGTTCAGCTTTACCATACTTTTCCTGTTCTTTTTCGTCAATGAACTTCAGAAAAGTTGTAATATCAGGGGATTGAATCAATTTTTTTCGAAATTCCGGATCCATTAGTATGGTAGAGAGCCGGCTGAGCACTTCTAAATGCAGCTCATTGGCTTCATTGGGTGCCGCAATGAGAAAAAAGAGATAAGCGGGTTCCCCATCCAGGGAATCAAAATCCGCACCATCCTTTACCACCATGGCTGCAAGCCCGGCATTTTTCACCACAAGGGATTTCCCATGGGGAATCGCTACGCCTTCCCCGATACCCGTACTTCCTTCTTCTTCACGTTTCATTACTGTCTGCCGAAACACCTCTTTGTCACTGATATTTCCAGTGGCATCCATGAGATCAACCAAATGTTTAATGGTTTGATCCTTTAATGCCGGCTTCCCGGCGAGGTCAATGCCCTTTGAATTAAGTAAATCAATAATGCGCATGTTTTTTTCCTCCTCTTTTTTTAATTTTCTTTTTGTGGTAAATCATTTAGAATTTTCAAGACTTCATCTTTGGTAGCTAATGTTTCGGAAAAAGCTGAGGCACTGCCGGTGGCTACCCCCATTCGAAATGCCTCCCTGAGATCTTCATTTTCAAGATAGCCTGCCAAAAATCCTGCTACCATGGAATCTCCCGCACCTACGGAATTTTTAACAACCCCTTTTGGGGCCTTCATTTCGTAAACACTGTTATCGTTGCCAATAAGAATAGCACCCTCTCCAGCCATTGAAACCAGAACATTTTGTGCGCCCATTTCCCGGAGACGTTTGGCTGATTTAATGATCTCTTCCCGGTTCTTCAATGTCACACCAAATATTTCCCCAAGTTCATGCTTGTTGGGTTTAATAAGGAATGGCTGATATTTTATGACCTTGAATAAAAGCTCTCCTGTGGCATCCACCACAATTTTTATGCCCCGATTTTCTAAAATCTTCATGATATTTTCATAGGTATCCTCGGTCAGGGCCTTGGGGATGCTTCCTGCTAAAACCAGGATGTCCCCCGTTTTAAGCAGCTCCAGCTTTTCAAATAGTTTTGCGATTTCTTTATTCGTGATATTAGGACCCTGTCCATTTATTTCACTTTCTTTATTTGCTTTTATCTTTACATTAATCCGTGAGATTCCGGATTTCAATTTTACGAAATCGGTAGTGCAACCAAATGCTTTTATCCGATCCTGAATTTCTTTTCCGGTAAACCCGCCAACAAAGCCTAGTGCAACGTTTCCAATTGCCAGGTTTTTTAGAACCATGGAAACATTGATTCCCTTTCCACCTGGGAAAATATGCTCCCATTCACTCCGATTGACCTCACCTTCATGAAATTCACTGAGACCGACTATATAATCCAAAGAAGGGTTAAAGGTTACTGTAAAAATCATTGTCTATCCACCTCCCATATTTTTGTGTGCTTTCCATAGGATGTATAGGGGAGCATTGTAGTTATGATTTCCCCATCTTCCAAGTCGCCAAAACTTACCGGCGCTATCCGATTGAATTTTGAAGGGTCCGCTAAAATATATGCCACTTTTGACCGCAATAATGCTTCGCGTTTAACCTGGGCCTCGGTTGGGTCCGGGGTACTAAAGCCGGCGTTTATATCCACACCATTGGTTCCAAAAAAGCCCTTGGTAAAGTGATATTTTCGAAGACATCCCAATGCCTCGCTTCCTACCACTGCATCCGTAACGGGTTTGATTTCGCCTCCGATGATAATGGTTCTGCATCCTTTTTTCACCAGTTTTTTTGCAATGCTTATCCCGTTGGTGACATAAACTGCTTCCCGTTCAGTGATAGCGCTTACCATGGCTTCGGTGGTAGTGCCTGCGTCAATGAACACAAAATCATTCTTTTCAATAAGAGAAGCGCCAAACCTCCCAATGCGTTTCTTTTCATCACGGTAATGGTCTACTCTCAGCCGGACATCGTAATCCATAGTGGCAATGCTTCCACCCATGGCTGTGGCTCCGCCATGGACTTTTTTTAGTTTTCCACCGTTGTTAAGTGTTGTTAAGTCTCTGCGTATGGTGGATTCAGAAATATTCAAGGTTTCGGATAATTCGGAAACTTTTACGACCCGTTTTTCTTCGATCATTTCTAATATTTTCCCAAATCGTTCTTCTGTAATCATCGTCTCACCTCTTTAAACGCATGATATCACCATCTTCAGTCAATGTCAACCATTTTATTTCATTTTCAGTCATATAAGATCAATTTATTGCAAAAAAAAGCAGTAATCCAAGGATTACTGCTTTTTTCTTGTCGAATTCACCATTTACACTAAAAATTTAATGTTTTCCGGTTTGTTTTTGTTTGAAAACTCGAAGCCCTGTTGGATTGTGTTCTCGATCATGTCCCCGTCCAGGTTCATTAATCTGAACAAATTTCGAATAAAGAAATAGATCATTGCACGTCCGGTGAACTTAATCTCTTTTTCATAAAAATTAACAAAAAGCTCTTTCCTTGCACCATAGTCTGACCGAGCGATGACTTCCAGATCTGCTTCAATATAATTCTTATTTAAAAAATCCAAACAGGAACGATTTAAAGTATTTGTAATATTAGTTCGTCCCTTGGGGTTTACATTCTTAATAAGTACTTCATAATATAAATTTTTATTGTGCTCATTGTTTAAAATGGCTTCATAATATAATACCAGGGAATAACAATACTTGGTAAAAAGATTGAGATTATTTGAAGTAACCGACACATAATCATATAATGCCAGGAAAAATACATTGTAAATGTCGGTAATCATGTCATCCTTTTTTTTGTAATAATAGGTAATCGTTCCTAGCTTTACATCAGCATGATCAGCAATATCCTGTATTCCTGTTTTATTATAACCATGCTCGTAAAAAAGAATCTTCGCGGAATTAATTATATTCTGTTTTGTTTGATTTCCTTTTTTTGAGGTTGTCATTGTTTTTCCTTTCTTTATATGAATTTGCCATTGTTTCTCGACTTTAATATATACTCTTAATTTTACGAAAGATTGTGGCAAATGTCAACATAAAGTTTAGAATGTTTCTCATTTAAATCATGAAATCGGTCATTCCCCTATATTAATAACAGGGTTTCTCTGTCAAGCAGATTAATCCCCGGCACTGTTTTAAGGGTTTCAATGGCTTTTTCCAGCACTTCATCTTCAACACGAATAATAACAATGGCATTATCCGTTTTCTTAGGAAGAAAAGAATAGGCATAAACAATATTGATTTTTTCTTTGGTCAGTGCTTCCACCAGGATACTGAGGCCTCCAGGCTGATCTGAAATCTCTGCTGCAAGAACCGGTGTTAATGAGCTCATGATATTATGCTTCTTCAACACCTCGATCCCTTTGTCGGTTTCCTGCAAAATCAAACGGACGATACCATAATCCATTGTTTCTGCAATATTTAAGGAACGAATGTTGATGTTATTTTCTGCCAGAATATTAAGCAAATTGTTAAGACGGCCTTCATGGTTTTCCATAAAAATTGATACTTGTCGAATCATTTTTTTTCCTCCTAAATTTTTCTTAAATCAACAACTCGTTGGCTTTTTCCTTCGCTTCTTGGAAGACTTTTAGGCTCAACAAGGGATATTTTAGCATTAATACCGGTAACTGAATTAATTCGCTCTTTAATACGATGTTCCAGCTTTTCAAGGTTACTGATCTTATCTGAGAACAGCGCTTCATTAAGCTCAACCTTAATTTCAAGGGTATCAAGGGATCCGTCTCTTCTGACAACTAATTGATAATGGGGTTCCACTTCACCAATTTCCAGCAGAACACTTTCGATTTGGGTTGGGAATATGTTAACCCCTCGGATAATGAGCATATCATCGGTTCGACCCTGTAAACGGCTAATTTTCAAATGCGTTCGTCCACAAGCACAAGGCTCATCAATAATGGTGGTAATATCCCTTGTTCGGTAACGAAGAATCGGGATTCCCTCCTTGGTAATGGTGGTAATGACTAACTCACCCTGGGTCCCATGCGGAAGTACCTCAAGAGTGATTGGATCAATAATTTCAGGAATAAAATGATCCTCCCAAATATGGAGTCCATTTTGGCATTCACATTCAATGGCAACTCCCGGTCCCATAATTTCAGATAGGCCATAAATATCGTAAGCCTTGATTTTCAGCTTTTTCTCAATATCTTTTCGAATGCTTTCAGACCAGGGCTCAGCCCCGAAAATACCAATCTGCAGTTTCAATGATTCCGGGTCAATGCCCATATCATTCAAAACCTCTGCCAGATAAATGGCATAAGAGGGGGTACAGGTCAGAACGGTGGAACCAAAGTCTTTCATGATCATAATCTGTTTTTTTGTATTTCCACCTGAAATAGGAATAATGGAAGCGCCCAAGCGTTCAGCTCCATAATGAACTCCTAAGCCTCCGGTGAATAAGCCATAGCCATAGGCATTCTGCACAACTGAATGGGGACGTCCCCCGGCAGCAACTAAAGAACGTGCCATGAGTTCAGCCCAGCTGGCAATATCGTTTCTTGTATATCCCACAACCGTTGGTTTTCCGGTGGTGCCTGAGGAAGCATGAATACGGACAATCTGCTCTAATGGCACGGTAAAAAGTCCGTATGGGTAGTTGTCTCTCAGATCAACCTTTGTGGTGAATGGCAGTTTTTGAAGATCTGATAGCGACTGGACATCTTCAGGCATGATTCCATTTTCCTGAAACTTGTTTCGATAAAATGGAACATCATGATAAATTCGAGCTACCATTCGTTTTAATCGTTCTAATTGAAGCTCCTTCAATTTTTCCCTGGGCATACATTCATAGCTCTTATTCCAATACATATTTTTCCTCCTGATATTTCTGATGGTGTGCTTTTGATGAGATAATTATTTGTAAGGATTTACTTAATATACTTGAGTATTCTCTTCTGCTTTTAAGTAACGTTATTATTATATCACAATCCCTGGGTTTGAAAATCCAAATTTTTCTTATTTTAATGGCAAGGTCACTTCAAACCAAACACCGCTTTCTCTGTTTTCAACAGCCACCTGACCGCCATGACACTGAATAATTCCCTTAACAATGGCCAACCCCAGACCGGTGCCTTTTTTGTCTGAATGGGCTTTATAAAAATATCCCCAGATCTGATCAATTTCATTTTCAGGAATCGGATAACCAACATTATAAACGGATACCGCCCATTCTCCGGATCGCACTTCACTTTTAACCTCAATGACTCCGTCCTCTGGAGCAACGTGTTTTATGGCATTATCCAGGAAGTTATAAACGACCTGTTCCATTCGTTTGCGATCCATACTTATCATGAGTCCGGTGTCACAATCGTTTTCAAACTGAATATTTTTTTCTGGATAGGTGTGTTCAAATCGCTCAATAACGGATGTTAGAACCTCTGAGCCCAAAACCATCTCTTTGTTAAGCGTGTACGCTCCTGATTCAATCTGGGACAAATCCAGTAAATCACTAGCAATCCCACTGATTTTGTCAGCTTCTTTTTCAATGGTAATGAAATATTCCATTTCCTCTTCACGAGTTTCCAGAATTTCGTCCTCCAGGGCCTCGGCATAGCTTTTGATCACTGCCAGAGGTGTTTGGATTTCATGGGAAACCTGAGCTGTAAAACGTTGCCGCATTTTTTCCAGCGTACGTTCCTTATTCAATTCAACCTGAAGCATTTCTATGGTGCCTTCCAACTCATTTGAAATATGATTTAGTGTTTCCCCCAACTGACCAATTTCATCCTTACGGGTTCCTTTATATTTTTCTGTGAAATTCAGGTTCCCCATTTCCTTTGAAATACGATTTAAATGAATAATGGGCTTTGAAATACCCCTTGCAAAGAAAAAAGCAAAAACCAATGAGCATCCAAAAATGATCAGCAAAAAAACAAGCAAAAAATTCTGGACAATATGGATAACATCATGAACGGCATAAAAAGGAATACGCCCAACGATTTGAGTACCATCTGCAGCTACTTTTTTATAGCTTAGCCATTCCACCGTGTGATCACTGTTTCCCGAAACCATCATAAAACTTTCGCCATCCTGGTGTCCCGCCATTTGAGTTTCAAAGCTTTTCTGTTGTCCAGAACCATTGCCTTGTCCCATGCCTTGTCCCTGACCGCTGCCATTCATGGTTCCTTCATGTATCGATGCTTCTCCTGAAGTCGTTTTATTTTGAACAATTTGTATCACTGTACCTTCCTCACCGATGGTAGCAATACTGGACTGAAGTTCCGGGGTTAATCCTACCTGGTTATAAATCCTCAGAATTTGTTCGGTATTGGCTATTAAGGTCTCAGTTCTGGTTTGTGTGTAATAAACCTCAAAGTAAGTGCTTAAAGCAAAATAGGTTAAACCACATAAAATAAGGAAAAAAATCCCTATATAAAGCATGAGCCTGGAAAAAATTGACACTTTCATTCTTGAAATTTATATCCAACGCCACGAACTGTTTGGATACATTCCCCTTTCTCCTCCATTTTTTTTCTTAGCCGTTTAATGGTGGTATCAACGACTCGCATATCCCCTTCAAACTCGAATCCCCAAATTCGATCAAGAATCTGTTCCCGGGATAGAACCATTTTCTGATGATTCACAAAAAAAAGCAAAACCTCATACTCTTTTTGGGTCAGGCTTATTTCGTTACTATTAATGGTCATGAACCGGTCTCCGGGGGTGAGACTGATTCCGCAAATTTTAATTTTATTCTCGGCTGTTGCAACACCACTGCGCTTCAACAAAGCCTTGATCCTTACCATCAGCTCCCTGGGACTGAAAGGCTTGGTCACATAGTCATCCGCCCCGACCTCGAACCCCTGTATTTTATCATTTTCTTCTCTGCGCGCCGTTAACATAATCACCGGAACATTATCCGTTTCCCGGATTTCCTCCAAAACCTCAAAACCATCCATGATTGGCATCATCACATCAAGGATAATGCAATCCGGTTGCTTTTCTGCCCAAAGATTCAAGGCTTCCTCTCCGTTAGCCGCGCCGAACCCTTCATAGCCTTCCTTTTTTAAATATTTTAAAACAATTTCTCGTAATTTATCTTCATCTTCTGCAACAAGAATACGAATGCCTTTCATAAGTCACATGACCTCCATCATTAATTATATTAGTTTAGCACTTATTAATGACAATTCTGTGTCAAAATAATCATTGATCCTTTAGTGTACTCATATTTTATCATAATCAATTAACTCCTGTCTTTTGTTTTTTTGACACAGAAATGACATAATCCTATCCTATAATACAACTATCAACAGAAACAAAAAATAAAAAAACGGAGGAAATCAAAATGAACAAAAAAATGATTCTGGTAACATCGTTAGTCTTTATGTTGGCAACCGCAGGAAGTGCCATGGCAGCTTCCGGTTATGGTCAAGGTGCTGGAGACGGCACAGGTTCAGGACAGGGCATGGGACAACACATGGCTTATCAGGGCAATCAGGATGCTGATGGCGATGGTCTCTGTGATGCCACCGGAAATCCCGTTGGCTCAGGTATGGGAAATGGCGCTGGCAATGCAAACTTTGTCGATGCCGATGGCGATGGCGTTTGTGATAATGTTGGAACCGGTGGCGGTGCAAACTTTGTTGATGCTGATGGCGACGGCGTTTGCGATAACGTTGGAACCGGTGGTGGCACACATCCACAGGATGGCAGTGGCATGCATCGTGGCGGACGAACAATTTAATTGATCTCTTTTAATCTGATAAACAAAAAACGCCTCCAAAAGGAGACGTTTCAGACTGCAGACAAATTAGAAAAGTAAGTCCTGGGGACAATCGTAATATCAGGTGTCTGCTGCATGCTCGAACAGGTGATAGCCTGTTCGAGCATGCAGCAGACAACGATTTACCATTGTCCCCAGGATGGGTTTGTCACCAAACAAAAAGCGCCTCCGAAAGGAGACGTTTTTTGTTTGGTTCGGATTTAGAACATGGGTACAACTGCACCCTGGTAGGTTTGTTCAATGTATGTTTTAACCTTGTCGCTTTTCAGTGCTGTCATTAAGGCAATTGTTTTGGGACTGTTTTCTTCTCCCGCACGGACTGCAATAATATTGGCATAGGTCTTAGCAGCTAAAGAATCTTTTTCTTCCTTGGCAATGGCGTCTTTATCGACATTCAGGCCTGCCTGAAGGGCAAAATTACCGTTGATCACTGCCAAATCCACATCCGGTAGTGAACGCGCCAGCTGAGCAGCTTCCAGCTCTTTGATCACAATATTTTTAGGATTTTCAACGATATCCTTTGGAGTCGCTGCTAACCCGGCATTAGGATCAAGCTTGATTAAACCAAGGGTTTCCAGTAGCAGTAATGCCCGGGCTTCATTAGTCGTATCATTTGGTATTGCAATGGTGGTGCCATCACCAATGGCATCTAAGGTTTTAATTTTCCCCGGGTATACACCCAATGGTTCATAATGAATGGCTCCTGCACTGACAAGCTTTGTGCCATTCTTAACATTAAAATCTTCTAAGTAAGGAAGATGTTGGAAAAAATTCGCATCCAATTCTTTGCTTTCAAGGGTCAGATTTGGCTGTACATAATCTGTGAATTCCTTAATCTCCAGCGTATACCCCTGTTCTTTCAGAACTTCCGCGGCTACTTTCAGAATCTCAGCGTGAGGTGTCGGACTTGCCCCTACAACAATGGTTTTGTCATCAGTTCCCTTTGCTGAACACCCTGTGAATAAGCTGAGACCAATGGCCCCAACCAATAATACCAATAATAATTTTTTCATTCTTCTCTCCTTTTCTTTTGGATAACTTCCCTGTTATTCCATATAATTCCTAGTAATATAATATGTAATATAGCATGGCAGCCATTGGTTGTCAATCTGGAAATTAATCTTTTAATGATAATCGCCAATCATCACATTAACTCGTTGATTTGAAAAACTATTTTCGACGATCCTGCTTTTGAGCAATTTTCATTCCGACTTCCTGGAAAATCTGAACCACTAAAACCAAAAGCACCACGGTAACAACCATTACCCCGGTTTCATAGCGATAGTAGCCAAAGCGAATGGCAATGTCACCAAGACCTCCACCGCCAACAATCCCTGCCATAGCCGAGTATCCCAATATGGTGGTTGTGGCAATGGCAGCCCCGATAATCAGAGAAGGCTTTGCTTCAGGAATCATGACCTTTGTCACTACCTGGAGTGGGCTTGCCCCCATCGAAAGGGACGCTTCGATGATCCCTTTATCCACTTCTTTAATGGATGATTCAACCAACCGGGCAATAAAAGGTGCCGCAGCAATGACCAGAGGTACAATGGTTGCCGTTGATCCAATACTTGTTCCTGTAATCAGTCGGGTGAATGGAATCACTGCAATCAAAAGAATCAGAAATGGAATGGACCGGGTGATATTAACAACAACGTTAAGAATCTTGTTAGTCAGATTCATGGGAACAATCCCTTCTGAATCGCTGGTTACCAATAGGACCCCCATGGGCAGCCCAATAACATAGGCCAGAAAAGTTGATGCAATAGTCATATAAAGGGTTTCAAAAGTCCCCTGAATAATCAGAGTTGTCATTGAGCTATCCCACATGACTTTCCACCTCCTCTACTGTAATTTGGTGAGATCTGAGATATTGGATCGCTCGGGATGCGCTTAATTCATCTTCAGGCAGCTGAATCACCATTTGCCCATAAGTGACGCCTTCAATATTTTTCATATCTGCATAAAGAATATTAACCATGGATTTTGTTTCCATGATCATTTTTGCCATAACCGAATCACTGGAAGATTTCTCATCAAAAACAATTCGATAAAAATTTTTCCCCATGACAACAGGGCTGAGTTCCCTTTCAGAATAAATCATCTTCTTGGCAATCTCGGTTTTCGGATTCCTGAAAATATCCTCAACTCTTCCATACTCAGCAATCTTACTTTCATCAATGATCGCCACATGGCTGCAGATTTCTTCCACCACACTCATTTCATGGGTGATGATCACAATGGTAATGCCCAATTTTCGGTTGATCTCTTTTAATAACTTGAGAATTGACCGGGTGGTTGAGGGATCCAGTGCCGAAGTCGCCTCATCGCACAATAGAATCTTGGGGTTATTGGCAAGGGCTCTGGCAATGGCGATGCGTTGCATTTGGCCTCCGGATAACTGTGCCGGATAAGCCTTTGCTTTATCCGGCAAGCTTACCAACTCCAAAAGCTCTGCCGTTCTTTTTTTCGCAGTTTCCTTTTCAACCCCGGCAATTTCCAGGGGAAACAGAATGTTTTTTTCCGCGGTGCGTTGCATCAGTAAATTGAATTGTTGAAAAATCATTCCCACCGAATAGCGTATGGTTCTCAGTTCCTTTTCAGTCAGTGTTGAAATATCCTGTCCATCAATGAAAACATGACCGGAGGTTGGTTTTTCCAGAAGATTGATACAGCGTACCAGGGTACTTTTCCCGGCCCCGCTCATACCAATAATTCCGTAAATATCTCCCTGGTTAACCCTTAGATTAATGCCATCCAGCGCTTTTACCTCACCGCTTTTGGGATGAAAGGTTTTTATCAGGTCTTTTATTTCAATGATTGGTTGTTGTGACCTATTATTTTCGATGTTTGTCACCCTCCTCATAAAAATTTGTAAAAAAAACAGTGGGTGCTGTTACAGCCCACTGTATGATTATATTCTTGATATTGTTTTATTGTCAAGCATATAATTCAGATCTACTTTGGAATATCAATGATTTGAGCCCCAAAAGGAAATAACGCGAGTTTGGCAAACTTAAACCACTGCAGACCAAAAGGAATTCCAATAATAGTGATACAGTATAAAACTCCTAAAATCGCCGATCCTGCTGCTAATCCCCATCCAAAGATAAGAATCCATAAAATATTTAATATAATCGATCCTGTTCCCATTTTTGAAAAATCAACGGTTCGCCCAAATGGCCACAGAACCAACTGTGCCATTTTAAAAGCCTGGAGCCCCAAGGGAATTCCGATGATGGTAATACAACAAATGACTCCTGCTATAAACCAACCCAATGCCATAATAACCCCCCCTAGAATTACCCAGAGTATGTTTCCTAACGTTCTCATAATTTATTTCTCGAATCCGACTGATCCACAGCCTGGGCGGCCTTTTTAAAAGCGCCCTTCCCGATGTGACAGTAACCACCGGGATGTTTATCCAGATATTTCTGATGGTACTCTTCAGCTGAGCTGTAGTTCTCTAATGGCAAAACCTCAACAGCTATGGGCGCATTAAAATGGGTTTGCAGCTCTTCCAGTGATTTTAAAATGACTTCCTTATCCTGTGCATCTGAATAATAAATCCCGGTACGATATTGGACTCCCACATCATTTCCCTGACAGTTCACCGCCACCGGGTCAATGACCTGGTAATACATATTCAGTAAAAAAGGCAGGGAAACCACACTATTGTCATAGACCAGCTTCACGACCTCTGCATGACCGGTTTTGTGGCTGCACACCTCCTCATAGGTAGGGTTCAATGTTTTTCCATTAGCATAACCTACCTCGGTTTTCACTACCCCTTTAATCACTTGAAAATATTTTTCTGTTCCCCAGAAACATCCGCCACCTAATGTAATCTCTTTATTATTTTCCTGTTTCATCATTTTTTCCTTTCCATAAATCTCTCCTTATTTGCTTAAGATCATTCTGTTGACTTTTACGTTTAAAATACGAAAATTCATCATTTATTAATTATACCCTTTTCCCCAATAATCTACCATTTATCTTTTATCCGATCTTGAGAGTCAGCAATCTTACTGCGGTTTTTCTCCAACTCTATTTGATGGACTGACTTTATTCAAAAAAAGAAAAAAACCACAACAATGTGTGGTTATAATAATTAAGTTGGTGACCCATGGGCGGCTCGAACGCCCGACACCCTGATTAAAAGTCAGATGCTCTACCAACTGAGCTAATGGGTCATATAAAATATTAAATT
>NZ_DATCHP010000009.1:0-24999 GCF_036508315.1 Acetobacterium sp. | reverse complement strand
ATCAAGTCCAGCGGTCGGCTCGTCGAGAAAAATGACCTGTGGTTTTCCCACAAGGCTCATGGCGATGTCGAGCTTGCGATGCATACCGCCCGAATAAGTAGACACCCTGCGGTTTGCGGCATCTGTTAAGCCGAAGCGTTTAATCAAACTGTCGGCAACCAGACGTGGATCTTTGAGGTGTCGCAGTTTAGCAATCATGATAACATTTTCTCGGCCGGTCAAAATCTCATCCACGGCGGCAAATTGCCCGGTCAGACTGATCGACTGCCGCACATAGTCGGGCTTTGCCGCAACGTCGAAGCCGTTGACAGTGGCAGTTCCGCCATCTTGTTTAAGCAGCGTGGTAAGAATTTTGATAATCGTTGTCTTGCCCGCGCCGTTGGAGCCGAGCAGAGCGAAAATACTGCCCGGTTCCACTTCGAAATCGACGTCATTCAAGACATGAAGCTGCTTGTAGGACTTTTGCAGTCCTTTTACATGGATTGCTTTTTCCATCCCGATATCCCCTTTTACTTTGTTTTATCTGTAACCTTTTTCATGGCCTTGTTAACTTTTTGGTCAACAGATTCTTGATAGATGTCAGCGTAAGTTTTTGAATCTTTGATAAGATCGTCGCAGAAAGCCGCTACGTTACTGCCCGTCACTTCGAGCACGCCTTTCCCCAGGGCCGCGCCCTCTTCAAAAAGATCGATAATTCCTGAGAGCAAACCCGTCCCCTCGGTTAGCTCAACAGGGCCGACCTTAAAGAGATGTTTTTGAATCTCTTTATAAACAATCTGATAATCTTGGGGGAGCGCTTTGACACGAGCCATGTGCGCTCGCCACTCTTTTTTACCTAAGATGATATCTTGTATTCTCATTTTAGTCTCCTATTTACCTAATTTTTTAGCGATATTATTGTTGAGTTGTTTGCGCCACTTGTCGCGAAAAGAATTTGCCCCTTCTTCACCGACTAGCGCTGAACAGAAGCCTTTGATATCGTCACCCAAAACCTCTTGGACACTCTGACCGTCCGCCGCCGTTTCTTCGAGCAGGCCAAGCACACCGTCAAGAATTGGCATGAGATTGCGACCGGTGAGATCTGAGTGCGGCCAAAGATAGGCCTTAATTTTTTCCCATGCCGCTTGATAATCAGCCGGCAGCTTTTTGGCTCGCGATTCAAAAGTTTTCAATTCTTTAGTCATGTCACTACCGGTGATTTTTTCCCAAAAATTCATTGTTTATTCTCCTTTAACTCGTTAATTTTTGATGATACGAACTCCCATTTTTCCCAGAACTTCCGTAGTTCCTTGCGCCCTGCGTCGTTGAGCACATAAAACTTGCGCGGCGGCCCCATATCGGACGGCTTTTTTTCCATGTTTACGAGTTTATTCTTCTCAAGCCGTACCAAAATGGTGTAGACCGTTCCATCCACAACATCTGTGAAGCCGAGAGCATTCAACCGCCGTGTGATTTTATAGCCATAGGTTTCTCCGCAGCTAATAATTTCAAGTACACAACCCTCAAGCAGGCCTTTGAACATTTCCGTTAGGTTTTCCAAAACAATCACCTCCAGGCTATTCTGTATTACTTACTACAGCTATATAGTAACACTTAATAGCTGGTTTGTCAATAACGGTTTTCTGATAATAAATTGTCATTTATTTTAAATGTGATATACTGATAAAAATATTTGGAAGTGAAATCAGAAGTGGCAAGACGAAAGCCAAAGGGACGTTTCGTTTATCATATCCTAAGAAGAAACAAGGGGATATATGACAGTCAAAACGTCCCCGTGTCATCAAAATCATTGATAACAAATGAAATTAGTAAAAGAGGTTAATTTCCAGTTTTTTGTAAGAGTATGAGCATATTGTGCTGCATCAGGAGCAGCAGTGCTCTTTTTTTTATTTACAATGAATTCAGAGGATGATATAGAGTTAGCTGATAGCATGTGATGTTTAACGCAAAAAAATACTGATTAGATTTTTTCTAATCAGTATCATCCCAAAAACACTCAGCAATCATTTCCTACTTTAATTATACCATATATAAAATTTAAAAAACTGACTACTTGTTTTCATTTGTTACTGCTATAATGCAATAATACGAAATGCGTTTTTGGGGAGGTATTATTATGGAAGAAGGAATTGCCAAAGGGGGAAATATATGTATTCACTTGTGCTTGGGTTTCAGGATATTGACAAAACAAAACTCATGGCTGTTGGGGGTAAAGGTGCGAACCTGGGGGAACTTTCCAGGATTGAAGGCATTCGCGTACCGGATGGCTTTTGTATTTCTACCGAAGCCTTTAAAAGAATCCTGAAGGAAACATCGTCGATTAACGGCTTGCTTGATCAGTTATCGCATCTCAAGCTGGAAGACCGGGATAAAATCGGTATACTCAGCGGTGAGATTCGCAGGGTCATTGAAGGGATCGCCATTCCTCAAGACATCAATGAAGAAATTACCCGCTTCCTCACCAGGCTTAATGAAAAAACGGCCTATGCCGTACGGTCCAGTGCAACCGCAGAGGATCTGCCGACGGCCTCCTTTGCAGGACAGCAAGAGTCGTATCTGAACATTATCGGAAAGGAGGCCATCCTTGCGCATATCAGCAGATGCTGGGCATCGCTCTTTACTGAGAGGGCAGTCATTTACCGGCTTCAAAACGGTTTCGACCACCGCGACGTTCAACTGGCTGTGATTGTTCAGAAGATGGTCTTCCCGGAGGTGGCAGGAATCCTGTTTACTGCCGATCCCGTTACTTCCAACAGGAAGGTGTTATCCATTGATGCCAGCTTCGGACTTAGTGAGGCTTTGGTTTCCGGTCTGGTGAATGCCGATAACTATAAAGTGCGTATCGGCAAGCTTATCGATAAGAAGATATCCTCCAAGAAGCTGGCTGTTTATGCCTTAAAAGATGGCGGTACGAAAGTACAGGAGATAGAGCCTGAGCGGCGGAATCGGCAGGCGCTGACTGATGGGCAGATTTTGAAGCTTGAGCGTATGGGCAGACAGATCGAAGCACATTTCGGCTGCCCCCAGGACATTGAATGGTGTTTGGCTGATGAGTCGTTTTATATTGTCCAGAGCCGGCCGATCACGACTTTATACCCCATCCCCGAAGCAAATGATGAAGAAAATCACGTTTACGTGTCGGTGGGTCATCAGCAAATGATGACGGATCCCCTGAAACCATTGGGAATGTCTTTCTTCCTGTTAACAACAAATGCACCCATGCATCAAGCTGGGGGGCGGTTGTTTGTTGATGTCACACTTATGCTGGCTTCACCTGACAGCAGAAAAATGTTATTACATACCATGGGACAACACGATCCGCTAATGAAAGACGCACTCATGACCGTATTAGAGCGAAACGGTTTTATAAAACTGGAATCAGATGATAAAAAAAATTCGAGGCCCGGTAAGAGCAATACCGGTCAGTTGGCATCGGATTTTCAGGCACAAATCGAAAAAAATCCGACCATCGTTTCTGATTTGATTAAAAGCAGTCAAAGGTCCATAGAAGAGTTGAAAAATAACATCCGAACGAAATCAGGGGCGGATTTATTTGATTTTATTCGGGAAGATATCCAGGAATTGAAGAAGATTTTATTTGACCCACAAAGTGTAGGTGTATTTATGGCTGCTATAGACGCTTCATCATGGATCAATGAAAAAATGGAAGTATGGTTGGGTGAAAAAAATGCCGCAGATACGCTTTCGCAATCGGAACCAAACAATATTACTTCGGAAATGGGTCTGGACTTATTGAATGTCGCAGATGTGATTCGTCCTTATCCGGAAGTCATTGATTATTTAAAGCATGTAAAAAATGACAACTTTTTGGAAGAACTGGTTAAGTTTGATGGCGGACAGGAAATCAGGGACGCTATCGATGCTTATCTTAACAAATACGGCATGCGATGCGCCGGAGAAATTGATATTACTAAAACACGGTGGAGTGAAAAACCAGCGATACTGATTCCCATGATTCTCAGCAATGTCAGGAACGTTGAGCCTAATGCCGGCAATCGGAAATTTGAGCAGGGACGACAGGAAGCTTTGAAAAAAGAACAGGAGCTACTCAATCGATTAAAGCAATTACCGGATGGCGAACAAAAAGCCGGAGAGACAAAACGGATGATTGACTTAATCCGAAATTTTATCGGTTATCGCGAATATCCAAAATACGACATGGTTAGTCGCTACTTTGTTTACAAACAGGCTTTGCTGAAGGTCGCCGAACAGCTCGTACAATCAGGCGTTATTCATGAAAAAGAAGATACTTACTATCTCACTTTTGAAGAGTTTCGGGAAGTCGTAGGCACAAATAAGCTGGATGACCAGATCATCAGCAAACGGAAAGATGAATACAGATTATATGAAAAACTGACGCCGTCACGTGTAATGACGTCTGATGGTGAAATCATTTCAGGTGAGTACAAACGAGAAAATCTCCCAGCGGCCGCGATTGCAGGTCTGTCAGTTTCTTCCGGACTCATCGAGGGACGGGCCCGGATCATCTTAAACCTGGAAGAGGCGGATCTGGAAGAGGGGGATATATTAGTCACCGTCTTTACGGACCCCAGCTGGACACCATTGTTTGTATCCATAAAAGGACTGGTCACCGAGGTTGGCGGACTGATGACCCACGGCGCCGTTATCGCGCGTGAGTATGGCTTGCCGGCAGTTGTCGGAGTGGAGAATGCGACCAGGCTGATCAAAGACAGGCAACGCATCCGAGTGCACGGAACTGAAGGATATGTGGAAATCCTATAAATACAAATGACGCCATGTATGCTGACGGTCCTTTCTGGACCAGCATCAATGGATTGGCCATTTACTATGCAACAAATCAAACCGAAAGTTTGAAATTTGATGATAAGATCATTATTTATTCTTAGATCAAACATATTGCAGGGTGACAAAGGCCATTTGTTGGTTATGCCAGGCATGTAGGGGTATACATTCTTTAAAATAAGAAAAATTGCACAGGAGGTCAATAATGGAACTTAAACCTTGCTTTTTCGAAGCATTTGCTAATATGCAAAGGCTCGGTCCCGGAAGCACAGAGTCTACCCAAAAGTCCATGGCGATATATCCAAAAAAAGACGAGCCAATTCAAATCTTAGATGTGGGTTGCGGTGTTGGAACTCCCGCTTTTCTGCTGGCTGAAAACTTTTTAAATGCTACAATTATAGGAATTGACAATCATATGCCATTCATTGAACAACTGAATCGGTCTGCAAAAGAAAAAGGATTGGAAAACAGATTAAGCGGTTTGTACATGTCTATGTTTGAGATGACTTTTCCAGATGAAAGTTTTGATTTGATATGGTCTGAAGGCTCAATCTTTATTACCGGATTCGAACAGGGAATCAATGATTGGAAGCGACTGCTCAAAGCCGGTGGCTATTTGGTGTGTAGTGAAGCAAGCTGGTTGACCGATTCTCCAGCTGAGAAAATCTATAACTATTGGCATGAGCAATATCCGGAAATTGATACGGTTAGCAACCAATTGAAAATAATCGAAAAAGCCGGGTATGCGTTAAAGGGCCATTTTGTTTTGCCGGTAACTGATTGGACTGAAAATTACTATGACTATATGCAAATAAATTTAGATGTGATGAGAAAAAAATATGCCGGGAATATGGAGACGATGGAATATATCAATATGTTTCAACTTGAAATTGACATGTATCATGAATATAGCGATGCATACAGTTATGTTTTTTATGTTATGGAAATAATTATCCTAGATTATTTTCCTATGACTGATAGGAAAATAAATTGAGAAAAGATCCTTGAAAGGTGGGAGTGATATGTCCAAAGAGCTTTTTAAATTCTTTGCGGGAGTAACCGCATGGGAAGCAGTTGTTCATGCATCACTGGGACTAAGCGGAGTTTTACCGATTAGTCTCTTTGGCGTTACGATAACACCATTTTTAAATACAATCCAAATCATTGTCCCTGCTTTGACGTCCTGTCTTTTGATATATTTGGGATGGCTGCGCAAACCTGTCCGAAAAGAGAAATAACATCGGATAAAATGGTCACCAAACTTATTATCGTCAGCAGTCTGAGCATCTTTCTGGTTGCCGGACTTGATTTTCGCTGGGATGGACGCCAGAACTTTCTACGATTATTCATCTTTTGGGAATACTGTTTTTTCTTCTACGGATCATCTATTGGTGAAAATAGATGGCATCATTGATTTTTCCTTTGTTTATTGAACTGGTGAAGGAGCAATACAGCGGAATGAATGATATTGAAGCAAGGGTCTCTGAAAACAATGTAAAATAAAACGTGTTACAATAAAAATGAATTTTTATTTAAGTTCCAGATTATAATAATCTGCTATGGCTAAAGCGTCAGCTTTTCCCAGTCGCTCCAATTTTTCCTGACTTGAAAGAAAATATTGATAATCATAATAGTTATCCATGAATAAATGCTCGATGATGATACCAGGAAAACCGGCCTTCACACTGTTATTGATGATTGTATAGTAGTTACTGTATTTGACTCCCCGTTTTGTAAACACCACCGCACCCTTTTCAGGTGTTATTTCGTCTGCCATTGTTTCGATCTGACCCAATATCAACTCTCCCAACTGGGCGGAAGTTGTTTTATAGCCCTTGTTGTTTGTGACCCAGACTTCAGTTCCTCGGGCTGTACCATCATAGGCATTGTTGTGAATGCTCACCAGAATATCGGCATTATAGCCGGCTGCCTTGCCAACCCGATCGCTCAGTGACAGATAAGTATCATCTTCTCTGGTCAGATCAACAGTCACCCCTGTATAAGTTGTCTCCAAGTAAGCTTTTGCAGCTTTGGCTATTTCCAGGTTGAAATATTTTTCATCAAAATCTGAAAATGCTGTACTTGCCCCTGGATCTGTACCGCCATGTCCGGGATCGAGAACGATAACAACTGAATCCGGGGGAGTGGTTGGATCTGGAGCCGGTTGTTGTTTTGCAAAAACCGTGTTGTTGAACATGATTGTCGTGGATAAACAAGCAAAAAGTATTGATGTGACGGCAACTTTTCTAAATAATTTCATCATAGTCTCCTTCGATATATTTATTATTTAATATATTTATACAACATCTGGATGAAACATGCAATGAGTTTTGAATAAATCGTATAAATTATTGAATAATATTACAATTTATTGGAGGCAATTGAAATTGGCTGCGCAAACCTGTCTGAAAAGAGAAATAATGCAGGATAAAAGATGTTTTAATTATTATGGGGGAATGTGCATCATGAGAAATCTCGATAAACTGCTTCAAAGCAGTCCTGAATTCAAACATAATATTCTAAGGCGAGTGGTTCAGATCATTATCGCGATCCTTTTGCTTTCCACGCTTTTGTTCGGGGCTGCGGGGACCTTCAAATGGTTTTACGCATGGCTGTATATTGGAATTTACCTGCTGATTCCGCTGATTGGTATCTTCCTTTTGCCCTTGGATGTCATCGCCGAACGAGGCAGCAAAAAAGAAAACGTGGAACCATGGGATAAAATGGTCACCAACTTCATTATCGTCAGCAGTCTGAGCATTTTTCTGGTTGCCGGACTTGATTTTCGCTGGGGATGGACGCCAGAACTTTCTACGATTATCCACCTTTTGGGAATGTCATTTTTTCTTCTTGGGGTCGCCATAGAAATCTGGGCGATGGCAGTCAACCATTTTTTCTCAACCGCCGTCCGGATTCAGTTTGACCGGGGGCATACGGTGTGCAGCAGTGGCCCATACAAGTTTATCCGTCACCCCGGCTATTTGGGAATGATCCTTTCCTATGCCTTCACGCCATTATATCTGGGTTCGTTGTGGGCAATGATTCCTGCTGTGATGACCTCGGTTTTGTTGGTTATACGCACCTATATGGAAGATCAAACCCTGAAACAAAAGCTCCCTGGCTATAAGGAATATGCGGATCATACCCGATATCGACTGATTCCGTGGCTTTGATAGGAAGCATTGGAAAATAAAAGGAAACAAATTATTGTTTTCGAGAGATAATAATTGCTTACAGGAATTGATTCACTTAACTGATTATAGGGAAATGTATTTAATCTATGTACCCAGGCACCGCTGAAATTAAATTTTCAAGGAGGTAAGAAATCATGATTATTATTATTCCATTATGCATCCTAATCGGATTATTGGCCTGGAGACTCAGACCTCATAAGCATGAAACAAGATCCAGTCGCATTGCCATTTTTGCCACCATTTTACCATCTGCGGTTATGGCCATTGCAGCGGTTGCTTTTCAGCTGCGCTATAATGCTTCCGGAGTGATTTCAGTGGCAGAAGCATCCAATTCCATTTTTGTTGCCGGTCTGATTTTCATAGGTGTTGGAATTCTGGTATCCATTTGTTTTGCCCTATTCAGAAAAAAGGACATCACTAAAAGTATTGGTTTTGGATTGTGTATTTCCTTTTTCATTACCGTTGTTGAGCTGGGGTTGCTTGAATGGCTGGGAGGAGTTTAATGGGCTGATCGATAAATGAAACATTCCTGTTGAATGGCGATACAATAACCATCTATAGCATGTGAGATGACAGACAAGAGTTTCCTCCTCAAACATTCAGGTCTTGAGGCAAGGAAAAAAATAATTATAATGGCGAGGAGAAGCGATCATGAAAGAAGATGAATTAAAAATCTATGCACAGCTCATGAAAACAAGGTTTATGGAAGATCCCGGGATGATGTTTCAAATCAACGATTTGGAGCGTGCCGGACTGCTTGTTGATTTGCAGTTTGAGGGACAGATTCAGGCATTTGACCGGCAAAATGCGGTGAGTGTGCTAGATGGCGGCAAAGGATTACTGATAGGATATTCAACAGGAGAATTGCCTGAAGAAAAGCTGTTTGAAATGCTGCAGCAGTCAGCTCAGAAATTGTTGGAAACGGCCACCGAAGATGAGCTTCTGTGGCTTCAAAAAAAAGCCGTGCAGGAAGCTGAAATTATCCCTCAAAATTGGCATCTGAAATATTTCGATGGGGACGTCTATCATCTGTTGACCATCGCAATTGACAAATCTCTGAAAGGCACCGGCGCTTTCAGAGATTTGATCATGCCTGTCATTCAGGCGTGTGAAAATAAAAAGCTGCCCATGGTATTGGAGACCTTCAATTCTGAGAATGTTCCGCTCTACGAGCACTTCGGATTTAAACTCATGGAATCACATCCTTCGGAAGCGATGCATTTAACCTGTTTTTGCATGATGCGGTAGAGACCGGAAGACCACTGAGGACGTTTCTTTCATGCAGTTATCAGTGATCTGATTTAAAACCTGGGCAGAGGTTCTGTGACATGCTTTGATTTTCAGTTGCTTGTAAGGATCATACTGCATCGCCACAAGTCTGGATAAGGTCATTGTCATCAGACTGGTTTTTTATGCGCGGCAAAAACTTGTTTGGCAACATTGACGGCATTTAAAACTTTTGGGAAACCGGTGTAGGGAATACATTGAATAAATGCTTCGATAATCTTCTCCGGTGTGATTCCCACGTTTAAAGCCCCGTTAATATGGACGTCCAATTGGGGCTCGCATCCGCCAGCGGTCAATAGACTGGTGATGGTGATAAGTTCGCGTTCCTGAAGGGATAGTCCTTCTCGGGGATAAATATCACCAAATTGGGAATTCCCTGGGATAATCCGGAAATGACTAAGCCTGAAGATTGTCGGTATGATGCCTGCCTAATTGTGGCGAAAGATCAATTGATCAATCATAGTGATGTGAAAAAAGGTAAGACCAGTGAAGGTGAATATGCTGTTTTTGAGATTGAGCATACGGCTGAAGCAGTTGAGCAGGCATGGCGTGAACTCTTTATGGAACCTAGTATACACGGTTATAAAATGGATGATTCGAAGCCGATTATGGAAAGATATGCAAATAAAATGGTTGAAAACCATAAGTGTGAAATCTGTGTGCCAATCGGCTGATTATATTCGGGTAAGGGTAATTGAAAGCAAAGGAGAAACAATGCAAAAGAGGGAAATACGAACACTGATTGTAATCGTTATATTGGTTCTGGTGGCAGCATCAGGTCTCTTTTATCTCAACAGGCATAATACTGAAGCTACTTCCGAAAATGATTTCAGCGATCTTACCTGGACTATGGCTTTTGAAGAATTACATGATACCCTGTCAGCAGAATACGCTTTTACCGATTGGAAAGGCATCGACTGGGATCATCTTCATCAGAAATATCTGGTAAAGATGGAAGAAGCCCAGGAAAATGGCGATTTTAATGCCTATTATCTGAACCTAAAAGCTTATCTTAATGAGATCCCGGATGGACATGTAAGAATGAATAATCTCAAAGAAATCGATGATACATACATTGGCGGTGGTTTTGGTTTGGCTTTGGCTGAAATCAATGATGGGGAAGTGATTGTCACCTGGGTGGATGAATCCAGCCCTGCCTGGTCGGCGGGTATTCGGCCTGGTCGGGTGCTTGTTTCCTGGAATGGCCAGCCGATTAAAGTGGCTGTTGACGATGTCGCGACCCTTTTTGGCGGAACATCTGCTACAACAGAGAATTTAAGAATTAAAAAGTTAATCTACCTTGTTCGCGCTCCCATTGGAAAACAAATTGAACTGGAATATAAAAATCCAGGATATTTACTTGCAGATTCAGTTTCTCTTGCTGCCTATGACGATGACGGGTTATCCCTGGGCAAAAAATATCCGGATTCGGTGATTCCTGATAAATTAAGGGATATGTTTCTGGATGTAGACAATCCGGACCCTGTGCCAGATTCTATGGTGGAAACAAAGTTGGTGGATGATAATATCAGCTATATCAAGATTTCAGGAGAATTAGATGCAGATTTGCATGAAACGGGCAATCCTGAGTCCACACTGAAATTAATGGGGAATGCTATTGAAGCGGCTCAGCAGAATGACACTAAAGGGATCATCCTAGATCTTCGCAATAACATCGGCGGGCTGGACCAGATGACAGCCGATATCCTGGGTTATTTTTACAATCAGAAGACTTTTTTTGAATATCAGAATCTTTATAATCCTGACACAAACGCATTTGAACTTCAGTCTATGGAAGACGGTTCCCAGGCATTAACCATCGAACCCTCAGAACCATATTTTAGCGGTTCGGTCATTGTGCTGATCAATCCTAAATGTGTGAGTTCGGGTGAAGGGCTGGCCATGGGCTTACAAAACCTTCCCAATGCCGAAACACTGGGCTTTTATGGAACCAACGGTTCCTTTGGTTTAGCAGGTTCCGAGGCAAAAATGCCCGGAGAAATCACCGTTCACTGGCCATCGGGACAATCCTTAAATGAAAATAAAGCGATACAGCTGGATAGCCAGAAGGGGATTGGCGGTGTAAGTCCTGATATTAAAATACCCATGAACGCTCAAAATGCCATTCGCATTGCCAATGGGGAAGATGTTGAATTGGAAGAAGCGATTAACGCACTTCGTATAAGACTAAACAATAATTAGTTTTAGTGGGGCTGGTACCCTAAAAACACATAATGGACCTGACCCATTACAAGTGAAATAATACACACTGTTTGTTATTCCAGATTAAAGATTCCAAAAGTCAGGTTAAGAACCTCGCCTTTAAAACCAATGATATCATACGAAAAAAATTGGAAACCGCCTACAAAGAAGATGCTCCCTGGCCGGTCTTTACCCCAAATACAAAAATTTATGTCGATGATGTGATTAATAAAAGATTTTTAGGGTAAAAATAATAATAGAGGCAATCAAGCTTCAATTATTATAAGGAGGAACATTATGAATAAAGATATCTTTGAAGGTAAATGGGAACAGTTAAAAGGAAAAGCACAGAAAAATTGGGGAAAACTAACCAATGATGATCTCGATATGGTTAAGGGTGATGCGAAGATACTCGCAGGTGTTATCCAGGAAAAATATGGAATTACCAAAGAGGAAGCCGAAAAGAAAATTAATGAATTCAAGTGGAAAGATTAGGATCAAAAATTAAAGGGGCCACCCATATCTTAACCTCTTATTTTGGATAAATTTCTTTGCTGACATTTATTTATCGTTGCGCCCTGAAATAAGACCGTACGTCTTATTAAGGAGGACCATTATGCAAACAGATTGGAATATTAAAGATTAAAAAAGGCTAAGATCCAACTCTTACCCTTGAGTTTGTTGGAAAACTGTCCTGGGACAATGGTAAATCGTTGTCTGCTACATGCGCGAACAGGCTATCGACTATTCGCTATGATGCAGACACCATATGTTACGATTGTCTCCAGGACTTGCTTTTATATACAGTCTCAAAGCACCTCCCCCGGCATAAAGGTGCTTTTTTCTTTAACTAGAATCAGAAAGAAACTGATAAATTGTCTTTCGCTTTTATCAAGGATGATGTTAAAAACACGGTCATGCAGGCAAAAGCTGCGGGGGTGTGAAAACCTTTCATAGATAAGGCAAAAAGTTAAGAGGTTATATTTTTCGTTGCTGAAAAACAGAGCCTCTTTTTATTGTCGGATTTGCATGAATAAGAAGGCCAGCGATTAAAAATCAATAGGCTGCCTCGGTGTTCGAACGCTTTGTGTCTCTATCCTTTGTAGTGAAGCGATTGAGGATGATACATTATAGGTTTCCCGTTCTACTCAGCTTGTGCATTCAATGAACTTCAAAATGTACTATTCTATAATGAAAACTGTAAAAACTGGTTTTGACCATTCAATCCCCAGTGTACCCCAAGAAATAGTCATCGTATTTACTTTGTCAGCTGTTTTTGTCGTTAACAAAACCCCTGTTTTGACTGCTTTTATAATTTCAGTAGCATAATCAAAGATTTCAATTTCTCGTTTCATAATGTTTTCCTCCTTGAATTATTTGTATCTATATAATATGATAAAATAATTATATTATCAAGTATGCACTTTTAATAGGGAGGATACCTATGAAAAACCATCATAATCCAAATCAAGCCGATTTAAAGCAGCTCCTTGCCACCCGACATGACAACGGGGCAGATTTCTGGGCAACACTCGACGGACGCCTTGGCATTGAAAAACCGATCAGCACCCTGACGGCATTGATGATTATGGGCGAATTGAAAGTGCCAGAAGATCATGAGGCGCTTCAGGGGGCAGCCGAACTGGTTCTGGCTGCTTTCAGAGAGGATGGTCGTGTGCGCATTGCACCGAAGGGTCAAATCTACCCCTGCCACACTGCCCACGCAGCAGTAGCTCTTTGCAAAAATGGATACGCCAGCCATCCGCGTGTACAGGCAGCTCTGGATTATCTGCTATCAGACAGATTCGATGACAGAGGTTGGCGATGTCGTAAATTCATATTCGGTCATGGTCCTGAAACCGATGCTTCAAATCCTGGGGTTACCCTTCTTGCCCTGGATGCCTTTCGTCTTGCAGGCATCCATGAAGGCTTACCGGATCTTGACCGGGCTGTAGAAACCCTCCTTGATCACTGGACAGTGAAGACGCCGGTCGGACCCTGTCACTTTGGCATAGGAACTTTATTCATGCAAGTGGAGTATCCGTTTTTGAGATATAACCTGTTCTATTATACCTACGTTCTTTCGTTCTACGCAAAAGCACGAAAAGATGAACGGTTCACAGAATCACTGGCTGCATTGAACAAGAAACTGGATAACCAGAACAGGATGATCGTTGAGCGTCCCAATCGCAAACTCGGTAATCTGGATATCTGCAGAAAGGGGAAACCTTCGGAGGCCGCCACAGACAGATATTTGGAAATTATCCGAAATATGGAGTTTTAAACGTATTGAATAACGACAACAAATTTGAAAGAGGAGACGATGATGCATTTTAAATTGATTTACATATCTCCTAATGGAACCACAAAAATAACATCTGAAATTCTGAAAAAAGCAATAGAAAAAGACGGGCATTCTTTGGAGCTGTTGGATCTGGGACAGGGAGCCAATAGGGAAAACTTTCAGATTATTTTAAAAGCCATTAATAAAGGTGATATAGTGGGATTTGGTTCCCCAGTTTATCACATGGACATGCTGGAACCCATGAAGGGATTTTTTGAAACAATGAAATCCACCGGAGAAGTTTATTCTTTCAAAGCATTTCTCTACCTTAATTATGCAGGAATCACCTCCGGAAAGGCTTTTATAAATATAGCAAAATTTAAGAAAAATATTTTTTCAAATTTTCGTTTATTTTCATTTTAAATCATGGTAAATTGCTTATAGACCGATCTGACAATGTTGATCGAAAGGAAGTAAATTGAAATGAAAATAAATGTTGAAATGATGCCGGAATATGAAATTGCATACATCCGGAAAATTGGTTCCTATGGGTTGGGGAATATTCAGACAATGGAGAAATTAAAAACCTGGGCAATGGCGAATGCTTTATTGAATGACGAATCGATCATACTGGGAATTCCCTGGGATAATCCGGAAACGACTAAACCGGAAGACTGTCGGTACGATGCCTGTCTGATTGTGGAGAAAGATCAATTGATCAATTATAATGATGTGAAAAAGGGTAAGATCTGTGAAGGTGAATATGCTGTTTTTGACATTGAGCATACGGCTGAAGCAGTTGAGAAGGCATGGCATGAACTCTTTATGGAACTCAGCATACATGGTTATAAGATGGATGATTCAAAGCCGATTATGGAAAGATATGCTAATAAAATGGTTAAAAACCATAAGTGTGAAATCTGTGTACCAATAGGCTGATTATGTTCAGGTTAAGGGTAATTGAAAAATTAAAAGAGAAACAATACAAAACCTTCCCAATGCAAAAACACTGGGCTTTATGGTACCAACGGTTCCTTTGGTCTAGCAGGTTCGGATCGGGAGTCAGGGTTTACCCAGTGCCTGGAGAGACTGGGTCGTTTCAAAACAGTGCATAGAGCGAGGGTTCTGGCAGCTTACAAATTTGCTGAAGAGAACAGCTATATGGTCGCTGGTTCTATACATAAAACGGAGCATATGGTTGGACTTTTTTGCAAATACGGAATAGAATTGTGCTGATATTATGCCGCTGGAAAACAATTGGAAGGGAGAAAAAAGATGATTGAAAAATATTCCATAAATACAAATAAGCAATCTGAAATGATACATATTACTCACAAAGTGCGTCAAGCTGTCCAAAAGACAGGGATCCAGGAGGGAATTGCGGTCATATATTGCCCCCATACCACTGCAGGAATAACAATCAATGAAGGAGCGGATCCGGATGTGGTACATGATATTCTGATGAAGTTTGACAAAACATTCCTATGGAAAGATAAAGACTACCTTCATGCTGAAGGAAACTCCGCTGCCCATATCAAGGCAAGTTGTATGGGATCTTCAGATACCATACCTATAACCGGAGGGCAACTTCTTTTGGGAACTTGGCAAAGTATATATTTCTGCGAATTCGACGGACCAAGGCACAGAACGTATTACGTGAAAGTTATAAAGGGATAAAGTAACAGCCGAAAAATCATGTTCACTGTTGAAGGGTAACAGATAAATAGTGGCCGAGCCTGTCATTTAACTTATAAAATAATAGTGGAGTGGGCTTCGAAGCCAGAAGGTATTTGACAAACGAAACGCCTCTTTGCCACACCTTTGCCATTCGAAAATAAGGGATAAGGAGAAAATAAAATGAAGTATTTTGTTGATACTGCGAATGTGGAAGAGATCAGGAAAGCTGCAGAACTGGGAATCATCGATGGTGTCACAACGAATCCGTCTCTGATTGCCAGGGAAGGAAGAGATTTTAAGGAAGTGATAAATGAAATCACTGAAATTGTGAATGGTCCAATCAGCGTAGAAGTCATCTCTCTTGAAGCAGAAGGCATGGTGTCGGAAGCGTTGGAAATTTCCATCCTTCACAAGAACATCATCATCAAGGTCCCAATGACGGCTGAAGGGATCAAAGCGACATCGATCCTGAGCAAAAAGGGGATCAGGGTAAATGTGACTCTGGTATTTTCTACCACTCAGGCATTGGCGGCAGCCAAGGCTGGTGCAGCCTATGTTTCACCTTTTATCGGCAGAATTGATGACATTGGATCCAATGGGATCGCACTGATTGAGGAGATCATGTTCATTTTCAGGAATTATGGAATAAAGACAGAAGTGATCGCCGCAAGCATCCGGAATCGAAACCATCTGTCCCAGGCCGCCATGGCCGGCGCAGATATTGCCACCATACCTTATCAGGTATTAATGGATTCGCTTAAGCATCCGTTAACGGATCAGGGCATAGAGAAGTTCCTGAAGGATTGGGAAGGCGTTTCAAAAAATTAGCTATAATAGCGGTGTAAGTATCGATTCGTTAGAACTCGAAAGAACCGTCCCTTATGTTTTTTTCACTTGATCGCAGTAGATTGACAGAAATAGTTTATTTCAATGATGAACGGGGTATATTAATTAATAAAAACCATGGAGGTCATTATGGAATTTCAAAAAGTCATAGAATCAAGAAGAAGTGTAAGAAAGTATGATCCGGCTAAAAAGGTAGATGAAGCCACGGTTAAAGTGATTATCGATGCTGCGGTTTTGGCACCATCATGGAAAAATTTTCAGTCAGCCCGGTATTATGTCATTCGGTCAGAAGAATCCCTTACCAAATTCAAACAAGCGTGTTTGCCGCCGTTTAATGCCAACAGTTCTGCAGATGCACCGGTATTGATTATCACAGCATTTGTTAAAAATTCATCTGGATTTGATCCAAGCGGAGAACCAGTCAATGAACTGGGAAACGGCTGGGGATTATATGATTTGGGTTTGCACAATGGCATTCTGATTCTTAAGGCAAAGGATATGGGATTGGATACTTTAGTTATGGGAATTCGAGATGCTGACAAAATTCGGGAAATGCTATCCATAGGTGACGATGAAATGATTGTGTCTGTGATCGCATTGGGATATGGCACCCAGGAACCTAAAATGCCAAAAAGAAAAGCAGCAGAGGAGATTGCAAAGTTTTTCTAGAACGGCGGGCATAAAAAAACAGGAGACAGGTTCAAATCTGATCAGATTTGAACCTGTCTCCTGTGCAGCAAAGTTTAATAGGGGGTTGCACCTTCAAAATCGCTGGTCAACGTTGAGATAACACCTTTGACAACCGTGGAATTTTGAGTAATAATTCCCACATTACGATCGTTATCGGTGCTGGTGGTTGTAAGATTTGTGCTGCCGATGTAAACCATGTCGTTATTGACCGAAATGGCTTTTGCTTGAATATAAAGGGGAGCCCCACTTGGATACAAGCTTACATTCACACCACCGGCCTTCAGGGTATTAAACCCATCGGTAAATTCGGGGGTATTCGTCATGGTAAAATTAACAGTCACGCCCCGTTTAACTGCGGCGATGAGGGCGTCCTCTATTGGCGTGCTATCCAACTGCTCTGTTTCAACATAGAGTATTGTGCCGGGACGGGCAGACTCAATCATTTGGGTAAATTCTTTTTCCGCTCCTGGGGACCAAACCAGCTCCGAACCTGGAGGCACATCACCGGTAACCGGAGCAATGGTATTGTTGCTGTAATCCGCTTCAAATGTGGCTGCCACACCGGATACGGTGGCTGGATTATCGGTGATTACAATAAAATCCCGTAATACTGAATAATATTGGGCGACGAGATTACAATTCATAATCGCAACTTTTTTGTTATCCACAACAATACTTTTTTGATGCCACAAAACACCTGGCCAGGAATACACAACATTGACACCATTGGCGGTTAGATTGTCAAAGGCCGGTTGATCCATGCCGACGGTGCCGCCATCTGAAGCATTTGAATTAAAAAGTACCCGAACATTGACGCCTCTTTGTGCTGCTGCAATGAGTGCGGTTTCTGCATTTGAGTCGACCAATGAGTACATGGTCATATCGATGGTTTTATTGGCTGATGCAATGAAGTCGTAGACAGGTTGATAGCCGTCATCAGGTAATTTGATTAACGTGTACGCATATGGCGCCGTCTTTGATTCTTTGGCTGGGGTGTTGCATCCTAGCAAGGTAGCTGCCATAAAAATACCTAAAAAGATTAAAACGGCCCTTATCAAATTCCTGGGGTGATCACTCTGCCTGCCTGATTTCTTCTTGGAAATAATCGTTTTGATAACTTTATTTTTGGGGCTTTCCATAATATCTCCTCTTAATTTTTATTTGCTGATAACATCTTACTGATATCGACAGTATTTCCGGAAACTTTAGATGATATGGATAGAAAAGCCAATGAAATAAACATCAATGGCCAGGGACAGTTAACTACTTGAGATTTCACGGACATTTTCAGCCTTAACGGAAGCAGCGATTAAATTTATGAAAAGAAATACAAGAAAAACCCCCTGAAACCATTCATTGATTATTTTCAGAGGGTTTTCTATTTTAGTCACGAGTGCCTTTTAATTGATTTTGTTTTTTACCAAATCATTTAGTTCCTTAGCTTTCTTTTTAGCATCCATCTTTGCGTACAAATAGAAAGTAATCGTGTGTAATATGATTGAAAGAATCACCATACCTGGAATCCATGGTGCAATTAAATAGAACATCTCTGAAGAGAATAGCCAAACGGCTGTTAAGCCTCCCACAATATTCAAAATTGAAGAAATTAGAATATTGCTGATTGGTTTTAATGTAAGGTAGTTCCACAAACCGCTATAAATAACACCAAATAAAAGTGCGGAAATAGTCGAAATTCCAATTAAGTTCCAAAGATAACTCAAGGCAATGGTTTGTCCGTTGAAAAAAATAGTGAGTAGCAGTGTTATCCATACCGATGTAACTGCGAATACCTGAAAAAATGATTGTTTTAAATTTTTTATCATGATAAAGCCCTCCTGAAATTTTTAATGTAATGTCTGCTAATAAAATATGAGGAACCGTCACTTAACGTTATTTCAATTCTAGCATTAGTTGTGGGTGCAAATTGTTGTACTTCTTTGATATTGACGATCGTTTGATTGTTTATCCGTATAAAGCCATTGTTAATGAAATCTGCTTCCGCGTATTTTAACCGTTTCGTGTATAAATACATCTCACCTGTAGTTAATCGTAAATTGCACATGCGTTCCTCTGATTCTACAATAAGGATTGCCTGTATAGGCACTTGGATATTTCGGTTATTCAACGCATTAAGTGCCGTTATTGTTTTTTCGTTTTTTTGTATAGCAATCTCAATCTGTTGTTTTACCTCCTGCTCATTTGGATGAGTGAAAATAAGCGCGGTTTCTATAGCCATGTTTTTATCTGTTTTAAATATGAGTTTCATTTTTTCCCTCCTACAAGTTATATACTATAGCATAATTTCAACAAAATCTATTTTTTTTAGTTTTGATGCATTTTGGGTACAGTTTCTTGCAAATGAACATGGTACGAATTATACCTGTCAGCTTACCGCAGGGATATTTATTAATGCGGAATTAAAAAAGAACAACCAAGATGGTAAATTTACCATCTTGGTTGTTATTTTTGTGGATTTCAACCTGTAGTTGTATATCTTTGTGTTGCTGTCACATTTAATAAAACATCCCTACGTCATTCCTTAATGTTATTAAACATCAGGATTCCCAAACAACAAAATAGACACCATCTGAGCGTTTTTGGCCTTTGCCCAGCTCGGCATGTCTTAAAACGCTTAACTCTGAACTGACATCCTCAGGTGTCAGCCCGAACTTTTTCACAAATTGGGCAACCGTTACCCCGTTGTTAGCCACAATGTACTCATAAAACTCTTTTTGACGGGGTGTTAAGCCCTGGGTACCCGTATGGCCGGATCGTTGCCGGTCCAGTTTGGCGCTGTGGACGGCACTGGGATCACAGGTTTGGACCAATTTGTGCTGACCAAGGGCACAATCATCACAAAAGATTTTTCCTTTTACCTCGTAGATATCATCATTTTCCAGTTCAATACCGCATGAACAACATTTTTCCATAATAAGTCTCCTCTTATTAAATTATTTTGTTTTTTCAAATTCATTCAGAAAGAATTCCATATTTTTCTTTCGTTGTTCCATATCCGTCTTGAATTCACATAACAGCTGCATTCCTTTACCCGTGATTGTATAAAACTTTTTTGCAGCTCCCTTTGCTGATGTATCCCATTGGGAGATCACTGCTTTCTCCTTTTCTAATTCATTGAGGGCTCGATAGACTGCCGGACCATCTGAAAAATTGTAGGGTATTTCGGCTTCCATCTGGTTTAATAGAGCCGATCCGTAGGTAGAACCTTTTGTTAAAAATAATAAGATAAATGCCGGTAGATGACGACCATATTTTGCGTTAGCCATGACTGTTCTCCTCTTCTTTTGCTTAAACAGAAAGTGGTTGTTTTAAATTCACAACTGAATATTTCACTTCACACATACATGTTTATCACACTATACTGTTTTCAACATATTATGTCAAGAAAAATATTTCGTAGACCCGATCAATCGTCGAGTCACTGGTATTCATTGAATTCAGGGAACTGGCCATATCGGACAATTTGGCTGACAGCTCCTGGAAGCCCATGAGTTGTTCATCAACCAGAGTATTGGATAATTCCTCATACAGAAGCTGTTTCAAATTGATTTGCTTTAGCGAGTTTTATATAATGCTTCGGCATCATAAAGAACCTCCCGGATAGAATTTTATCCGTGAGGTTCTTTCCATGTTTGTATAAAATTTAAACCTTTTTCAGTTAAGTCTTACTGTAATGAATCTTTGATCTGTTGAAAATCATAGCCGGGTGAAACTGTCGAAATTTCTTTTAAAAGGGTTTGGGGTGGAACGGATTCCGGAATTTTGAAAAGTGCATAGAAGGCTTTCGAATCCATGTTCAGGGTGTCCATAGCTTCTCGGATGGTCATAGACCCTTTAATGCCACTGACATCAATTTTTTCTGAAGAACCTGCATTTTCTGTGCTTTCTGATGATTCTGTTAGGTTCGAATCACTTTCAGATCCGCTGGTATTTGCTTTAGCCTTATCAAAACTATAGTCCGGATATTGTGCTGAAATATTCTTGAATTGGGTACTCTTGGAGACGTCTTCCGGGATACCCAGTTGCTTGTAAACTTCTTCCAGAGACAATCCTGATAGGACTGCCGCTTCTTCAATGGTATTGTAACCTTTGACTTCATAGATGGGTAGCAACTGTCCTTGTTCAAGTGCTTTAGGCAATACTTCAAAATTGCCGGTTAATTGGGCAACAAAAATTGTTCCAAAGAATAAACCGACCACCAAGACCAAAATAACCATAGGATGAACTGTTTTTCGGGCGGTTTTAACTACAAGGGCGCCTTTTTGGGAACAGGCCAGAACACATTCGTTACAGTTGATACATTCAGCATCGGTAATTTTACTCGACTGTTCAATATCAATGTTAACAGGACAGGATTTATTGCATTTTTTGCAATGAACGCAAAGATTGTCATCCCGCTCAATTTTTGTAGGACTTATCTTACCAATGATGGCATAGAAAGCGCCGACAGGGCACAGATATTTACAGAAAAATCGATCATACAGAAATGAACCGATCAGTGTAATAAAAAGCAGTGCGAAACCGATGATCGCAAATGGATCTTCTTCTATGGCACCGGCTGCTGACGATAAATGGGAGTAGGCTGAATACGGGTCATAGGGAGCCATCCAGAGTGATCCATAATACCAGGCCATTCCCAGGGTAAGAAGGAGAATGACGTATTTGAGATACCTCGCCACTCGATCAACTTTTAGGGGAATGATAAAACGCCTTTTAAATAGTTTTTGCCGGAGCTTCTCGAACAATTCCTGAAGCGCCCCAAAGGGACAAAGCAATCCACAAAAACTTCTGCGAAAAAGTATAGCCAGTATAACCGTGAGTCCCAGTAAGACCACTGTTCCGGAATAGATTTTATTGATAAAGCTCCCTGTAAAAAGCAATGTATAAAGGCTTTCCAATACGCCGTACGGGCACAGTGCGTGGATCGAGGGCGATTTTCCACCCCCAAGAACCTGATGCATGTAAGATTCATAGGTGATCCATATCAGGAGACCCACCAAAACAAGTAGTCTGGACCGTTTTGCAACTTTATTCCAATTTACATTCATGTGTAATACCTCTCTGTCTAAACGATTGATTTTTTAAAATGATTGTTCTGAGTGATTAGGGTTTGATTGACGCGATTCATTTTTTCGCCACCGTTGATTCATCAACCGAATCAAAACAAGGTTAATTAATTTCAGAGGTGCTGTGTCATGTTCTAGGGTTCCCAGTTTGCAGGTATTGACGTTAATAAAATTGCATTTGGTTTCATGCTAATTCCTCCTATATTCGTTTTTTCTAATTTGCTTTATTGGGGGAATTGTATAATTGTTATATGTCATTTGTGTGTCAAACGGTAATAATGCATAGACATTTTTCCATGGTTATCTTATTCCATTGCTTAAATAATACAGTTGACAATTTCTTCTTTGTTTTTAAAATATACATACAAAGTTGCTTTGCTGTACTCTGCTACTCGTTCGATATCCTTATCCTTCGTAAAATAACGGAATAAAAATAGAACCCATCGGGCTTAAGCGCCAAAGGGTTCCAGCAATTTTCATTCCAGCTATTTCACAAGAAAATGAGTTGTGAATCTTTTTTATCCATTATATAATGATCTCAACCGATCATTGAAGCTACAGATTAACTTGAGGAGGAATTTTCATGTCAGACAAGAAAGAAATGGTTATCGAAACAAGTGAAAAAGAACCGAACTATCAAATAATAAAAACCAGTCCAGAGGCCTATGAAAAGGCCGCTCAGGCTATCCGGGATGGTAAGATTGTTGTGATGCCAACCCTGACCATCTATGTGTTGGTATGCGATGCATTTAACCCAGCTGCGTTGGAACGGTTGAGAGCCATCCGTCACAGCCCAGCCGATAAGCCCATTACCATTGTTATGGATAAGTCAAAAATACCGGAATATGCAGTGATTGATGAACGGCAACGGCAGATTATCGATGTTTTTTCACCATCACCGGTTAGCATGTATGTTCAAAAGAAAGAGATAACGCCTCTTGACGCAGCGACTGCTTCCTCCAATGCCATTGTTGTTTATTTTCAGGACAGCCCTATCCGGGATCTCTATGAATGCAGTGACACCATTTTGGCCATCAGTTCGTCCAATACGAAAGCCCTGCCTGCGGCTAAAACCATTGAAGAGTCCATTGCGTATTTTGGCCAAACCGTTGATCTTTACGTCGATGGCGGCCCTGCAAAAGGTGATAATGGCAGCCCCCACATTGATATTCGGACTGATCCCGTTGAATCCAGAAGAGAAGCCAATCATTTTCCATTTGCAAAAATAAAGGCTATTCTGGCTGAACATGGACTGAAATAGACACCGCCTATGAAAAAGATGAACAGGTCGTTGGCGAAAACATTTTGAGGTCACCATATTAAGGCAGGGCTACATTATTTTCATTATCCCCATCACACCGTGGTAAATAAGATATAATGCCATAAGTGTAAAATAAACATTGCTTATTTTAGAACCATTTTTGGCCATAAAACCATTCACCGGTCCCAGGATCTTCTGGGATTCTTTAGGCATGGCATAACTGATCACAACGGGAAACGCAATCATGGACATGGCGATCACGACTGCCACAAGAAGAATGGCAATTCCATCCCAAGGGACCAGTTTATTCATGGATATAATTTTAACCGCTGCGATAAAAGGAATAAGGGTAGAAATATTGATGAACATGTAAAGAAATCCAATAATCGGATAAGGTCTTTTTTTCTTTTTGGCGGCATCGAGGTTTGGCTTTTTCTTAAAAAAGACCGACTTGGCCACAATGAGCAAAATCAATACACTAAGACAAATATCAATAATACTGGATGTAATATCAGGGTGATTGGTTGAATTTACAATCGGCTTGGCTGTAAAAAAAAGAAACAGCCCCAATATGGTCAAAAACAGAGTTCCACCCAGAACAAAGCCCAGGGCACTCTTTTTTGAATTGTTTTTGCCACTTAAAATCATCATCACAAATAAAAGACCGGTTGGACTGATAGCCGCCCCAATGGCCAGGGGAAGAATCTCAAAAAAAGTACGCTCCATAATAAACTCCTTAAAATCAGATTTGATTTTCCATTTTCAGGATTTAGCCGTAAGTCTAACGGCCCATCACTATTTAATAAAAAACCTCGTACAGGAAAGTTACCAAGCGGTTATGAGGCAGGATCTGTTTTAGAACATTCTTACCCACTTGTTTTTATGTTTAGTTCAATTGATTCATTGTAGTTAAGGTGAGGCTTGCACATTTAGAATACTTTATTTCTACTTTTTATTATTATATATGCTTTTGCACAAATAGTAAACAATCTCTTTTATGATTATTCTGTATATATTTAAAGAAGACGTGAATTTAAAGTCCAATTCTGAAGTCATTATTCTGGGTGTGGGAGAAAAAATCACTGTTTAGTCTTTTTTTATACATTAGGTTTTTGCTTTTCACTCAAGAAGAAGAGAGATGATATAAAGACTGGAGAAGGGAAGATCAGCCGTTAGGAGGTGGATATGGAACGCAATGAAATTATCAATTGGTTACTTGAAGGTGATGTGTCAATACAATATCAGACACATCGGGATTTATTGAAATCAGAACCTGAAGTATTAATCCCGCTAAAAAAAAGGATAGCGACAGAAGGCTGGGGATATGAGTTCCTAAAAAGGCAACATCCAGAAGGCCATTGGGGTCGAGCTTTTTATCAGCCTAAATGGACATCGACCAATTATACACTTCTTGATTTGAGAAATCTATGTGTTCCTTGTACACCAGAAATAACGAAAGCGCTCAATGTCATAGTAGAAACTTGTAAAGGTGCGGATGGTAGTATAAACGGTTTTGTGAGTATACCGGAAAGTGATATGTGCATTAATGGAATGTTTTTAAACTATGCATGTTATTTTGGCATAGAGAAAGTAAAAATAAAGTCTGTCGTGGATTTTGTAATAAGCCAACAAATGAAAGACGGCGCATTTAATTGTCTGCTTAACCGATATGGGGCCAAGCATAGTTCG
>NZ_DATCHP010000008.1:0-50358 GCF_036508315.1 Acetobacterium sp. | reverse complement strand
CTGTTTAATGGTTGAAATCTTCACCTTTTGAGAATCATAGGAAACCGTGGCTTTTTCCGTGGCATAATTCACTGATGCCTTTGACACCCCGTCAATTTTACCAATGGCCTTTTCAACCCTTGCGGCACAGGCAGCACAGGTCATGCCTCCAATGGGTATGGTGACTTCATTTTTCGCTGTTTCTTCCAGAATGCCATACCCAGCTTTAATGATGGCTTCATTGATTTTGAGTCTGGAAACTTTCTCCTCGTCATATTCAACTGACAGCTTTTCTGTGGCAAAATTTACCGATGCATTTAACACGCCGTCAATTTTACCCACAGTTCTGTCAATCCGAGCGGCACAGGCAGCACAGGTCATACCGGTTATTTTGATTGTTTCTTTCTTCATAGAACCTTACCCACCCTTTCGAATCGAATTTACCTCTTCTTTGATAGTATACCCTTTTTGAGTTTATCTAACTAGACTATTGTTATTTTGGCAGCGTAACACTAAAGCAACTGCCTTGGCTTAAATGGCTTTTCACCTCAACCGCCCCACCATGGGCCGTGACAATGGACTTAACAATAGCAAGACCGATACCTGATCCGCCGGTCATACGGTTACGAGATTTATCCGCACGATAGAAGCGCTCAAAAATAAATGGGAGTTCATCTTCTGGAATACCAATGCCGTTATCTTTAATCCCAATCTTTACAGACTTCTCTGTTTCTGAAATGCTGATATGTATCTCTCCGCCATCAGGCGTGTATTTCACAGCATTGGAAATAAGATTAATGAACACCTGGCTTATTCTGTCTTTATCAGCAAAGATATCTGCACTATTGCTATCAATTGACAACTTCAGATTTTTTTTGCCGATATCAGCTTCAAAATTATTAACTGCTTTTTCTGCAATCTCTGTCAGATTAATCTTAGTTTTATCAAGCTTCAAGTTTTCACTTTCAACCTTTTCAAGGCTTTCCATATCCTGTACCATTTTACCGATGCGCAATATTTCATCATGGCAACTTTGAAGCCGTTCAGTGGTAGGTTCCCACACCCCCTCGATCATTGCCTCAATATGGGTTCCGATAGATGTAAGAGGGGTGCGCAATTCATGAGCGACATCAGCCGTCAGCCTTTTTCTTAATGTTTCCTGTTTTCCCAGAGAATCAGCTAATTGGTTAATTGAAACCATGAGCTCATCCAATTCTTTGGTATTTGAATTTTCTTTAATCCGAACGCTATAATCTCCGTCTGAAATCTGTTTAGTAGCACTGACGGTTTTCAATATAGGTCGGCTGAGACGCTTGGCCAAAAAAGCACCAATCACAACTGAAAACACAAGCGAGAAAATGCCAATTCCCAGAAGAATCAAGTTCAATGCACTTAAAAATTGAAAATCATTCTCACTTAGAAAATATGGCCCAAAATACCCGATGTTGACCGTTCCGATGACTGCATTATTTTTTGTGATATCAATGGTTTTAGATGTAAACTCACCATTTGCCTGGGGGTACTTTGTCTCCATTCGTTGAACAATATCATTTGTGACCTGGGAACACGTTGCCATATCACAGGTTTCAGCATCCCAGATGGTTCCCTTTTCCAAGTCATCGACCTTGATGATATACCCGTCGTACAGGGCGTTCATACCAATGGTATGAACAAAGTTCACATCCCAGGTTTTTGTGTTGACATCATATTGCTGACTGAGGCTATTGGCTATTTCCAGAGTCCTATGCTCTTGTTGACTCGCAAGATAACTGGTAAATTGTTTTTCAATAAAGAAATTTGACAACAGACTTATTAATGCAACCGTCAGCAGCATCACCAGGGCAATGGTCAGAGTCAGCTTTGTTCTTAAACTATATTTCATTTAATCGCCACCTAATATTTTATCTTCATCATCAACGATAAGCACTCTTTTATATCTTTCATATCTCTCACTTCTTTAAATTTGTTTATAGAGTTTAAACGCTTTTAACCTAAGTGCATTAGTGCTTACCGACAGCGAAATGACAATGGCTGTTTTCTGGGCAATTCCCATAAGCTTTTTAATGGCTTCGGAGGTTTTACCTTTGGATACCGCTTCCAGGGTATTTTCCAAGAAGTATCAGTGTAATAATAACACCGGCTGTTTTGAAATACAACTCTTTTGTAGCACAAGCAGAACATGTTATTCCCTTTATTTTGATTATTTCTTTCTTCATAAAACCTCTTCCACCCTTTCGAATCGAATTTATTGTCCCCCATTTTGGCACATGCTGCAGCCATTTCCGGCAGCCGAACCTGCATTATTGGAATATTCACTGATATCCTGACCGGTGATATTATTGATATCATCAACCACAGTAATGGTGCTTGTCACCATACCCATCCAGCAGGAATAGGTAATCGTGCCTGACGAATTCGGAGTAAACTCAATCACATTTTCACCAACGTTGAGTTTTTGATTTACAGCATAATCATTGATCACCATTGTATTATTGCAGCTATTGATGTCGCCATTTTTCGCGGTGATCGTCCACCTAAGCGGTACGCCCTTTTGCACAACAATCGGAGAATACTGTCCACCATCCAGTGTTGTTGTAACTGTTTGAGTCGTGCCCTCTGAGCTTGCCTTTGGAACTGCGTCCAGATTGGCAGCAGCATTATTTCCCGATGCCGCCTTTGTTGATTGGGCATTACCACTGGTTTGTGCACTTGTTATATTTGAATTAGCGGCATAGGGTCCCATCATTCCCGAACTTCTGCCAAACCCAAAAAATAAAGCAATTGCAATAACGCAAATGACTAAAATGCCGCCAACAATATAAACTGATTTATGCATCTTTCACCTCTTCCTTGATAGCAAACCTTTTTTCATCTTATTTGCTAAACAACTGTTATTTTGCTTTTTATCATACCCATCCAACAGCTAAAGGGTACTGTTCCGGTTTCGGTTGGAGTAAACTCAATAATGTTGTCCCCGGCAACCAATTTCTTTTCAATATTGTATTTAGGAACGAGAATCTGGTTGTTGCATCCATTGATGTCACTGGCATCCGCCTTGATAATCCACTTTACCGGTATCCCTACTTTTACAGTGATTGGTTCATAACTGTTTGGACTAAGCTTGGAGGTTACTGTTTGAACACCATCACTTAATACTGGAGCAGAATCGCTTTGGGAAACTCCAACCGCTGTTGGCGTTCCACTGGAAGCTGCGGCACCAAAAGCTAATGTAGGAAGGCCGATACCCGACAAACTCATTCCATTGCTAAACATAAACACGCCTAATATCAGAACTAACACAGCACTTGCGGTCATCATTTTACTGGTGAATTTTTTGCTTAGCAGTGAACTGATTGCTCCCAATCCAAACATCAGAGGTACCGTGCCCAAGCTAAATAATAGCATGGCTATAGCACCTTGTAATGGATCCCCGGTGGAAAGAGCATAGAGCTGCATAGCCTGTAATGGGCCACATGGCATGAGTCCATTTAACAGCCCTACATAAAGTGGGCTGTTACTTTTTTTCTGATCGTTTATCTTCCGGGCAAAAATCTTTGGCATTCTCAGGTTAAACTTCCGAAGCCATGGGAACAAGTTGAGCATATTAAGGGCCATGATCACCATGAATACCCCTGCAATGATTGCAACAAACCCCTTTGCTGTACCGGAAAACCCTACTACTGACCCTAAAGCTCCTACAATACCACCGACAATTGTATAGGAGATAACTCTTCCTGAATTATACAAAATACCCGGTCTTATGTTCGAACATTTTTTACCGTTTTTATTGGTTGTATTAGCATCTGGTACACATTGGGATAGGTTAATCCCACCACACATAGCAACACAATGAATGGATGTGAGTATCCCAATTAAAAATAATGCCCCATAGCCCAGACCCTGTTTTGCCTCTGGGAATGAGTTAAAAATATTAAAACCGCCAAAGTGATTAATGATCATGTATGCAGCAAAAATAATAAAGACAATCCCTAGAATTTCAGTTATTTTTGATTTCTTGCTGATTTCCTTATCTTTTTGCTTCTGTCCCATATTCTTCACTTTGTAATCAAGTTTCTCAATAATTTCCACAATAGTTGCCAAACTAATTACATCCGCATCAAATGCAAACTTCACCTGAGAACGAGTATAACTCGCAGTTGCGCTGATGATACCATCGGTTTTTTTAAGCTTGTTTTCAATGCGGTATTCGCAGTTTACACATGTCATTCCATTGATGAACAGTGTCTTTGTAATAGTCTTTGGTTCCATTTGAAAACCTCCCGTCAATTCCTGTCTGTAGTTATAGTAACAGTTAGTTTTGTAGAACTTATGGAGGTGAAAATTATTTTTGAATAATTCATTGCAAAATAAAATAAGATTAACGAATAAAAACGAAGTTTTATTCATTAATCTTATTGATATCTCTCAAATTAAATTTATTAGTCCAATGCTATCTTAGCGATAGCTTGCTTTAAATCTGCAATTATATCTGAAACATCTTCAATTCCCAGGCTAAACCTGAAAAAGCCGTGATGAAACTCGTCAGGATACAGATATTGTCTTTCATCATTTTCTCCCAGATATACAATTAAACTTTCATCGTGTCCCAGTGAAACAGCCGATGTAACAATTCTTAAATGACTGACAAACTCATTGCAGATATTTTGATCCGCCTTTAAACCAAATGACAATACCCCTCCGTAACCTTCATTCATTTGCTCTTTCGCAATGTCGTGTCCCTTATTGCTCTGCAAACCGGGGTATGCCACAAAACTCACGCATTCAAGATTTTCCAAAAATTTAGCAACAGTCATTGCATTTTCGTTGTGCTGTTTCATTCGAAGAGGAAAGGTCACAGCCCCTCTCATAATTAACCAGGCATTAAAGGGACTGATAGTTCCACCAAGATTCACCTGGGATTGAAAACGAATCTCGTCCAGGGATTCCTTTTTTCCTGCGATGGCGCCTCCCATGGCATCTCCATGCCCGTTAATAAATTTTGTAAGACTTTCAACTGAGAAGTCAGCTCCCAGTTCAATGGGTCTTTGGTTATAGGGAGAAGCAAAGGTATTATCTACTGATAAAAGTGAACCATTGTCGTGAGCCAGTTTTGCAATTGCTTTAATATCTGAGATTGCAATGGTCGGATTTCCCGGGGTTTCAATATGAATTAGTTTTGTATTGGGCCTGACTGCAGCTTTTACAGCTTCCAAATCGGTTGTATCGATGATTGTTGTTTCTACTTTAAATTTATTATTCAACAATTCATTTAGAAGCCGATAGGCAGCCACATAAGTTACATTAGAAAAAACCACATGATCCCCTGTCTCTAAGAGGGCAAAGAATAATCCTGAAAGGGCAGCCACCCCCGATGCTAATACAATGCAATCTTCACTTCCTTCAAATGAAGCAATTTTTTCCTCTAAATACTTTTGGTTTGTTCCACCATTTCTTGTATATAAACTTCTATCTGAACTACTCCAATTAATATCTGTTGGATCATAGGGTAATTCATAACTGTTTGCCATTGTTATCGGCCGCTTAATTGCACCTGAATCTTTATCCACATCATTTCCTGTATGTACTGCTCTCGTTTGAAAGCCAAATTCACTGCCATATTTTCGTTCGCCCACTGTCTGGATCCTCCTATGCTGTAGAATTATGTATCAACCTTAATATAATAATTGCATATAATACATATATGCATACTATATTAAGGCTTGTTCATGAAATAGTCAATAGACTAACGACTAATCTTTTGAATCCATTAATTCATACGGATGAAACATTAATTTTGTTTTATCATATAATTTACATATGTATTATATGTATTAAGTATTGCAAAAAGATATTCATACTGGTATAATTACTATTCATATGATATTACTATGTATTGATCGGAGGTGACCCCATGGCCCATCAAATTAATTGCAGTTTTTGATTTTTATAATTGTTAGCACATTGACTTGCTATGCACTTGTTCAAATCAAAACATCTGCATAAATTAAAAGAATTGATAGGAAATTGTGAAATCCATAAACACAAGTGTAAATCGCTTTGATGTCAGTTTTCATAAACAATTTTATAACGTATAGGCGAACAGTTCAACGAACTGTCCGACGTATAGTGGAAAAATTGTTTCATGTAAAACAGACAGCGAAGCTCACAGTACTTTCGCAATTACCTAAAAGAATGGAAATTGAAAGGAAATAAAAATGAATACTAAACGAATTATTGGTCTTATTGCGCTTTTAAGCATCTTACTGTTGGCTTTTACCGGTTGTTCTTCAAAAACTGCCGATGCCGATACTAAAAAAGCATTAAAAGTTGGTGTGTGTGCAGGTCCTTACGGTGATATGTTTAAAGAGGCGATTCAACCTTCCCTTGAAGCTAAAGGTTATGCAGTAGAGATAATCGAATTTTCAGACTATGTTCAGCCAAATAAAGCTCTGGCAGCTGGAGAAATTGATGTTAACATGTTCCAGCATTCAACTTACCTGAAGAACTTTTCTAAAGAAAATAGCTTAGATCTAACCGCTATAACAGAAATTCCTACTGCGGGAATGGGTATTTTCTCTGAAAAATATAAGTCGATTGATGCCATTGAAGACGGTGCAATTATTGCCATTCCAAATGATCCAACCAATTTATCAAGAGCCATCCGAATACTTGCTCAAACAAACATCATCACCATCGACCCGGCAGTTGATCCTACAAAGGCAACACAGTACACTCTTTCAAGCAATCCCAAGAATCTTCAATTCACTGAAATTGAAGCGCCCCAGCTTCCCAGAAGTCTGGACAGTGTAGGCATTGCGATTATTAATGGCAACTATGCTATAAGCGCAGGACTAAAACTTTCAGATGCAATTTATAACGAGAAAATTGCTGACGGCTATGTCAATGTCATTGCCGTTAAAACCGCTGATAAGAATTCTCAATTTGCTAATGATATTGTCGAAGTGGTTAAATCGGATGCTTTTAAAAGCGTCATCGAGGATCCATCGAAACAATATGTTTCATTCCAAAAACCAGCAAATTATTAAAATTCCCTTAAGAATCGGTTGTTCCTTTAAATCCAACCGATTCTTAACACAAAATCCATTCTGGAAAAGGATGTACCAATGATAGAATTCAAAAATGTATCCGTTAACTTCAAACTGGACAAAAAAACCTTTGATGCTGTAAATAACGTCAGTTTCAGAATCAATAAAGGAGAAATATTCGGAATCGCCGGTTCAAGCGGCGCTGGTAAAAGCACTCTTCTTCGCACCGTAAATCTACTCCAGCAAATTACAAAAGGCAATGTATTCGTTGACGGGGATAATATAACCTGCATTAAAGGCAATCAGCTAAGAATTCTCCGAAGAAACATCGGCATGATCTTTCAGCATTTTAATCTTGCCGGCAATCTGACAGTTTATCAAAACATCGCCTTTGTTTTAAAGGCTGCCGGCAAAACAAAAAAAGAAACGGATAGTCGGGTAAAAGAATTACTGGATTTAGTCAATTTAACAGAAAAAATAAATGTGTATCCTTCAAAACTTTCCGGTGGAGAAAAACAACGGGTGGCCATTGCAAGAGCACTTGCAAATGATGCGAAGATTTTGCTTTGCGATGAGCCAACATCCGCACTTGATGTCGAAACAACATCATCAATCTTAAAGCTTTTGAAAGAATTGAATAAAAAATTCGAGATTACGATCATCATTATCACTCATGAACTTGATGTTATTAAAAGTGTCTGTTCAAGGTGTGCCATTATGAACAAAGGTGATGTTGTTGAAATTGGGGATGTATACGAAATTTTCACTAAACCTCAACATGATTTTACCAGACAATTGATCAGCCACACCTTTAATTTTAATTTACCTGATGATATTATTGAAAATATGCAGGGACCCATCATCAAGCTTACATTTCAGGGTGATAATGCCAATAATCCAATCTTGTCCTATGCTGCCAATACGTTTCAAATAGGTTTCAATATTCTTCTTGGTAAAGTTGAGTATATAAACGATTTACCCCTTGGCGTTATCTATGTTCATTTAATTGGCGAAGAGGAAGTTTTAAAACTGGCAATTGAATACCTTGCCGAAAATACAGCAAATTTGGAGGTACTATACAATGGGATTTGATTTAAAATCCGCACTTATCCTAACCTTTGGACAAACAATGCAAATGGTTGTCATCTCCCTGGTTGCGTCAGTGATTATTGGCGGTGGAATCGGACTTTTACTCTTTCTAACGTCCAACAATCTCTTCATCAAAAATAAAATTGTCAATCAGATTGTCGGAGTCATCATTAATATAACCCGTTCCATTCCGTTTTTAATCCTTCTCGTATTGATGATTCCAGTATCAAAAGCCATTGTACGTACATCAATCGGACCAAACGCTGTGGTTATTCCGCTTGCGATTGCTGCCATTGCTTTTTTTGCAAGACTTTCCGAGGCATCCTTTTCAGATGTTGATCATGGCATATTGGAAGCAGCCATTGCGTCTGGGGCAAGTAAATTTTCAATTGTATTAAAAATTCTTATGCCTGAAGCCTTACCATCCTTGATTAAAAATATTACCGTGACCGCTGTTTCATTAATCGGGTTTTCCGCAATGGCAGGTACGGTTGGCGGCGGCGGCCTTGGGGACCTTGCAATTCGCTATGGTTACCAACGGTATGAACCTGCAGTTATGCTGATCTGTGTGGTGGTACTTGTCTTACTCGTACAATTCTTCCAGATCATTGGTGATGTATCAGCCAAGAAACTTGATAAAAACAACTATTAACAGTATTTAAAAGAATAGAGGCTAAATTTATGATTGAAATAAGATGGCATGGACGTGGTGGTCAGGGCGCATTTACTGCTGCTAAAATTTTAGGAGCAGCTGCAGTAATGGATAGTAAATTTTCATTAGCTTTTCCTTCCTTTGGTCCAGAGCGCAGAGGAGCACCCATTTCGGCATTTAATAAAATTGATTCTAAACCTATTATCAACCGCAGTGTAATCAGAACCTGTGATTACATGATTTTTCTGGATGATAGTTTGTTTGATGTCAGTTATTTGGATGATCTTAAAAAAGACGGCATGGTGCTCATTAATACTCCCTTAAATGAGAAGTACAGTGATTTTCCCCAAATTACTGCAATCGACGCAAATAAAATTGCAATTGAAATAATAAACAGACCTATCTGTAACACGGCAATGCTTGGAGCCTTGGCCCATTTCTCAGATGATGTTTCTTTTTCTTCTATCCAATCATCAATTGACTTGTATTTATCAAAGACCAACCCGGCCAAAAATCATCTCATTTTTGAAAAGGCCTATGATTACTTTAAGGAGGTGCAAAAATGAGTAAACCCTATTTACGAAAATATGAAAAACCGAAAAACATATCTGATTATCCTTTAGGCACATCCTATGAAGCAGGATTTTTAGTCACTAAAAATGACGGATGGCGAAGCAGTCGCCCTATTATTACCGATGAATGTAGCGTCTGTCTACAGTGTTATATGTATTGTCCTGATGGAGTCATTTACAAAACAGAAACGGGTATTGATATTGATTATGCCTTTTGTAAGGGTTGTGGCATCTGTGAAAAAATATGCCCTAAAAAAGCAATAAAGATGGAGGTGGAAAAATAATGTCAAAGGAATTTTTATCAGGCAATGATGCTTTTGCAGAAGGTGTAAGATTAGCCCGGCCGCAAGTCATTTCTGTTTATCCAATCACACCTCAGACAACGGTGGTGGAACGCCTTTCTGAAATGGTGGAAGATAAAAGTTTAAACTGTGAGCTTATTCATGTTGAATCTGAACATTCAGCCTTATCATGTGCTATTGGTGCCAGTGCAATGGGCGCAAGAACTTTTACTGCCACTTCTTCCCAGGGACTTTTATACATGGCAGAATGCCTGCAATATGCCAGCGGTGGTCGATTTCCCATTGTTATGATGAACGCCAATCGCTCAACTGCCCTACCCTGGAATATTTATGGCGATCAGCGTGATTCCCTTTCACAGCTTGACAGCGGCTGGATCCAAGTGTATGTGGAGGATGCCCAGGAAAGCCTTGATATGGCCCTTCAAAGTTTTCTTATTGCAGAAAACCCATTGGTATCCACTCCGGTTATGGTGAACTTAGACGGATTTTTACTGACCCATACTTATGAAACAGTGGAAATTCCAAGTCAAGCAGATGCCGATCGGTTTTTACCATCCTTTCAAACAGAAAACAAAATGAGTTTGGATCATCCCAAAAATTTAGGGTTTACCGTTGGCCCTGATGATAATCAGGAATTCAAGTATATTCAACACAGAGCTATGCTGGAAAGCAAGCGTATTATTGCCGAAACGGATGAAAAGTTTGGGGGAATATTTGGCCGACGCTACGGTGGACTCACGAAGGGTTACTTAATTGATGATGCGGACTACATTTTAATTACACTTGGCAGCATTACAGGGCTTTGCCGTGAGGTAGCCGATGAGCTGCGCTCTAAGGGTGAAAAAGTTGGTGTTTTAAAGCTTCGGTTTCTCAGACCTTTTCCTTTAGATGAACTTGCTGCTGCTCTTAAAAATGCAAAGGCTATTGGCGTATTGGAAAAAGACATTTCATTTGGCTATGAGGGAACCGTTTATACCAATGTAAACTCTGTGATTGCCCAAAACGGCTTGTGTTTGCAGACCTATAATTTTATTGCTGGTCTTGGCGGCCGGGATATTACCAAAGATAATATCAAAGAAATGTTCGATCAACTTAAAACAGGCGGCGACCGAGTGAATTTTATTGGAATGGGGGTGAACATTAATGAGTGATAAAATAACAGCTAAAACGATTACCGACAGCGAATTTTTTTATGGTCATAAAGCATGTGCCGGCTGCGGTGGCAGCCTGGCCGTACGAATGGCCCTTAAAACCCTTGGAGAAAGGGCTATTTCAGTACTTCCGGCTGGATGTATGTCAGCGGTAGGATTTAATTTTCCTCATTTATGTTTTAGCAATAACTCGATTATTTCCACCTTTGCAGGAACAGCTTCCATGCTCACCGGTGTTGAAGCCGGAGCAAGAGCACTTGGAATAAAAGATTTTAAAGCAGTGGGACTGGCTGGTGACGGCGGCACGGCGGATATTGGGATTCAGGCGTTATCCGGAGCAATCGATCGCAACGACGATATTATTTACATTTGCTATGACAATGAAGCGTATATGAACACCGGGATTCAAAAAAGCGGCCTGACACCTTTTGGCGCCAAAACAACCACCACCCCAACCGGTGAAAATATCCATGGCAATATCCGCCCTAAAAAGAATATGTTTGATATTGTAGCCGCTCATGGAATTCCCTATGCCGCTACAGCAAGCATCGGTGATATTGGGGATTTTATAAATAAGGTTCAAAAGGCATCTGAAATTAAGGGAACCTCTTACATTCATGTCATTGCGCCCTGTCCTATTGGTTGGGGAATCAATGTCAGTGAAACCATCGAAATCTCAAGAAAAATGATTGATTGTGGTTTGTGGTATTTAGCAGAATATGAGGATGGAGAGTTTAAATTAAACAAAAATCCTAAGGAATTTACATCAGTAAAGGATTATTTGCTTTCCCAGGGCAGATTCAAGCATTTGACGGATACCGACATTGAAATAATAGTGGCCCAAAGAGATGAAAAATGGAATCGCATACGAAAAAACTGGATTAAAAAATAGGAGAAATGATATGATTGAAAAGAAATTCTGGGATGAAAAAATTGAAACCATGCCCCGATTGAAACTGGAAGACCTACAGAAAAAAGAACTAAGAGAAATGCTTGAGTTTGCATATAACAATTCACCTTATTACAAAGAAGCCTTTGATAAAGTTTCTTTAACACCTAAAGATTTTAAAGAATTAAGGGATCTCGAAAAATTTCCTTTTACCAGTAAGGCAACTGAAAGAGAACGCCAGGGAAATGGCGGACTTTTAGGAGATATGATTGCGGTGACTGAAGATGATGTGGTCTTTGTCTCGGCTTCAAGTGGCTCTACCGGCGTGCCAACCCTCAGTCCTTTTACCAAAGAAGATTTTGATGACTGGCAGGATGTTGAAAGCCGATTGTTTTATGGCGCCGGCATGAGAAAAACCGACCGATACGTTCATGCTCTGAATTTTTCTTTATTTGTAGGCGGACCTGATGTTATCGGCGCACAAAATTTAGGCGCATTATGCATTTGGGCAGGAACGGTTGCCTCTGAAAGGTTGCTCTTTATATTAAAGGAGTTTCAGCCCACAATCATTTGGACGACTCCGTCCTATGCCCTGTATCTTGGAGAAACTGCTCTTAAAAACGGTATTGACCCTGCAAAGGATTTAGCGATCAATAAAATTATTGTAGCCGGAGAACCTGGTGGCTCAATTGATACGACAAGAGCAGCCATTGAAAAAGTTTGGGGCGCGGATCTCTATGATTTCTTTGGCTTATCGGATATTTTCGGTGCCTGTGCCGGCATGTGCGAAGCAAAAAATGGTCTGCATATTGCTGAAGACCATATTTTGGTTGAAGTCCTTGATGTGGAAACCCTGAAACCTGTTGCAGATGGTTTACGCGGTGAATTAGTCTATACAACCCTTCGAAAAAAGGCAAGACCAATGATTCGTTTCCGCAGCGGGGATATTGGCTTTGTCAATCGCGATCAATGTTCCTGCGGCAGAACCCATACCAGAATTAATATTGTCGGTAGACTTGACGATATGTTTATTGTGTCCGGCGTCAATGTTTTCCCCAGTGATATTGAATTTGTGATCAGAGGAATCAAGGGGATTACCGGAGAATATTTAATCCGGTTGTATGAACAGAATCATTCCGTTAAATACAGAATCGAAATTGAAAAATCTGACGGGAGTAACGAAGCCGATGAAAGCATAAAAGAAAGAGTTTCATCATTACTTAAAACACGTTTAGGTGTAAAGCCCGGTGAAGTGGTAATATTAAAGGATGGCGAATTGGAGCGGGCAACACATAAGGCAACCCGGTTAATTGATGAAAGAACGCTTATTTATGAGATTTAAGGAAGGTTATTTATGCAACCATTAAGTAATAGAACAAATAATTTTACCGACTCTGTCATCAGAAGAATGACGAGAATATCCAATCAATTCAATGCGGTTAATTTATCCCAGGGGTTTCCAGACTTTGATCCTCCCAAAGAGATACTTAAAGCATTGGAGCAAACAGCACATCATGGTCCCCATCAATATTCCATTACATCGGGTGCCCAAAATTTTAGAGAGGCTCTTTCCCAAAAGCAGTCAAAATATATGGGAAGAAAAATTGACCCCGATTCTGAAATTGTTGTTACCTGTGGCAGTACCGAAGCCATGATGGCAGCTATGCTGACTGTTGCAAATCCCGGTGACAAGGTCATCGTATTTTCACCATTTTATGAAAACTATGGGGCCGATGCTATTTTATCAGGGGCCATACCACTTTATGTGCCCCTTCATCCACCAGCGTTTAACTTTAATACCGATGAACTCGAAACAGCCTTTAAGCAAAATCCAAAGGCGATTATTTTGTGTAACCCATCCAACCCAACCGGAAAAGTATTTACCCGGGATGAACTCACGATCATTGCGAATTTAGCAGAAAAATATGATACCTATGTTATAACGGATGAAGTTTATGAGCATATTGTCTATGAGCCTTATGAACACATCTATTTTGCATCTTTGCCAAATATGTTTGAGCGAACCATTTCCTGCAGCTCTCTATCAAAAACATATTCAATAACCGGCTGGCGTTTAGGCTATATTATAGCACCGGCACGTATTATCGATGTTGCAAAAAAGGTCCATGATTTTTTAACTGTGGGTGCAGCGGCGCCACTTCAGGAGGCAGCCATTACCGGACTAAAATTTGGAGATGATTATTATACCGCCTTACGAAAGACCTATACACAAAAGCGTGATCTGTTTTTAAAGGGTCTGAATAACATTGGCCTGCCCTATACAACACCACAAGGTGCTTATTATGTTATGATCGATATTTCAGAATATAAAACAGATGATGACCTGACTTTCTGTACCTGGCTTGCAGAGCACGTTGGTGTTGGTGCCGTTCCCGGTTCAACTTTTTTCAGGGAGAATGTCAATCATTTAATTCGACTCCATTTTGCTAAAAAAGAAGAGACCTTAAATGAAGCTCTTAACCGGCTATCCGATATACGCAAAAAATGGAACAGCAACTCCTATTAGAAAGAAACCTTCTAATCCTTGATCTTATCTTTAAGAAGTTGATAATTTAGTTGAATTCCATACTATTGCCATAGTATAATTATGGTATACTATGGCAATTGCGAAAGTACTGTGAGCTTTGCTGTCTAGTTTACATGAAACAATTTTTTCACTATACGGCGCACAGTTCGTTGAACTGTTCGCCTATACGTTACAAAATTATTTATGAAAACTGACATCAAAGCAATTTACGTTTGTGTTTGTAAATTTCGCAAATACCTAGCATACTTTTTTTATATGGAGGTTTATCATGTACAATGATACCGTGCTCGACCACTTTGCCAACCCCAGGAATGTTGGCGATATAACCGATGCTGATGGCATCGGAAACGCAGGAAATCCTGTTGATGGCGATAAAGTTACAATTTATATTAAAGTTAATAATAAAACATTGGCTGATGTTCGATTTAAAACCTTTGGATGTGGTGCTGCCATAGCGGCCAGCAGTATGCTCACCGTTCTTGCCATAGGGAAATCTTTAGAGGAAGGCATGAACATAACCAATGATGATGTTGCCAATGCTTTGGGAGGTCTTCCACCGGAAAAACTCTTGTGCTCAAATATAGCAGCAGACGCCCTTCATGCAGCAATCAATGATTATCTGAATAAAAATAAGGTCGGCTCTTCTGAATCTGAGAATATTTCAGAAAAAGCACCCGGAAATTTTCCGGATACAACTGAAACAAATTATGAAGCAATGAATAAAAACCAGATCCAACGGTATTTGCGTCATATTATTATGCCCAAGATAAGCGGCCCAGGCCAAAAGAAACTCCTGGAAACCCGTGTTTTAATCCGTTCACAATCGGTAAGTGCATGTGATGTACTTCTGACTTATATGACTGCATCCGGTATCGGACATATACATTGTTTGCTGGAAAATAAACTTGGATGGGATTCTTTATTTTCACACGTCCATGATCTGAACCCGGATATTACTATTGAGCTTGTCGAAACCACTGATGTACCTGTGGATTTTAACATCATCATTGGAGATTTTGATTTTGCAACCCGAATGAACGACAACCTTATTCAGTCGCTTTCTCATGAATTTATACCAACATTCATTTCAGTTGTTTGTCCCTGGCAAGGTTATGTGAACTGTTGCAGTGATGCCAATTCAATGAAAGACTTTTTAGCTGAGGTTTCAAAAAAACATGTCCCTGCCGAAACTATCCCTGATCAGGAGTGTTTTGAGCAATCCGGCTTGTCCATGTCCACTGCTTTTTTGGGAGCATTTTTGGCAATCGAGCTCATAAAAGCACGGCTTAATATCGGTCAGCCACTAACTGAACCCTTTTATTTTAATTTATGGGAAATGTTATTTATCAATAATTTTTCTGGTTCTGAAGGTAGCTTTCACAATTCACAGTATTCATTTGAACATTTAAAAGACTCATTAATCCAGGCAAAAGTATTAGTTGTCGGTACCGGCGGACTTGGTTGTCCGGCTGCTTTATCTCTGGCTAGAGCTGGCATCGGAACCATTGGACTCATTGATTATGATCATGTAGAACTCAGTAATTTAAACCGGCAAATACTTCATACAACATCTAAAATTGGGTTGCCCAAAGTTGAATCAGCCAAACAAAGACTGAAACAGATTAATCCTAATTTGAATATTGAGCTCTATCCAGTGGCATTTTCCAAGGAGAACGCACTTGAAATCATCAATGATTATGACATTATTATTGATGGCCTTGACAACCTTCCAACCCGTTACTTGTTAAATGATGCCTGCTTCTTTGGGAAAAAACCGCTGATTGAAGCAGGAGCTCTGGCCTTTTTCGGTCAGTTAACAACCATTGTTTCCGGTGACGGCCCTTGTTACCGATGTATTTTCCCAGAATCAACAACATCCAAACCTGCTTTAGGTTGCTCCGAAATCGGTGTTCTAGGCCCTGTTCCAGGGCTAATGGGTGTGCTTCAGTCCGTTGAAGCGCTAAAAATTGTTATGGGTTTTAATTCCCGGTTAAAGGGAGAACTGTTAATGTATGATGCCTTGGAAACAGATCTTGAAATTGCCAAGTTTCGGAAAAATAGCAGCTGCAAATTATGTGGTGAGCATCCCAGTATTTTAGAACTTGGTGAGTACACTTTCGTTTGTGAGGATAAAAAAGACAGATAATTATTTTTTAATATTTTAAAGCCCCGGAATCGCTTCCGGGGCTTTAATTGTATTAGGTAGTTGCGAAATTCATAAATACAACCGTAAATTGCTTTGATGTCAGTTTTCATAAACAAACATCGAAGCTCACAGTACTTTGGCAATTGCTTACTTTAATCATACATGTTTTTGCTGAAATATCGATCGCCTCGATCAGGAAAAATCGTTACAATATTTCCGGCATCGATTTTCTCCGCAATCTTTAGTGCAGCAAATAGAGCTGCGCCAGAGGAGGCACCTGCAATGATACCCTCTTTTTTGGCCAGCAACCTGGCCATTTCAAAGGCATCATTGTCCTTTATTTTTATCACGTCATCCACCAGGGACATATCCATGGTATTCGCGATGAAATCATTACCTATGCCTTCAATATCATAGCAACCGGCAATACCACCGCCCATGATTGAACCCATCGGATCAGCAAGCACACCTTTTATTTTCGGATTTTTCTCTTTCAAATAACGTAGCACACCGGTATATGTTCCACCACTTCCGGCACCTACAACCACATAATCTATTTTGCCTTCAAGATCATTGTATATTTCCGGTCCGGTTGTTTCATAATGGGCTAAGGGATTGGAAGGATTATCGAATTGGGCCAAAGACATTGAATTTGGAATTGTTTTAAGTAATTCCTGTGCTTTAGCTGTGGCACCAAGCATTCCCAGATCCCGGGGTGTACTGACAATTTCCGCACCAAAAGCACGCATAAGGGTTAGCTTTTCAGCCGAAAATTTAGTTGGCACGACAAAGATAACTCTGTAACCTTTATTAATAGCAGCAAGGGCAACACCAAGTCCGGTATTGCCTGCGGTTCCTTCAATGATCGTGTACCCTGGCTTAAGCAGCCCTTTTTCCTCGGCATCTTTGATCATATAAACACCGATTCTGTCTTTTACGCTTCCGCCGGGATTCCATAATTCCAACTTTGCAAAAATGTTAATATTATCTTTTATTCCGAGATTATTAAGTTTAACCATGGGAGTATTCCCAATTAATTCTCTAATATCATTATAATAAGCCACTTTCTATGCCTCATAGCTCTTTAAAAAAGCCTGTTCTAAATCTGCTAAAATATCATTCTTGTTTTCTATTCCAACTGAAATTCTAATCAGGTTTTCAACAATGCCAACTTTTTGCCGAATTTCAAAGGGTATGCAAGCATGTGTCATACTGGACGGATGACATATAAGCGATTCAACCCCGCCTAAACTCTCAGCTAAAGTAACAAAATCCAGAGACTCAAAAAATTTGTTGATATTATATTTCTCACCAAGTTCAAAAGAAAGCATTCCACCCGGGCCGCTTGCCTGTTTTTTATTGATTTCATATCCCTGACTCTCTGGCAGACCAGGGTAATATATGGCCTTTACAGCACTATTCGTTTTTAAATGCTCGGCAATAAAGGTTGCGTTTTCGATGTGTCTGTCCATTCTAACACCAAGGGTTTTAATTCCCCGAATCAATAAAAAACTGTCAAATGGCTGCAAAACGCCTCCGGTTGCATTTTGAATAAACCCTAATCTTTCGGCTAACTCGTCACTATTCACAACCGCAAGTCCGGCGACTAAATCACTATGGCCACCAAGATATTTTGTTGCGCTATGAACGACAATGTCAGCTCCAAGAGAAATGGGTCGCTGTAAATATGGGGTCATAAATGTATTATCAACAATGGTTAGAATATTATGCTTTTTCCCGATTAATGCCACTTCTTTAAGATCCGTAATCGTTAAAATCGGATTTGCCGGGCTTTCTATGAAAATCGCTTTGACATTTTCGTCAATGCTTTTCTCGAGCAGATCTAAATCTGATGTTTCAATAATTTCATAGGTAATACCGAAATTATTAAATACCTGGTCAAGCACCCGAAAAGTTCCACCATAGACGTTGCTGGAAATAATAATTTTATCCCCGGTTTTAAAAAGACTGAGCACTGCTGTGGTTGCTGCCATTCCGGATGCAAAAGCAAATCCGGCAACGCCACCCTCTAAATCAGAAATTAAAGATTCCAATGCCGCTCTTGTGGGGTTTCCGGTTCTTGAATATTCATACCCCCTGTCTTTACCCAAGCCATCTTGTTTATACGTTGATGTTTGAAAGATCGGTATATTCACTGCACCGGTATTTTCATCGCCATCAATCCCACCGTGTATTAATTTAGAATCAATATTACTATAATTACTCATTTTTTTCACTCCTTAATTAACTTTATTTATATCATACTAAATAGATATGATTTATATAAATAATATCATCGCAATAAATATTTGTCAAACTATTCTGTCATTAAGAGATGACTTCTTAGAGCTCTAAAACCGCTTGTGTCATCGCTTTTATGTTAACAAGAGGCGTCGATGTGCTAAGGCCGCAGGCCGGAGCGATAATATTTGTTTTATCATTCAAAAGTCTTTCAGTCATTGTTACAATTTTATTTGGATTGCTGAATTCAAGAGCAATTGTGCTTACATTGCCCATTGTCACTGCTTCTGGAATTTGCAATTTAATATTTTTCAAACTGACAAAAGCATCAACACTTATGGCATCTGCCCGAATCAAGGCAACTTTTTTTATAACAGGATCCATTTTTCCGCAAATATGAACAATCACAGGTTTTCCAAGATCGTGAACCGCATCGATAATCTTATTAAGATAGGGCACGGCATACTCTTCAAACATTTTCGGGCCTAAAATCTCCCCTGTGGCTGTAGGGTCGGCAATTGATATTGCGGTTGCCCCTCCTTCAATCATAAGCCTGGCATACTCAATTAAGTGATCACTCACATAGTTAATCACTTTGTGTGAATTCAGCCTATCTTTTCGAAGCTGTTTTAAAAACTGCATCGGGTCAACCAGGGAGGCACTGGTACTAATCGGTCCGGTTATGCTGCCAATGGTCGGGATATCCGAATATTGTTGCGAAAGATAACTAATTGACTGTGTAATAGCTATCACCCGATTATTTTTTCCCATTACCGAAACCGGTTTAAACGCCACATCACCTGTATTAAAGTATTTCTCTTTCTGAATCTTTGGTTCGCACTCCAAGGAACCATAATCAATTTCACTGCCAAGCACCTCTGCTTCCACTGTCATACAAAATGGGATTCCAAAATTTTCAAATCCGGTTTGATTCTGGACATCTTTTGCCAAACTTGACATCAATCGATCGTCATGATGTGCCATCGGAAGGGTATGACCTGTAGCATTCATAATCTCTACTATGGCCGCATTCATCATACCGCCGGGACAAATAACCGGGGGACGATCCACTGTCTTTTTTTCGAAGGTTCTAAGCAATCGTTCTTTTGGAGACAACTCATTTTTCATCAGTACACCTATTCCATTCTTTCCATACTCAGGAAATTATTCATCGGCTAAATTTTCAATCACTTCAAGTGTCACTTGCCCATTTGATGTATCAGAATTTTTCAAAATTATTTCTATTTTCTTAATCATTACATCGGGTTTGATGGGCAACTTTAATCATTGCCTGGACATTCTCTATTTTCGTTTTTGGAGCAACATCGCACCCCGGCATGAGTACATAACCGTTAAGACCGGCATCGGTAATGCATTTTTCGGAAGCAGTTTCAATTTCTTCTGGTGATCCTTCAAGCAGTACTTTAATGGGGTCCAATTGTCCCCCAAAAGCAATTTTTCCGCCAAGCTTTTCTCTGGCAATTGCCAAGTCGACCTTATAGTCAAGTGAAAAGAAATCTGCCCCTGTCTGGGGAATTAAATCCAATATTTTAGTTGTTTTGCCGCAAATATGCAACATTTTTGCTTTAACCCTACCATCAATCCCATTGTTGGCAGCTTTAATATAAGGAAATGCCAATTCTGTAAATGTTTTTTGGGAAATCATGTCCCCGGATGAAACTGGTTCTGACTGGCAAACAAGCTCTGCACCGGCTTCAACAAACAAACCCCAATATTTTATCAAAAGCTTAGTTGTAAATTCCAGGACATGCTTTACCCCTGATTTGTCACGAAGGGCTTTTGACAACAAATTATCTATTCCCATCAGCTGGCCGGCAAGGGTAAATGGACCCCATTGACTTATTCCGATTAAATACTCGTTGCCCACTCGATCTGCAACAATTTTTGTGACCTTTAACAGATTTTCAATTTCAGGGGAATTTTCCAAATCATCGATTCTCAGGTGATCAACATCGGAGGGTTTTAAGATAAGCGATTCATCAACCGTAGCCGGCCCTCCCAATACATTAAATGTGCACTTAGCGCCAATGGCCCGAAGTGCGACATTACTGCAATCAGCTGCCATCCATATTAGATCAGAGCCAACTTCTTTATTGTTATTTATTATACAATCCGCCAGTTTTTCAGGGGCTAATTCAAAGGTATCCTGTAAAGTAAGCCCATTTCTATCATCTGCCCAGACGCCGCTTGAAGGGATTATCCCAGGCAACCGAGGGGTTGGTTTTAAACCGATTCCTGATAAAAGTATTTCTTTAGGTGTCAAAATATCATCTCCTTACTAAATAGTCTTTTAAACAATTGCGAAATTCATAAGCACAAGTGTAAATTGCTTTGGTGTCAGTTTTCATAAACAATTTTATAACGTATAGGCGAACAGTTCAACGAACTGTACGACGTATAGTGGAAAAATTGTTTCATGTAAACAGACAGCGAAGTTCACAGTACTTTCGCAATTGCCTAAAATAGTCCTTATTCCGGGACTATCATTTTTTATCCTGGTTATTCTGCCCAAGTAAAGCAAAGCGTTTTGAGACAACTATCCCAAAACGCTTTGCTTCATTTGTTTTTGGTATGCGTGAGTTCCTCTAAATCATATGGGGTTTGTTGGTATACATAATAATTCAACCAATTTGAAAACAGAAGCGATGCATGACTGCACCAACTGGTATGTGGAATAAAGTTTGGGTTTTCTTTTAAAACATAATTTTCCGGAGCAGTTGGATTTTTTCCTTTAATAAAGTCCCGAATATACTCTGCCTTCAAAGTATCTCTATCATATTCACAATGACCGGTCACAAACAAATGCCTATTGCTTTTATCTGCTACTAAATAGACGCCGGCTTTTTCAGATTCAGCTAAAATATCAAGTTCCGGAATTTCAAGAATTTGTTCTTTACTTATATAAGTATATCGGGAATGTGGGGCCATGAACGAATCATCAAAACCTCGTACCATGGGATGTTCACATCGATTGACTGTATGCAAATAGATACCTGACAGTTTAAAAGGAAGATTGTATTTTTCTATTCCAAAATGATAATGCAGCGCAGCCTGTGCACCCCAGCAAATATAAAGCGATGCATAAACGTGAAGTTTAGCCCATTCCAAAATAATGCATAATTCATTCCAATAATCAACCTTCTCAAATTTTAATTGTTCAATAGTTGCACCAGTTATAATAATACCATCATAACTATTGTTTTTAATTTCATCAAAAGTCTTATAAAATTCCAGCATATGTTCCGATGCCGGCTGATTCGATTCATAAGCTGACATTTTAAGAAATTCAACACTTAATTGTAAAGAAGTATTGCTTAATAATCGCAATAACTGTGTTTCCGTTGCAATTTTTTTTGGCATCAAATTTACAATCAGGATTTTCAAGGTTCGCATATCCTGATGATTTGCCCGATTTTCTCCCACTATGAAAATATTTTCGTTTGCAAGTGTTTCAATTGCCGGGAGACCTTCTCTAACACGTATTGGCATATACAAACACCTCTGATATAAATAAATCATCTGCTGCACTCAAATTTTATTATTTTGAGAACAGCAGATATTATTATAATTTTCTTAAGCAGTAAATGCTTTGTTGATAGCTTGATCAATATCAAAGATTAAATCATCCACATCTTCAACACCAATGGATAAACGAATAACATCTGGTCCAAATCCGGCAGCGGCCTGTTCTTCAGGACTGAGCTGTTGATGGGTTGTTGATGAAGGATGGATCACCAGGGATTTTGAATCTGCAACATTGGCAAGTTGTGAAAATATCTCTAAGCTGTCAATAAATTTTTTCGCCTGATCAATATTTCCGTTAATTGAAAATGTAAAAATTGAACCTGAACCCAGTGGTAAATATTTTTGTGCTAAATCGTAATATTTATTTGATTTAAGTCCTGGATAATTGACTTTCTTAACCTTTGGACTTTTTTCAAGAAATTCCACAATTTTAACAGTATTAGCAACATGTTTTTGCACCCGAAGAGATAATGACTCCAGGCTTTGCAAAAATAAGAACGAGTTAAATGGCGATAATGATGCTCCGGTATCGCGCAACAGTTGGGCACGAATCTTAACTGCATAGGCTACAGCACCCAGGTCAGAAAATTTTATACCATTATAGCTTTTATCCGGAGTTGTGAAATCAGGGAACTTGCCACTGGTCCAATCAAAGTTACCACCATCAATAATAATTCCGCCAATGGAAGTACCATGTCCACCAATAAATTTGGTTGCAGAATGTACAACAACATTAGCCCCATGTTCCAATGGTCGAAATAAGTAAGGGGTTGCGAAGGTATTGTCTACAATCAGTGGGATTTTATTTTCCTTGGCAATTTTGCCAACAGCATCAAAATCGATGAGATTATTAGCTGGATTACCTAAAGTTTCAATGAATATGGCCTTTGTTTTTTCAGTAATTGCTTTTCTGAAATTTTCAGGATCATCCGGGTCAACAAACACAGTGGTGATACCAAATTTAGGTAATGTTTCGGAAAACAAATGATAAGTTCCACCATAAAGCGTACTGGCGGAAACAATTTCATCCCCTGCTTTTGCGATATTCAAAACTGAATAAGTAATGGCTGCTGCTCCTGAGGCGGTTGCAAGTCCGGCTGATCCTCCTTCAAGGGCGGCGACTCTTTGCTCAAAGGCATCGGTAGTTGGGTTTGTAAGTCTGGAATAAATGTTTCCAGGATTTGTAAGTGCAAAACGGCCTTCTGCTTCGGCAGTATCTTTAAATACATAGGAAGTTGTTTGATAAATTGGAACTGCTCGAGCTCCTGTTGCTGGATCAGGTGTTTGACCAGCATGTACTTGTAATGTATCGAATCCTAATTTTCTCTCGCTCATTTTAATCAACCTTTCTTTTTGTGTTGTTTGATTTTTTGTTTCTTTGTTTTTAAATAATCTCTTAAATAACCCTTGTTTATTTTTACTCAATTTCTGCACCATCTTTCTTCTACATTCTTTGCTATTTGACTCATTGACGTTTCCCCTTTTTATGCACCTACTGTATAGCAAAGATAATGTAAAATGAAAGCTGGTATGCTTAATCCCTACACTTTACAAAAGAAACCAACAAATCCCATAATTTGTCGGCTCAAGTGTTTTTATTTATTGCAAGTAATTCTCACAATTGACGACAAATACAATATTTCATTTAAGTTTAATGGAACACATAGAACAATGCATGTTGCAACACATGTACTTAGTGCCCTCTTTTTTAATGCCAATTTTTCTGTTTTCCATATTGTTCTGCCCCCATATTTTATTTACATATATAACCTATATGTTTTGTATGTTTAATATACACTATACTGATTTATTTGTCAATATTTTTTATTATTATAAGCAGAATTTTATTATTATTAAGCACTGCATGCAACTTCTTCTATTGTGTTAAAGGATAAACTTTTAACGAAAATCCGATCAAAATTCTCGCCATTTGATAATTCAACAACATCAATTTCTTTAACAAGTTGCTCCATTTCCAGCCGATATTGTTTATTCAATAGGAACGCATGTCCTCCTGATTTAGATGTATTTCCGACAAAATCAATTTTGCCTTTAAACTCTTTTGGCAATAAACCAATATTAATAAGGCTTTTGGCTCTCAGATGATAACCGAATGAGCCGGCTATCTGTATTTTATCAACATCTTCTGCTTTAACCTTTTTATTGCTCATGAGAAATTCAATTCCTGATCTTACAGCCCCTTTTGCAAGTTGAACCTGTCTTATATCCTTTTGCGTCAAAAAAACACCATCTGCTATTTCAAAGGCAATTTTCCCATCGACTTTTACCAGTCTCTTTCTCAGCACAATAGGTAAATCTGATTTTTCCGGTAATGCAAATCTGCCATTTTTACCAATGACCTTATTGGCAACCAGCTCTCCAAGAATATCCAAAAGACCACTTCCGCAAATTCCAATAGCCTTTCCATTTTCAATGGTCTTAATCTCGATGGACCCATCTTTTTCGATGTTAAAATATTCGATGGCTCCTCGCTCAGCTCTCATACCATAAGTAATATTCATTCCCTCAAAAGCCGGCCCGGCAGCAGTGGATGTTGATGACAATTTCCCGTCTCTGGCGATGATCATTTCGCCATTTGTACCTATATCAACAAATAATGTGGTGCCCTTTCTATCTTGAAGTCTGGTGGCTAAAATCCCGGAGGTTATATCAGGGCCTACATAGGATGAAATAATAGGGGGTAAATAGATTAAGCCCTTATCCGAAATATTTAGTTTATGCTCGCTGGCACTTAAATAGCTTCCACCTTTTAAAAGTGGGGTGTACGGATATTTACCTAATGAGTAGGGATTTACATTGGCAGCCAAATGAATCATACAGGTATTCCCACTGAAAATCGCCTCATAGATATATTTCTTATCGATTCCAGTTTCTTTTGTGTTTTTCGCTATCATACTGTTTAACTCTTTAATCATTTCAGAATACATGGTGTCTAAACCTTTTTCATCCGAGGCGAATTTTATTCTGGATAAAACATCCTGGGCATAAATACTTTGAGGATTTAATGCAGAAACTGAATGGAGTTCTTCTCCGGTGTTAATATCAACAATAGTTGCCACTAAGGTTGTTGTCCCAATGTCCACCACTACGCCATAATTTAGCCCAGTTGTATCCCCTTCTTCTTCTCCGATAATGTCGTCCCCAGCATAGACAACAGTTCTGCCGTTTTTATTATATTCTTTTTTAATATAGCTATCGCGTTCGATGACGAAGCTTTCCCCGTGATTTAGTATCTGAAGGTTTTTATTCAAATTCTCTGGAATTTCTTCTATATTGACATCAGCCATTACCTTTGCCTGACAGGATAGTACAAAGCCCTGAGCCTTATCTTCATCCGACAATTGATGTTTGCCATCATCAATGATCCCTGTCAGATTGCTCTGGGATACTTTGACCTTGCACTTACCACAGGCACCTTCTGAATTACAGGGAGATTCTATAACAATGCCGATTTCCCGTGCTGCTTCTAATATTGTCATTCCTTTTTTTACGGATACTGACTTGTCATTTGTGAGAAAATTTACTGTTACCATTACGATTGACTCCTTTACTGTTTTTTTTCATTGATTCTTTTTTCATTTTACGCGGATCCGAACCTTTGCAATCATTTTGCATTAATCCCAAAGTCTTCTTCCTTAATCATCCCTGATTGAGGGATATTTATAAAATTCACATCATCCCATGGTCCTCTGACAATTTTTTCGAAAAAGGCCGTCTCCCCTTGAACCGTTTTATATTCAGCGTTGAATAATTGTGCTATTTCTTTGGATTGCTCAATCACTTCATCTTGAGGATGAGATCCTGTGGTGATGAACAGGACTTTTTTATAGCCTTCATAGGTCCTGTGTAAAACACTTAAAGCTTTTTTTGAACCAAATCTTTTAAGAACTCGCTGATGTTCGGATAGTATTGATTTCTCAGTAATCATCCATCCATTACTGAGATAAAATGTTCCCATTTCACTTTTGAAATCACATAAACGACATTTGTCTGAACACAAAAATAATGGAATGCAATCATGAACTTTTGGTAATGTAATCCTGGAATGAGTTGCCATTAAACCCCTTGTAGCACCACCGCACAAACCGAATGCCAAAATAATTCTGTCATAACCCAAAGATCGGTCAATGATCTTCTGCAATTCAGCTCCAAGCTTTTCCGGATAAAGATGAAAGTCCATTGAAACAAACTCAAATTCCTGATCAGCCAATGGTTCAATTCCCTGAATTTCTTCTTTCATCACTTCACATGCAATTACTTTTATTTTCATTTTAAAAAGCAGTCTCTAGTTTCTCTTTATTTAAATCATGTCCAATTACAGTAATTCGACCGACCTGATCCGGTTCTGATTCTCTGATCTCAAATTGTTTGGGGACAAAATCAAACTCGACCCAACGATTGTCATCCACCTGGACTTTGCCTTTTGACCGTACGACTTTTCCATAGATATCTTCGTCTTTTAATCCATTGAAAATGCTTTTCAGAACATCTATGGGAAAAATCTTGGGCGTTTCGATACCCCAGCTTGAAAAGATGTCATGGTTGTGGTCGCTTTCTAAATCATCATCGTGGTCATGATCATGGTGATGTTCGCTTAGATCGATCTCACCCAAATTATGAATAATTGCTTCTTTCTTTCCATCAGCTTCTGACAGTCCAAACAGCTCAACGCCACTTAAGTCATCCCAGGGCGTAGTAATGATCCTGGCATTTTCATTTATTTCTCTTATTTTAGAAACAACCAGTTGTAATTCCTCAGCTGTAGCACTTTGGGTTCGACTTAAAATAACGGTGCTTGCGTGAATAACCTGATCTTCATAAAATTCGCTGAATAGATTGATAAATTCTTCATACATGGTGACATCAACTGCTGCGATCACCAAATTAAGGTTCACGTCATTATCGGCTTCGAGTTTTTTCACAATTTTAACGATTTCTGACAGCTTTCCCACTCCAGATGGTTCGATGATAATTCTTTCTGTTTCTCTCGAATCAATGATTTCTTTAAGGGTATCGTTGAAATCATTAACAGTTGAACAACAAATGCACCCGGCTTTGATTTCTTTTATTTCTATATTGAATTTTTTTAAGAATGTCCCATCAATTGGGATCTCACCAAATTCATTTTCTATAAGCGTTACCTTTTTAGAGTACACCTTTTCATTGATCAACTTTTTAATCAATGTCGTTTTGCCGGCACCAAAAAAACCAGAAAAAATATCAATTTGTATGGTCATCATTTCACTTCCTAATCATTTAATAATTGTATCTAGTATTAATGACAATTATTGATCATTGAGTGCGCAATGCTTAGAGAAGTTTCTTCAGCCTTCCCTGATGCACACAGTCAGATAAAATAATTGTCATCAATTAAAGATCTAAATCTTCATTTTATTTGCTTGTTCGTCCATATCTTCTTGACGCTTCCACCATTGCCGCAGCATTTAATAAATTGCCATTGGGAGGAAATTCACAACCGGTGGAAAGAATAAATCCGGCATCATGCTTTTTAAACAAGTCGATTTGCTTTTTACAATCTTCCAGAACTTCGTCTGCTGTAAAAACTAAGCCGGTATTTGCAGGATCTGAGCAACCAATGGTAATCACTTTCTGGCCCCATGTTTTTGCATGTTCTTCCCAATCTTTGGATCCATGAGCTGGATGAGCCACTGATATGGCAACAGGATCTGCCCATTTAATGACTTCTTCAAAGTATACCCCACCACCACAATTATGAATGGCTACCCCTGCACCTGCTGTGCGAATAGCATCTGCAATCCGTTTAAGGTAGGGTCCCTCGAATTTTTCCCATGTTGTGTTTCTTAGAACGGTTCCTGAAGAATAAAGGGGATCCACACACACTGCATGGGCGCCTGCTTCAACCTGGGCAATAGCATACTCCACCAGTACATCAGTTATCACATCAACTGCTGCTAAAACCTCTTCAGGATGTTTGATGAGATCAACAAATAAATCCTTGTGACCTCTGATCTGGGATAAAACCCCTAATGGACCATAAATAAATCCCATAATGGCCACTTCATTGCCTTTTTCTTTTGATAAACCTTTGATAATATCAATAACTTGTTTCATCCGTTTGGTTTCTCTTGGATTTACTTTTTTGATCTTTTCATATTCAGCCGGTTTTTTTATATACTGATTGTTAAAATCCGGATAGGCTGTGCTGTATCTTGGAAATATTAACTCCTGGCCAAAATCAGCCGCTTCCACTGAAAGGTCCACCAGTAATAAAAAAGCATCCTGTCCGATTAATTCCTGCGCAGCAAGCAGACTTTGGGTTGCTATTTCTGCATCTTGAGACCATTTATCATAGCGTGTTCCCAAAACCCGATATGAAGCGCCGCAAACAAGGGGAATTGCAGGTATTCTATCAACTTCTTTACGCTGCAGTGTAAGGCCAACCCGTTCCAGAGATGTTAATTCTTCATTTCTTTGTATCAATGACATAAGTGATTTCCTCCAATTAATAGTCTTTGTTATTAGATTTCGTTTCCATATGCTATTACTAGCTTGTTTACTAATTTTACGGCCTCTGCAGCATTTTCTGCGTAACCATCTGCACCTATTTTATCTGCATATCCCTGGGAAATTGGCCCGCCGCCAATGAGTACTTTATAATCATCTCTTATATCTTCTTTGACTAAAATCTCGATGACTTCGTTCATACCTTCCATTGTGGTTGTCATCAATGTTGAAATAACAATGAATTCCGCATTTTCTTCTTTAGCTTTTTCCACAAATGTTGACGGTAAAACATCTCTTCCTAAATCAACAATATCATAGCCTCCGGTTTCAAGCATAATTTTTACAAGATTTTTCCCAATATCATGGGTATCCCCTTCAATGACACCAATCACCGCTTTTCTTTTTATCTCATTTTCGCCGACTTTAATATGTGGCTTTAGAATGTCTAAACCTGCATACATTGCATCTGAGCATATTAAAAGTTCTGGTACAAAATATTCTTCTTCGTCAAAAAGTTTTCCTGCCTGATTCATACCAACCGTCAAACCATTCACGATTGCATCATAGGCATCGAAACCTTCCGCTATGACCTGCTTGCTGATTTCTATGGTTAGTTCTTCATCCATATCCACAATGGAATCGGCTAACTTTTTATACAATTCATCTTTATTAATTGACATTTTTATCCTCCGTTTATTTATTGCATATATACCCTATATGTTTTGTATGTTAAATATACACTAAGCTATTTTCTTTGTCAATATTTTTTATTTTTTTTCATAAACAGCTTTGTATTGAGATGAACAAAATATAAATAACCGCTAATCGAGGGTCATCAAACTTCGATTAGCGGTTATTTCATAGATCTTTTAGCTTATACTATATATATTTTTCAAATCCAAAATATAATATTGAATATTTGTAACCCTTCAAGATTAAAGGGTTTGATTAGAGTAATTATTTATAGAAACCCAGGTATAAATCGGCGAATATATGCATCTTTTGTCCTAAGCAAATATAATCTTAATGGATTTCGTCAGAAAACAAGGTTATTTATTATATTCCACAAGTGATATCATTTCATAATTCCTTAGCTTTTCTTTTCCATTGAGACTTGTAATCTCAACAATGAAAGCCAAAAACGCAACTTCACCCCCGGCTGTCTCAACGAGCTTGGTAACTGCCTCAACTGTTCCACCTGTTGCCAATAAATCATCTACTATTGCAACTCTTTGTCCCGGCTCAATGGCATCTTTATGAATTTCAAGGACATCACCACCATATTCTAATTCGTATTCTACTTGAATGGTTTCGCTTGGTAATTTTCCTTTTTTTCTTACCGGTATGAATCCGACCCCAAGACTATAGGCAACCGGTGCACCAACTAAAAAGCCCCGTGCTTCCGGTCCGATAACCACATCAATATTTTTATCTTTTAAAAAACCGGAAATTGATCCAATCGCATATTGAAAAGCCTTTCCATCCTGAGCTAACGTGGTGATATCTTTAAAACTGATACCTTTTTTTGGATAGTCTTCAATAATTCTAATTTTATTTTTTAAATTCACTGTCTGCCTCCGAATTTGAATTTATTATTCCGGGTAAATCAACCTGCTTTTATTAATTTTCTTCAAAACTTCCTTCAAATATTTTCGTGCTGAATATTGGGCCATTGAAAGATTCATGTCCAGATAATTTCCACAATCCCTTGGGGCTGCCCCTGGAACATCACCTTCATAATTGGCTATAAATTCGAATAGATTAATTAACAATTCTAAAATCTCACTGGATTCTAAGTTTCCTGTTAGCAGCAGATAGAAACCGGTTCTACATCCCATGGGGCCAAAATACAGGGTTTTAGAACCAAACTCTTTATTATTTCTCAAATAAGTTGCGGCTAAATGTTCAATGGTATGAATCTCAGCATTATTCATTACCGGCTCAAAATTCGGCCGTGTCATTCTTATATCGAAGGTTGTAACCGTATTTTCTCCGACTTTATCTTTTCTCGAAACATATACTCCTGGCTGCAGTCTTAGATGATCAATAGTAAAGCTTGTAATTTTTTCCATTTAATTTCTCTCCCTATCTGCATGTTTTTATTTCAACTATTCCAAAGGATCATCCCAACTCTCTAATCATTTCTTTAACAATGCCTTTTGTGAAATATCTTGCCGTTTTGTCAATAAACCGATTAAAATTAATATTGGCATTTTCATCTGCATTATCCGAAATAACCCTGAATACCATATATTTCACCCCATATTCATAGCATACCTGGGCAACAGCAGCACCTTCCATTTCAACGCATTGAAGGTCCTCAATTTCTGAAGACAGTATCTTAATTTTAATGCCATCAGAAATAAACTGATCGCCACTGGCTACTGTACCAACTACCACCTTGGGAACTTTTATTCCGAATTCATTTAATAATTCAGCATTAACATCTTTCTTCATATCATGATCAATGTAATAACGGGCAGATTCCAATGCTTTATTTAATAGGGAATCATCAACCTCAAAGTAAGATTTTTTCAGTAACGGGATTTCAAATTTTCCAAAACCTGAAAGTCCGGTTGCATCCATATCATGCTGAACTAATCTTTTTGATAGGACAATATCTCCTATCTTTCGTTCCTTGTTTGCTCCACCTGCAACTCCGGTAAACAAAATCAAATCGACTCCAAACTGCTGAATTAAAGTGGTTGCCGTCGAAGCCGCCGCCACCTTTCCGCACCTTGAAAAAACCAGGGTCACTTCTTTACCAAATATTATTCCATTATAATATTGTCTCATCCCGATTGTTTCTTCTGATATAATTTCTATTTCTTCTCTTAAAAGCTGAATTTCTTCCTCAATAGCACCAATAATTCCAATTTTCATAAAATATTACTCCTAAATGTCCTATTCTAAATCGCGTAGGTAAATGGAACTTCAACCTCATCAAAGAATTCATAATATATCTTTCTTTTTTCCTTAACGAATTGATCACTCACTCTGTCTCTTGGTCTTGAAATATCCACTTTGCATATTTCTTTTATCTTACCTGGACGACTCGACAGTACAACGACTTGATCCCCTAAATAGACTGCCTCTTCAATATCGTGTGTCACGAGAATAATTGTTATTTTTTCCTGCTTCCATATTTTTAGAATCTCTTCCTGCATATTAATACGTGTCATCGCATCCAATGCGCCAAATGGTTCATCAAGTAAAAGGATCTTAGGTTTGTTTGCCAGCGCTCTGGCAATGGCAGTACGTTGAGCCATACCTCCTGACAATTGATTTGGCAGTGATTTTTCAAACCCTCTCAGTCCCACAAGTTTAATAAGATCCTGTACCAACTCATTTTTATTCTTCTGCTTATCCGGAACCCCATAGCCAATGTTTTGCTCCACTGTCAGCCATGGAAATAACCGGTGATCCTGAAATACGATGCCTTTATCTAAAGATGGTTTTTTCACCTGCTGACCATCTAAAAGAACTGATCCTTCATAATTTGTTTCAAGTCCTGCGATTATTCTTAAAAGCGTACTTTTTCCGCAGCCGCTTCTACCCAGAATTGATACAAACTCGCCCTCATTAATGGTCAGGTTTATATCGTTAAGCACTCCCAGCCTTTGGTTTTTGTCTCCAAAATATTTGTTAAGATCTCTAATTTCCAATTTTCCCGGCATGCTGAATCACCTCCAAACACTTTTAATTATGTGATTGCCAGTACACGGTTTTGCGTTCTATTATTCCCAAAACATCATCCATTAATTTTCCGATAATACCGACGATTAACATGGCCAGGATTACCACGTCCGGCTGTGAAAGCTGTCTTCCGTCCATAAGCATATAACCAATCCCACTTGTTGCCGCAATCATTTCTGCTGCAACAACACATATCCATGCATTTCCCAATCCTATTCTTAAACCTGACATAATTGAGGGTAAAGCTCCTGGAATCACAACTTTTCGAATAAATTTGAGATCCGGGATTTCATATACCTTTGAGACTTCAACATATCGTTTGTCGATTTGCTTAATCCCATCAACGACATTAATAAATATGGGAAAGAATGCTCCCAGAAAAATAATAAATATTTTCGAAGGTTCTCCAATCCCAAACCAAACGATGGCAATGGGTATCCATGCAATCGGTGGTATCAGTTTTAGAACCTGTAGAACAAATCTAGTCACTATTTCAAAATTTTTCGAAAGCGAAATAGCAATTCCGATAATGATTGCCGCTAGCGCAGCCAATGAAAAACCGGTAATGACTCTTATAATACTTGCCAGTATATTTTTAAATAGACTGGCAAGTATTATAAGAGTCATTACCGGTTTTTTGTAGTTCTTCTTCAAGATATCCTTTCTCTTTTGCAACAAATATTGATGCGGCAAAGGGGGAAGGTTGGGTTGCAATTCTTACTTCAGTGGCTGTTACCCCTGAATTGGCATCCTTTGAATTCGCACTAGCGTTGGGATTAGTACAACCAGCTAATCCAAAACTTAATAAGATACCAATTAATATTATCGTAAACAGACTCTTTTTCTTCATAATATTCGAACTCCTTAATTTTTTATTACTTCCTTTTTCAGTTGCAAATCTAATTTTTAATATCATATTTAACTATTTTCCCGAACAAAATAATGAGCTGTCAGCTTAGATATTTTTCAATAAGCATGGCTCCAGCACCAACAGACATTGCCCTTTCGCCGTAATAGCCACCTCGATTAAAAATGACTCTCTTTCTTTTATCAGGCTGTAATCTTCCAAGGGTACTTTCAACGCAACTATCATAAAACAGCTTTGATTGAATCATTAAGGGACCACTTAAAATAACCAAATCCGGGGTTAGAAGCTTAACGTAATTGGCCAAACCTGCGCCTAAAATTAATGCTGCATCTCTCAATATTTCTTTAGATAACGCATCTTTTTGTTCTGCTGCTACACAAATATCCTTATAATTAATCGCATTAATATTCTTATTAATTGCAGTGGTTCTGCCCATTTTGATTTCATCTGAAAAACTTTTGATAATAGCATTGATGGATGAATAGCATTCAATGCATCCAGAGTTGCCACATCTGCATTTTTTTCCTTTAATATCAATGACCATGTGACCAAATCCCTCTTCTTCATCATTGATTGCTCTAATGAGATTTCTTGAAGAAATTGTACCGGTTCGTAATCCCACTCCACAATTAAAATATGAAACATTGGAAACGTCTTTGCCAATGCCAAATAATGTCTCCGCAACAACCCCTGCATTGGCGCCATTTTCAACGATGACGGGTGTTCCTAGTTTTTCTTCCAGGATGTCCTTTATAGGAACATTGAGCCAATCTGGGGCATAAAAATTTGTTGGATTTTTAATAATTCCATTTTCAACGTCTAACGGACCCACTGATCCTACCCCTACACCGATGAGGTTTAACCGATCCAATCTCAAATCTTTGTGTGCCTTTTTAATTGCTTCCACAATTTTATTAATGGTTTTCTCTGGTGTACAAGAATTATCCATAGTGAATAATTCTTCATAGAGGATCTCCATCTTGAGATTGGTAAAAACTATTTGTGTGTACATAATCGATACATCAATTCCAATGACGTAAAAATCATGTAAATTAACACTGTATAGCACCGGTTTTCTTCCACCTGATGACTGCCCTAACTTTTCCTGAACAATTATTTTATTTTTTTCTAATGGCTCCATAATATAGTTAAGTCTGCTTAATTTAATATTTGTTGATAGTGAAATATCATTTTTTGACATATATTCATTCTTTAACAGCAAACTTATAATTTTTTTTTCATCGGAGCTTAAATTTTCCAACAAATTTGAATGATTCATTCCAGATACACCTTCTTTATAATCCTTAGCTCTCTTTGCTCAAACGATCTAAATGTTTGTAAAATAACCGTGTTTTTTCCTGGTCTTTAAATTTTTCCTTTGGGGAACTGTCTTCTACTGATTCTGGAGCAATGGTTACTACTGCCGCAATATCATATCCTTTTTCTTCCAATACTTTTGTATAAACCGCTTCATATTCTCTTCCGGCAATAAGGATTCTCTCGGTTTCTCCAATGATTTCATAACTTTCCTTATCTGGACTGAGGATTAAAACAGAAACTTTTTTATTGTACCAAAGACTGGCTGTTACATTTCGATAACTTTCTGAAGATTCAAATAACTCGATGTACTCAATTTTACCTTCGTCATTAACATGAAGACTTTGTTTCACAGCAGTATGTGGTACACCATCAACGCCTACCGTTCCAACTATTTTTACTGTTTTTGGATCATTGATAATTTGTTTAATCTCATCTATATTTGCCATTTATTTTTCCTCCCTGTCATATTCTTAGTAAATCAGAATTGGGATGATTTCCACACCGACGATAATCATCAAAATCCATTGTCAAATCATATTTATGTCTTAAATTGTTAAGTCCAATTGTCAAATTAACATAATACTCTAAAGATGCATTCTGCTGGTCGCTAAAAAAAGAAAGTGGTCTCGGAACCCATACAATATAAACAACAGAAACGCCCTTGCTTATTAAATCTTCGGCCTCTTCCAGGGTATTTTTTAACCCTTCAGCTTCAGTTTTAAATCCTTTGGGTTTTGCTAATTCCACGCCTCCGACAATGCCTGTATTCACATTTCCTTTTCCAAATATATCAACGGCTGCAACAAGTCGTCTTTTCCATTCCTTATACCCAATCCATTCGGCTTTCCCAGGACAAATCCAATTGAATAGGTCTTCATTTAATACTTCAATATCAGAGGTATAACTTGCCAAACCTGTTTCATTGTATAAGCGACTAAGCTGGTCCTCATTTAAGGCGGTTGTAATGACCTGACTGGGAAATCTTCTGCCTTCAAAATTTTGTCCAATGGCCTTCAAAATTTCAATGTAATAATCCGCCTCTGCATCAAAGGGTGTCTTACCATTAACATCTGAACCCATGGTCATACAAATATTGGTATATCTTCCTTTTTGCTTTATTGCCTCTTTAACTGTTTCATAAGCATCCTGTGGGGTTAATTTCTTTTTAATGACCCCATCCTCTTTGAGATGCGGTACTAAATCACAATATTTACACCCATTGTCATTTTTCCAGAAATGGCAATAGGAAGATGGTGTGATATTTAAACGTTGGGGTCTGCCAAAAACAATTGAATCCATCAGGGTTCCACTACTTGTAAATTTACCGTAGAAATCAGGTTTTTCCCAGAAGCCGACTTCTTCTATAATTTCATCATTATCTACTAGCACAAATTTTCCATCCCGATAATCGACAATATAAGGATTTTGTTCTAGTGGTGTGGGGTCCGTTATGATTGTTGTACCATCCCTTAAAATCAGGGATTCGGGAACAGACTTTGTTTTTTGGTCTCTTGCGCCCAGTGCTGCAAAGAATATATTATCGCCTGTTAATTGATAAATATCAGGGTCTATTTTATCCAGGGCATTTTGAGTGTAATATACCCCTCTGCGTTGGACATCTGTTTTAAGGATAATCAGTCTTGGAATTTCGGGATACTTCTCAACAACTTCCTTAAATTTCAATTCATGTTCTCGACCAATGATTATTGCCATTGTAATACCTCCATTTTGCTATTTGTCACATCCGGAAACGCCTTTGAGTCCGAATGTGCTTTCTTTCTTTTTTCAAATCCATTCCAACTCTTTTTGCTTTGAAATCATTGAAAATATATGCATATTTATGTGAATATTTGTGTGAAAACCTTCATTTCTTCTGGATTTTCTAATTGCGATCCGTCTTATCATTTAGGTATAAAAATATTCGTTAATTTCTTTGTATAATTCTTTGACTCTTTTCGCAGGGATCTCACTAATGCCTTCATAGGCTTTTGTAAAATGTATGGCCTCAAATTCAAAATTAGCCTTTTTAACTTTTCCTTCATTTACCAATTCATTATAGAGAAGTGATCCTGGCAGCGGACTATAAATACTCCACGCACTTGTATCCAGGTTCAATTCTTTGGCCAGTTCAAAGGTTTTAAGGACATCTTTTTCTGTTTCTCCGGGAATGCCAATCATAAAGAATCCAAATACTTTTACATATTTATGTGCTATTTTTATTTTCTCTCTGATTTCATCAACTTTGATGTTTTTATGCAATCTTTCTAAAATACGATTTGAGCCACTTTCAACCCCAAAGTCAATCTGAGTTAATCCGGCTTTTTTCATTAATTTAATTTGTTCTTCATCAACCAAATCGACTCTTGTATTGATTTGCCATGAAATATTAACATTCTTTTCAATGAGCAGATTACAAAATTCTTCAATCCATTTTTTATTGATATTAAAGATACTGTCTTTAAACCAGATGCCTTCTAACTGATATTTTTCTTTGAGCTCAATAATATCATTGACCAATAATTCGGGAGACTTCACTCGCCATTTTCTTCCCATTACCTCATGAACTGCACAGAAAGTACAATCATAGGGGCAGCCTCTTGAAATAAGCATTGAAATACCTCTAATGCCTCTAAGATATTCATTATGTTTTATATATTCCTCTGCGGGAAATGAGCCATAGTCAGGTGTTTGCAAACTGTCTGCATCCAAAATAACAGCCTTATCTTTAATAACAACATTTTCTGCCCCTCGATAACATAAACCATCGACTTCTTCAAAAGATCCCTGGCCTTTAAGTGCTTTCACTAATCCAGCAATGGCTTCTTCCCCTTCTCCACGGATCACAAAATCCACTTCTTCAAATGATAATGTTCCTTCCGGGTCAAGTGTGGGGTGAACACCCCCTAGCACAATTTGTGAGTGTGGCAATTTTGCTCTTACAATACGGGCAACTTTAATGGCCGCTGGAAAGGTGGTCGTCATTGAAGTAATCCCCACCAGATCTGCATTGGATGCTTCCACTCTTTTTGCCAGCTCAACACTGTCCATCATTGATCCCTGCATATCAATTAATTCTACATTTTCTCCCCGTTGTTTTAGATATGCGGTAAGATATGCCAATCCCAAGGGTGGCTCAAATGGTGCCACATACAGATTCCCGCCTTTTACCCAGTCTAAATAATCTCTGTATCTATTTTTGAATTCTGACTTATCATAGAAAGACGGGTTAATTAATAAAACTTTCATTTTCAACCTCTTCTTTTAGTTTTTTCTTTTCCATTGATGCTCAGACATTACTTTTGTATTTTTTAATAAAAGCAATGTCTGAAAAATAGCTTTTTTTACAGATAGCTCTTAATTTCTTCAACCTTATCAAGTTTTTCCCAGGGCAAATCGATGTCTGTTCTTCCAAAATGTCCATAGGCTGCTGTTTGTTTATATATAGGTCGTCTCAAATCAAGGGCATCAATAATGGCAGCCGGTCTTAAATCAAATATCTTTTCAATAATATCCACGATTTTTTCTTCGGTTATAATACCGGTTCCAAAGGTTTCCACTGCAATAGATACGGGTTTTGCAACACCAATGGCATAAGCTAGTTCAATTTCAGCTTTTTGGGCCACTCCCGCTGCCACTAAATTTTTAACAACCCATCTGGCTGCATAGGCTCCGGAGCGATCTACCTTTGTTGGATCTTTTCCTGAAAAAGCGCCTCCGCCATGTCTTCCTGTTCCCCCGTAGCTGTCAACGATAATCTTTCTTCCCGTTAATCCGGCATCTCCCTGGGGTCCGCCAATAACAAACCGTCCTGTGGGATTTACATAATATTTTGTCTTGTCGTCTAATAAGCCGAAGGGAATCACTTCTTTAATAATATGCTTGATGACATCCTTTTTAATCTGTTCCAAGGTAACTTCTTCAGTATGTTGGGTGGATATGACAATGGTATCTATTCTTGCCACTCTTCCATCGTCATCAAATTCTACCGTAACCTGTGATTTTCCGTCAGGTCTCAAATATTCCAATGTGCCGTTCTTACGAACTTCCGTTAGTTGTCTTGTTAATTTGTGAGCAAATGAAATAGCAGGTGGTAAATACTCTGCTGTTTCGTTTGTTGCATATCCAAAAATAATGCCCTGATCTCCTGCCCCTGTACCAAAATCTTCTTTGACGCCTTCCTGTTTTGATTCATAGGCCTTGTCAACACCGAGAGCGATATCTGCTGATTGTTCGTCAATGGAAGTCAGCACTGATATGGAATCTGCGTCAAATCCGCCATTTTTTGTATAGCCGATTTCTCTGATTGTATTTCTTACGATCTTTGGAATATCAACATAGGCATTTGTTGTAATTTCACCCACGACTAAGGCCAATCCTGTTGCTACGGTTGTTTCCGCCGCAACTCTGGAGTATGGATCCTGTTCAATTAAGGCATCTAAGATTGCATCTGAAATTTGATCTGCTATTTTATCTGGATGTCCCTCTGTTACTGATTCTGAAGTAAAATATTTTCCCATATTATTTTTCTCTTTTCATTTTATTTTTTTGATTGTTCGTCAAAACATTTAAATTTAATCCAGGTACCGTATTCTTGAAAGCCGTCTTCTGTTGGTCAAAAAAAATTGAGCCGACAAATTCAATGATTTGTCGGCTCAATTTTTCGATTTATTGTAAGCAATTTTTACAATGGACGACAAATGCTATATTTCATTTTGGTTTAAAACAACACAAAGAACCCTTTATTTTGCAGCACAAACACGTGCAGGTGCATGTACACGTACATAAACACAAACACACACTGTTACCTTTCATGATGTTAATTCCTTTGTTTTCCATATTGCTTTGCCTCCTTGTTGTTATTACATATATATCCTATATGTTTTGTATACTTAATATATACTAAACAATTTTACTTGTCAACATCTTTTTTCAATTTTTCACAAAAGTTTTTGCTATCATAACCAAAAGGCAATTCTTTGTGACGTGTTGGGTAAATACAAAAAAGCACAGTCTTGATGACCTGTGCTTTTTTGTATGCTATTAATTCTTCTAATCGTTAAATAATCGTTCTCCAGTTTCTATCCAAAGCAACTGCTTTGAGCTTAACGTCCGGATTAACAGCTACAGGTTGGCCTACCAATTCAAGGAGATCCATATCGGAGTAACTATCTGCGTAAGCTCGACTGAAACTCCAATCAATGGCCTGGTAATGAAAATATTCAAGAATTTTCTCTTTTTTCATTGCACCACTGATTACCTCCACTTCTATATCGGGATCAAATATGTTATTCGAAAAATGCAGCTGTGTACCGAATACTACATCAAATCCCAGGTGTTCCCCAACATATTTTAATAGGTCATGATGTGCCCCTGAAAGAAGGATCGTATAGTAACCCTGTGAACGACACACTTCTATCTCTGAAACCATATTTTTAACCAATAACGCGATTATTTTCTCAGAGCAACCGCAAAAGAATTGACTGGTTTCTTCCTGTGTCATCCCTACAAAGATCTGGTTAAATTTTTTTACAGCCAATATCCTCATCTCTTCACGAGACATCTTGAAATTTCTCTCGGATTTATATTGGATATATAAAAAAATCAAAGAAAAATAAGTTCTATAGTATTTTATTTTTGAATATCTTTGTTCTTTCCAATGGCGAAGTACAAATGGTAACGAATCTTTAGGGACAAGCGTTCCATCAAAATCAAATATTGCTAATTTCAAAAAAATCCTCCTGGTATAATATTCATGTATTAATATAAATGTCTTCTGCATGTTTCATTTGTTGAGCTAATCGTCTAATTCGGGAACCAACGGTTTTTATTGCCAATGAGATTTCAATAGCAATAACTATTACGCAACCAATTTATAACGGTATCTTATAAGATCTATATACCCATTAATTTTGTTATGAAACAAAACACGACTTTCAAACTTTCGGTCAAAATTTAATATTTGACTATTTTATAGAAAAACCTTTTGGCTATTTCTGCTGTGATAATATAGCAGGCAACAATTCCTAGGATGATCAACAGAACCCATATTGGAAGCGGTTGAAAACCCAACAAACCCGCCAATGGCGTGTAGGGCAATAGAAAGGTAATAATAACTATTAGGAACGTTGTCAGAATAAGATATTTTCCAGGAGTACTTTTGTAAAAGGGCTTTCTGGTTCTGATCACCAGAATAATTAAAGCTGCTGAAACAACAGATTCAATAAACCAACCGGTACGAAATTGGATTTCGGTTGCCTGAACTAAATAAATCAGCACACCAAAAGTCAGGTAATCAAAGAGAGAACTGACCAAACCAAATGTCAGCATAAATTTCCGAATAAACTTTATATCCCACCGTCTTGGCTTCATGATCAGCTCATTATCAACGGAATCCGATGCAATGGTCATTTCCGGAAAATCCGTTAATAGATTCGTCAATAGAATCTGTTTCGGCAGTAAGGGAAGAAAGGATAAAAACAGAGACGCACCAGCCATGCTGAACATGTTGCCAAAGTTTGCACTGGTGGCCATAAATACATACTTTAATGTATTGGCAAAGGTTATTCTGCCAACTTTGACACCATCAATCAGCACTGCCAGATTTTTTTCAAGAAGGACAATATCCGCAGCCTCTTTGGCCACATCCGCGGCGCTGTCCACTGAAATACCCACATCGGCAGCATGCAGAGCAGAGGCGTCATTAATACCATCTCCCATATAGCCCACCACATAGCCGGCTTTTTTAAGGGCAATGATAATCCGTTCTTTTTGGTTTGGCTCAACCTCGGCAAAAACGGATATCTCAGAGACCTTTTTCAACAAGGCATTGTCACTCATTTCATGTAACTCCGGTCCTGTTAGAATTTTTCCATTCATGCTACCTATTTGAGAAACCACATTGGCCGCAATTAACCGATTATCTCCCGTGATAATTTTTAAATTAACGCCTAATCCCTTCAGTTCATTGATGGTATCAAGGATATTCGGTTTAAGAGGATCGAATAAAGTAATGAACCCCAAAAATATCATCTCTGATTCGTGTTCGCTTTCATGCAATGACTCGATTCCAAGCTTATATGCGATACCAAGGGTTCGATAGCCCTGATTACTATATTCCTCATATTTTTCCTGAATTTGATCCTGAAACTGGGCAAGATCGACTATTTTACCATCTCCCATTTCAACCTTAGTGCATACGGATAACACATTTTTTAAGGCTCCTTTGGTAATGACTATTTGGACTTTCCCATCATGGGTGAAATCCGGTGGCTCTGTGAGTAGTATGCTCAATCGCTTTCTAATAAAATCGTAGGGTTCTTCGCCTATTTTAGTATATCCTGAAATATCGAATTTTTTATACGTTCGAATGGCCTCATCAATCGGATTGACAAAACCGGATTCAAAGGATGCATTTAAATAAGCATAGAAAAGTATTTTTTCACTTTGATTGCCATTGATATCCAGTGTTGACTGCAATCGGACGATGCCATCGGTGAGCGTCCCTGTTTTGTCCGAGCAAAGTACATCCATGCTCCCAAAGTTTTCGATAGAAGCAAGGCGTTTGACGATAACCTTCACCTTTACCATTAATTTTGCACCATGGGCCAGGTTAATGCTGATAATGGCAGGCAATAATTGGGGAGTCAGACCAACTGCCAATGCCAGTGAAAATAGCAGAGAATCCAACACTGGTCTGTTTAAAAATACATTGATTGCAAAAATAATAATGACAATGGTAAGCGTAATCTCCATCAAGAAAAAGCCAAATTGTTTTACCCCGCGTTCAAACTCGGTTTCCTGGGGTCTAAGCTTTAATCTTTCGGATATTTTGCCAAATTCAGTGTCCTTACCCGTAGTTAGAACGACTGCTTTTCCATTTCCACTGATCACATGGGTACCCATCCATAGGGAATTTTTCCGCTGAGCAAGGGCTGTGTTTTCAGGCAATATTCCTGTCTGTTTTTCAAGTGGAAATGTTTCTCCCGTTAACGTAGCTTCATCGATAAAAAGGGCATTGGACTCTATGATCAGGCAGTCTCCGGGGATCACATCCCCGGCTTCTAATATCACGATATCCCCTGGGACTATTTCTTCCACGCTGACTTCGGTGGGTGATCCATTTCGAAGTAGCGTTGCCTTAATTTGAACCAGTGCAAGTAGTTTCTCAACCGCATTACTGGCACCATATTCCTGCCAGAAGCCCAATAATCCACTTCCCAGGACAATGATTAATATAATGATTGCATCTGCATTATCGTTAAGAAAAAATGAAAGCCCAATGGCAAAAAACAGAATTAAAATAATAGGGCTTTTAAACTGTGAAATTAAAAGCCCTAAAGCACTATGTCTTTTTTTAGGTTTAATAGAATTTGGCCCTACTATTTCAAGCCTTTTTTGGGCCTCTTCATTTGTTAATCCGTCCTGACCGGTTTTCAACTTTGTGATGACATCGTCAACTGGCATTGTCCAAAATTTTAGTTTAGTTTCTAGCATAGACTCTCTCTCCTAGTATGATCAATGGTTTTACTTCGTGCACTGGCGCTCTCATATAGTTTATGTCGATACATTTCATCTTCAGCATTTTTTAATATTTCTTAAATGTTTTCCTTTTCCAACTTCTTCGTTCCATTACCAAAAGAAATTGAAATCTTAATAGCACCTACTTTTTCATTTTCTGCATTCTTTTTTATGGTCTTTAGGATTTTTCTTGAACTCGATGACATTTTTTTCAACAGATTCTCTTACTATCGTTAATTTATTCAACCGTTCTATTCCGAGAATCCCAAACATTTTCCATGTTCCATTTTTCCGGGGTTTCTGATTGCCCTTATTCTAACTTGCTTTCATCTATTTGTCTGTATAGTTTTAAAGTTAAAAAAACTAAAAAATTCCCTCAGACTATTTATCTGAGGGAATTCACAATGATCCATTCTATTATTTGAAGTAAATGGAATCATCTTATACCTCAGTCTTTTATCATCCCAATTAAGACAGCATATCTAAATTTTTATTATTTTTAGTTCCGAAGCGATTAATCAAAAGAATTATCTTATTTTCAATAATAGTTTAATGACTTACTTCTTTCCAATTGCTTTTTAGCACTTTCATAGATTTCATTTATATCCTCTGTTTCTTCGTACTTAGTAGAAAATCCAAAAGAAACCGACAATGTTATTGAATTGATCTTTACTTCATCCATGCTTTTTTTAATCCGTTTAATGGCCCGTTCCACTTTCCCGCCGACTGTTCTTGGCATGATAACAACAAATTCATCACCATCCAAACGAGCAACAACATCAAAGCCTCTGCAACCATTTTTAAGTATCTGAGCTACCTTTTTAATGAAAACATCGCCAACCGTATGCCCGTATTGCTTATTTACTTGATCCCTGGAGTTAACATTCAGTAAAATAATTGAAAGCGGATAGTATGATTTTTCATCGAGCCTTATTAATTCTTTTTCAAAAAACTTTCGATTGTAGGCTCCTGTGAGCTGATCACAAAAAGTCAAAGATTCTATAGTATCCTGGTTTTTTCTTTCTTCAAGCATTTCTTTTAAAAATTTCTTTTTTTCAGTTGCATCCTGAATAAAGCAAACTAAACCTGTAATTTCACCACGATTATTTTTTATGGGAGCCCAATGATTTTTGCCCAATACAATTCCACCATTTTCATCATTATATTCTTCAATGGAAGAAAACTTTTCCCCTGATAAAACCCGGTCAAAAAAACTTTTCATGTTTTTGCGTTCTTCATACTCATCTATTAAATCAAGAAATTTCATACCTAAGGCAATGTTTGCACCCCATTGGGACTTAGCCATTTCCTTGTGTCGATTATTAAAGCTTAAATACCGGTATTCTGTATCTAAACCAAAAATAATAAATTCATGGGTTATTTCAAGAATTGTTGTTAAAAGAGTATTTGCAATCTCCAACTTTTCAGATAAAGCAAGAGCACATTCTTCAATCGATTGTTTGCTTCGTTTATTTCTTTCATCTTCATTAATTGTCTCCATGCTAATTGTTTCTTTATCGTTTTTCACTAAGCATCACCCTTCTCAGAAATATTAATTCTAGTCTTCACGTTAAATTAAATATATTTTCAACTTAATCCAGTTCAATGAGGAAGTTCGAAATCTCTTTCTGCATTGTAACATTTTCATCATCAACTATCTACTTTTTTATGCATCAATGTATAATTCCCAATAAAGAAGATCTATTCTGTTCTAGCCCATCAAATGGTTTTAGTAAAGTAATCATACCCTAGCGGTTTTGCAATAGCAACGCTCTGTTTATGATGGTATTCTATCATAAATGGCGTTCGTTTTCGAGACTAGACTGTGAATTTATTTTAAATCTCGGAAGGTGGATTATTAATTGAAAAACATGGTGTTATTAGTCATTCCATCGGTTCCAAAAACTGTCTGAATCATGGATCCATCTGAATTTACCCAAATACGGATACTACTCAGCTTATTGTTGTCGAAAGGAATTTGAGTGGTGCTTACTTCTATACCTTCTCCTCCAAGCAAGCTTTTCACCTGATCATAGGTTAAACCATCTGTGATCTTGTCTGCTTGTTCCTGAGTAACTGGTTTGCTAGTCAAAAACGCCAATTCTTCCCGAACTGGATAAAACAGTGTTTTACTTGCAGCTTGATTATTTTCATTGAAAAGAACACTGACCCCAAAACCTGTATTTTCATCTGTATACGTAAACGAATTTTTCAATTGAGAACTTTCTGTTGGCACAACCCCCAACTCCGCATCAACCTGATCCTTTGTCTGGTCAAGCTGGACTTTGTTATAGAAGTCAAAAACAGTTTCCTTTGATAATTTAGTTTGATTTGTTTGATCTGTTGAACCTGTATTGCCGCTGCAACCGGAAATTAAAACCAGCAGTGATACCATTGTTACCATAAGTGCGAGGGATATAAATCTTTTCATAAAACCGTGCCTCCTTTATTATCTAATTCCAGAAATATGTCTTTACCGTTGAGTTTAAGAGAATAGCCTACTCGTCATTAGAATTAATCTCACCTTTTAAAAATGCCCTTCTTTTACGATACTCTATGATTGGGGCATCCCCTTGAATGAGATTTTCCTTCATTTTAAGTTCGGTTTTTTTTGGCTTTTGAGTTAGAACAACCCGTCTGTCCTGATGAAGAATATAGCGATTACCAATATTACTTAACCTGTTAAAGACTTGTTTTAACACCGGCTGCTTAAGATTTCTTTGATAAAACCTTAGGTAGATCCGGGTGTTTTCTTCATCAATTGGAGCAAAAACAGCAACAATTCTTATATCGCGACTAATTCTATTTTGCCACATATTCGGCATTTGAAACTGAAGACTGAAGTAGTCCTTATAATTTTCCATTTCACTGGGTTTTAGGGGTTTTGTCAGGCCATCATCTTTCACATTGTGAACGTAAAAAGTCATTAGGTTATCCTGCGACTTTACAACCGGACCATTCACCAAGGTCTTATGACCTCTGCCAATGCTGTTACCATGAACAAAAGGTAAATGAACAACATCCAATTGATTTTCTACAGCTCTTGTATAATGAACCGGCCAGACTTCTGAAAAGCCGCCATAAGAGAAGCCTTTACGTAAGTATTTAAAAAACGGGATTTCAGGGAGTTCGGCATTATAGTCGCCATACCAGAGCCATATAAAACCGTATTTTTCTTTCACTTGATAAGCATTGACTTTAAATCTCTCTGGCACAGGGGTGTTTTTACCATTCGCCGGTATTTCGATTACTCTGCCTGTTGCATCATAAACTAATCCATGAAATGGGCATCTTACAGTATCCTGCTCTAATTTTCCAGCACTTAAAGAGGCTCCTCTGTGGCAGCACTTATCAAAAATACAATGAATGTCACCGTTTATGTTTTTCCAGATGACCAGCTTTTCACCCAGTCTTACAACACCAATAGGTTTATTGGCCTTTATCTCTTTTGCATCCAGTATTCCATACCATTGGTTTCTAATCATCTTGAAGCCTCCTTTTTATCAACTAATTCTGTTTTTTAATAAAAATTTCTTCATGAACATTGCTTGCGTTAATTTAAGGCTTATGATGAAAGAACATCCCGGCGGATAGAATATGCTATATAACGCTTTATTTCTTATCTTTTTTACGCAAATGTCCGACATGATTTTCATCATATTCAATAACATATAAATTTTCATCTTCTTTTTCAGGTTCATCCCCAAAATCGATGTGTCTCTTTGAAGGATACTCTTCAAAGATTGTAATTCGCTCTAAATTTCTAATCGCAGGTTTATAGGAAGGATCAAGGGCATAGGCGGCTCGATAATGCCTGTGTGCCAGATTATCTTCCTTTAAAAGTTCTTCCAATATACCATACAAATTCTGCACAATAGGCGAATGGGGATTTTCAAACATGGCCTGTTTAATTTTTTCCTCTGCCCATGGATAATTCCCCTCTTTTAGAGCGTTTTTAGCCAAGGCCACATATTTTTCGAACTCATTTAAAATATCACTCATATTCTTCCTCCATCTTTTTCATTGATTCCAATCATTGCTATAATGTTTCGAATCATCTTACTATTCACATTAAAATTTCTGATATTCACTTCATATTCATAATACCCATATAAGTTAGAAATAAGCAGATACCCATGGGAGATTTTCTGTCCTATGGGTATCTACTTTAATAATTTCGCCAGTCATAACCATTGATCTATGCTATTACTTGAGCTTTAAACCTTTTTTACTTTTTTTAAGATAAACCCCGGCACACAAAAACCCTGAGATCAATAGCCAGGACCAAACCATTAAATTTCTACTGGAATCTCCTGTCTTTGGATTTTTAGTGGAAGCAGACTTCACAATGACCACTGTATCCGAAACATTGGAGCCTGAATCGGTAAAATTCGAGTCAGTTCCATTTGAATCTGGATCAGTTAAACCTGATTCTGACACAGGAGTATAAACCAAAGCAAAACTGCTGAAATATTGGGATTCAAAGCTTAAAATCGACCCATTCAATTGACTTGGAATCTCTTCTGCCACTCCATTATGAATGCGTATCAATCTGAAATCCGTTCCCTTATTAATCAAATTTCCAATATCTATGGACAATTGAATGGGTTGACTTAACTCGGACAATTCCCTTACACCGTAGGTATTCAATAGGTAATTAAACAGCAACATATTTAAGCGAATATTGAAACACTGTCCCACACTCTGTCCATTGGCAACACTATTAATCAAGAACTTATCCCAAACACTCATATCCGATGGATCGATTTTATCCAATATTAATTGGGCATATGCCGTTGTATTTTTTGGAATACCCGATCCGGTTAAAATACTTTCCAAATCACCGGTTACCGTTACATTTAAACCCGAGTTATTCTGTAAAATGGGTTGATACCGATCCGCTCCATTAACATCAGGAGGATTTAGCGAGAAATGAGCCTCTGCTCCAAGATTGGTCGATGCACTAAAGGTCCAACTGGCATCCGTACTGGCACTGACCCCATTCACAAACCAGCCATCAAATTGATAACCATCATTGGCCGCAGCTGTTAAAGTGACCGAATCCCCATCCGAGAAGAATCCCCCTCCAGTTACGGTTCCCCCCTGAGTTGGTACTGCTGTCGCGGTTATTTCATGCTCGATTTCTATAAAATGAGCGGTATAGGTTTTGGTTCCATTGACCACCGGTTTGAAAACCGGTGACACGGCTCCTTTGATGCGTCCGTTTTCATCTGACCAATATGCAAATACATAATGTAGTTTTATGGGTATTGCCGTTAAAGTGGCGGTTGCACCATAGGTATAGGTCTTCTGTCCGAAAACATAACCGGTTCCTTCCGGATCCACATTGGCTCTGATATCATGGGTTGTTTTTTCAAATACGGCTGTTAAGGTCGTATCTTCAGATATTCTGAAGAGATAACTTCTGGCGTTGGAGACCTTCAAACCGTTTTGGTTTACCCAATGGAGAAACTTATTCCCGGGGTAGGCCACAGCATAGGCCATGACATACTGACCTGATTCAACTTCTTTTTCTCCGGCGATGACAGCGCCTACTAAAAAGGCTTTCCCCTGTAAAATGGATTCTTCGGTTACAGTGAGTTTAACGGTTTCTGTGGACTTAAAATGTGCCATCAAAATAGTACTTCCGGTAACTGTAAACTCATACACAGCTTCCTGGCTGACTACATTCCCTTTGACATCTGTCCAGTTGGTAAACTCATAACCGTAGCCGGGTATGGCCTCCACACTTGTTGTTTCTCCAACAGTAGCATCCAAGCGGATGCCTCTTGTCATGTTGCCACGAAGATATTCTTCTGGAATGGGGATAATCCTCGCTCCATCCGTGCCTGCAAAGGTTGCCGTCAGACTAATATCGCCTGAATTAATCCAATCTTCATTTAAAGTAAAGGAATAATCCAAATCTGCTGAGATACAGGACTGATTGCCCTGGGCATCCGTCATCATCCAACCGGCAAAAGCATATCCCATATCAGCCTTGGCAGACAGTGTGACAACTTCACCGAAATTATAGGGTCCGTTTCCAGTGGCGGTTCCTCCATTCCCACTGGTGACATTCACCTGGTAAACATTCGGTGTAAAGACCGCCGTCAGGTTGGTGTCTTTGGTAAGGGTGATGGCATCACTGCTTTGGGTGGAAACCTGTTCCCTGGTATCCGCATCCAACCAGACTGTAAAGGAGTAACCTGGTGAAGGAACCGCCGATATGCTGGCCTGATCAGCCGCGGAAGATGGATTGTAACCGCCTTCCCCTGATACGCTTCCCCCTGAAACCGGATCTGCCATGATGGTCAGCACAAATGCTTCATTGCTGAAATCAACCTCAAGGTTGCGATCGGCAGTGGCAGTAAAATTATAGGTACTTTCCTGACTGACGCATTGACCGTTTTCAAACCAGCCCACCAGCCGGGCACCTGCCAAAGGTGAGGCTACAAGCGAAACCGATTCCCCGGCGGGAATCGTTCCGGCATCAGACACGCTGCCCAGGGTTGGATCATTGACGGTGGCCGTTACATTATAGGTTTGCGGTGAGAAATTCGCGGTTAACTGAACCGCTTCCCGGGTGGTAAATGTGTAAACAGAATCCGCACACACAAGATTTCCGGTACTGTCTGAATAACCATTGAAAACATAGCCCACTTCCGGTATTGCCGTTAAGGTCACCGGTTTTCCATAATCATAGGTACCTGTTCCGGATACGGTTCCTCCTTGAGCCGGCTCAATATCAACTGCCACATCATATTGGATGGGCTGGAATTTTGCAAAAAGAATATGATCAATATAGCCGACAAAATCATATTCCGGTGTATCACAAACCTTGATCCCCAGCAAATCATACCAGCCAACAAATTCATAACCTGTTAATGGCACTGCATTAAGATAGAATTCGTCCTTTGTTTCCGAAGGTTGGTAAACCTTATAAACACGGCCTCCCTCAATGGGATCCGGAAAAGCTAACAGCCACAATCCATTATGGGAAAAAGCCGCCACCAATGTTCGATCTTTTGCGGCTACAAAAGTATAGGTGGCTTCTTTCTCAACTTTTTTCCCATTCTCATACCAGCCTTCAAATTCATAATCTTTCTTTTCTTCTGCTTTTAGGGTAATGGACTCGCCCGCAGTGGTAGCCAGTCCGGTTTCGGGTATGGCCACATCATCCGAGGTGACAGTACCACCCTCAACATAATCACATTGCACTTGTATCTTAACCGAATTGCCTACGAAGTTAGCGATTAGGGTTGCATTATCGGTTACCTCAAAGGTGTACT
>NZ_DATCHP010000007.1:0-4849 GCF_036508315.1 Acetobacterium sp. | reverse complement strand
CATTTCTTCAATACCCAGTTTTAAACACAAATTATAGAGATCAAATCCTGGCTGTATGCCAAATTTGTAGCCATCCTGCTTTTCAAATCCTTTTTTTAGGGCCCATCTTCTATTGCCGTCAGGAATAATCCCAATATGTTTTGGTAGTCGTTTTAAATGATTCATCGTGTCCACCTCATAAATTTTTATTTATCATAATTATAACCTAAATTTCCGATGAATGATGATTTATTAGATAATGTTTCAAAATTGTCAATGGAATAGGGTCGAAAATATCACTTTGTGCGACAGGCGAATTATTTGGGATTCATCATGGGAAAAGGATAGATACTGGCGGCATTGGACAGAATCGCCGATTTAAAGGTTCCTCTGGGATGGATAAGGGAACTATTTAGACAACCGATGCTGACTTGACCATATAATAGGCTAACATTTGCAAATGAAAGCTGGTTGATGTATAATGTAAGCGATTAAAACAATAGTTTGCCTGGTGAATGAGCCGCCGTGAATTTGTTTGTTTTAATGAAGCCTGAAAAGAGAATGAACCAGCGGTTGGAAATACAACCGAAAATTGAGTAAATAAAGGAAGGGTGATTAACATGTTGTGGACTGTAGCGATAATTCTTGTTGTTTTATGGTTAATAGGATTCATTACTTCGTACACGTTTGGTGGATTTATCCATATTCTTCTCGTAATTGCTGTTATTGTAATTGTGGTAAATCTCATTCAAGGCAGGCGTAGATAGAATAAGAATTTAAAGAGAATCAAACTTTTTTATAAGGATGACAAGCGAATAAAATTGACTAATAAAATTGGGGGGGTTATTGCCGACCATTTGGTTCATCCTAACCATGTTAAGGCAGATGGTCTGCATTTCTTAATTCCCCCATCATGTTGAAGATGTCATTCTACCTCGTTATGTTAAACTTGCATAACGAGTCAAGAATCCCTTATTGATGTACATTAAAGGTATTCTCGTTACGTTAATCCGGTAAAGCAGGATGCTTTACCTATAAAAATATATGAAACAGAATATTGATTTTACTCATCATTACATAAGGAATAAGTTTAAAATGTACCCCAAAAATGATTAGGTTTGGAAATCAGGTTTAGAGCGTAATTGCCAATAGATACGCACCTTCTCCGCCACCAAGAACTACGCATCAAATATGATGTTAGATAGAAACTGTTACGAAAGTAGCAGTTTCTTTTATATAAAAAAAAGATTCTCTGTTAATGGAAAATCTTGAATTTGATAGGACTAATCATTTTTCTACATTTACGAATAAGGAGAAAACATAATAATTAATGTCCTGTTAATTGTAAACTATCCACTTGATGTTTAAACATTAAATTGGAGGGTACGTTAAAGAAATATGAAATAATATTTTTACGTGGTACAATTCCTGATTTTATATCTATAGTAATAGCTAATGCTTTTCTTATTACAGGAGCACTGTTCGTTTTAATTGGACTCGAGTATTTTTTTGATAAGAAAAATAAGAATATCCATAATTATATTCTCATAGCAGTATCTTTATGTGCGCTTACTTACTTCAGTATTTTTCATTCTGATTTGATAGCTCGGGAAATTATTATTTCAATTATGCTGATATTAATCAATGCTCAAAGCTGTTGGCTTATGTTCCGTCGGGTAGATTCAAGCTTCTATAAAATAGCGAGGCTTCTTGGTATTATATTTCTTGCCTACATGGTTGTCAGCCTTTCAAGAATTATATTTCTGAATGTTTTCCCAATACAAACAAGTGATTTTTTCAAATCCGGCCTTGTTGATTCGATAGCAAGGCTGATACCGTAGCACGGTTTGGCGGAGACGAATTTTTGCTGCTGCTGTGGAATATTTGTCAAAAAAATGACGTTATAAAAATTATCGAAAAAATCCAAGAAAGTTTATCCATGCCAATTAATATAGACGAGCATGTAGTCAAAATTACATCCAGTACAGGAATTGCTCTATATCCTGAAGATGGGAATGATATAAATGTTCTTATTAAGAAATCGGATGACGCAATGTATAAGGTAAAGCAAAATGGTAGAAATAACTACCAATTTTATGATGAATTGAAATAGAGCGGTAGTCGAATAAGAAACACAAATAAGTTAAGGAAGAAGTGGTTTTGAAAGGAGTCTTAATATGCAATGGAATATCGCACCTGAATACATTTCATTGCTTTTCATTGTCATTATTTTGGTATATTCACGGGAATATAACCTGATACCGACTTTGAAAAACAAGCTGTTCCGTTTATGCCTTTATTATATCTTTATCGAAATTATCGTATCCATCGCTTCGGTAATTGCCATTGAAAACTATCGAACCATTCCGGAGATTGCGAATCAGACAATCCAGACATTGTTTTTCCTTGCTTCTCCCTTTTTGGCAGTCTTGTTTATGGCTTACCTCATCGCCGTGGTCCGGGAAGATGATCCGAAGATCCCCACCTATTTTTGGATTAATGCAATACCATATGCCCTATATTCGGTATTAGTGCTGACAAATCCCGTGACGGACCTGTTGTATGGTATAGGTGAGTCTGGCGGGTTCATTTATGGTGACGGCTTTTTTCTTACATATGTTGTTCCCATGTTGTATATGCTCGCCATGATTTTCGTCATCTTGATCAACCGCAGAAGGATGGAAAGGTCCCTGAATTTAATTCTACTTTCCTTTCCGATAATTTCTCTGATAATGCTTGGAATCCAATGGATTTTGCCAACACTTATCCTTTCCGGTTCCGCGGCGACATCCGCGCTCCTGATTGTGTATCTGTATCTTCAAAACAAGCAAATCGTCATTGACGATTTAACGGGACTCCAAAACCGGAAAACCTTTGCAAAAATACTTGAAATCTATGTTAAACGGAAACGGGAGATGGATATCATCCTGATTAGTCTGGATGATTTTAAGGTGATTAATGATAAATTTGGGCAGTTAAATAGCGACAATCTCCTGAAGGCCGTCAGTAAATATTTAATGAGAGTTGTGCCGATTAAGTCCATTTACCGGTACGGCGGTGATGAGTTCGTTTTAATGCTGGACAAAGATTTCCACATTCCGGTAGTCGATATGGTTGAAACCATCAGGAAAAGATTCAGTGATCTTTGGGACTGTAAAACTTGTCAAGGCATGCTCGGAGCCAGCATTTCCGTTGTCAGTTTTCCTAACCATGCCGATACGTTTGAAAGCATCATCGCATATTTGGAATATTGCATTGGTTTGTCCAAGACTAGCGGGAAAGGGAAAGACGTTTTTTTCTGTGCCGAAATGGCGGAAAATATAGAAAGGAAAAGTCATATCATTGACCTGATGAAGCGGGGATTGAATCAGGACATCTTCCAAGTCTTTTATCAGCCCATCTATTCAGTAGAGTGTAAGCGATTTATTGCGACGGAAGCATTGCTCCGTCTTTCAGACAGCGAGCTGGGTGTAATATCACCCGACGAATTCATTCCCATTGCGGAGGAAGCTGGAATTATTATCGATATCGGTTTTCTGGTGCTGGAAAAGGTGTGCCGGTTTATCAGGGAATTAGACGAAAAAGGAGAGGAGTTCGAATTTATCTCCTGCAATATCTCCTCCACGCAATTAAACTGGGAAGGATTTGTTGACAAAATTATTGAAATCGCCAACAGGAATCGGATAAATCCAACGAAGCTGCACATGGAGATAACAGAAAGTGTTTTTATTGATAACTTTGAGCATGTAACAAATATGATGAGGAAACTCAGCGAATATGGAATCCGGTTTAATCTGGATGACTTTGGGACCGGTTTTTCCAATATCGCCAACATGGCTGAACTGCCATTTGAATTCATAAAGATAGACAAAAGTCTCCTTTATGAATCAGTTGTCAGCGAAAAATGTTTCATTGTTATGCAAGGACTTTCCAGGACATTTTCGGATGTTGGCATGAAAGTTGTAGTGGAGGGAGTTGAAACCAAAGAACAATGCAAGTTGGCTGAGCAATTCAATGCTGATTACATACAGGCATTTCTGTTTGCTCGTCCCATGCCTGCCAATGAAGCCATCCGGTATCTGGGGAAAGGGATTCAGTAGTGCAACCATGTTAACAAGTCTTGGTAGTTAGGTTGCCATTGAAAGAACAAGGATATGTTCATTTTTCCAAGTTTTACAAGGGGACTTTTGCCAAAGCCATGCTTGCCACCAACTCAAAGTTTGATGCCATCCGATCCTTTGAAGCCTTTGAAGAATTCGGTTGACCTCTGAAATGCCGATAAATTGGGAATTTTCGAAAAGAACTCTTTTGCAACAGGCATTTTAAAACCTTAAAATTTACTTTGGGATAACTTATCGAATAAAAAAGTGTAGTTTATAGTTGAGTTGAGGTTATGAATGAATTGCCCAGGTTGTAAAGAGTGTTTAGATGAATTTTTGAGGTCGTAGCGTGTTCTTAGATGAATGAGAATTATTTTGAGCAGACAAGATAATCCGAGGAGGTATTACTTTTGAAAAAGAAATTAGCAGTGCTACTTGCATTATGTATGGTATTCGCACTCGCTGCTTGCAGCACTCAAACCGAAGAAAAATCAACAAACGCTGAAAGTGATATCTATATTGGATATACTACAGATGCAGACAAATTCATTGATGTCCCGAATTTGCGTCAATACGGTAATTACACTTGCGGCACAACTTGCGTGCAGATGTTGATGAATTATCTTTATCCTCATGATTATGATAAAAATCTTTCAACATATGAGGATGATCTTGGAACGACATCGGAGGATGGCACTTCACCTCAGCAGATTTACGATTATTTTAAATCAGAAGGGGTTGCCGTTGAGAAAAAAGAGAATATTTCTATT
>NZ_DATCHP010000006.1:0-17705 GCF_036508315.1 Acetobacterium sp. | reverse complement strand
AGCTAACGGGTAGTAAACGAGAATCAACCAAACAGTAACAAAAACAAATAATGCCGAAAATTTCATTCTTCCGGATAAAGATCCAACAAGAATCGCCGGAGTAATGATACAAAACATCAACTGGAAGATTGCAAACAATGCCCCCGGTATATTATTTGCATAGGGACCGGCATCTGTGGCACTGACGCCACTGAAAAATGCGTTGCTGAGATTCCCAACCACACCAAGACCGCCGGCATCGGGCCCGAAAGCAAGTGAATAGCCGAACATAAACCACATCACCGTTGCCAGACCGCAAACAAATACAACAGACATTAATGTATTGATTACATTTTTTCTACGAACCATTCCGGCATAGAACATGCCGATACCCGGAGTCATAAAAAAGACAAGCATTGAACTTACAAGGACAAATGCAACATCACCAGAATTAATCATCTTAAATTCCTCTTTTCTAAATTATTTTGACCTGATTTCTTGTAAAAATGAAACGCTTATCAATAAAACCACTTTTTCCAGAAAATCTTTTAAGCTTTTTAATACCTCCATGAGTTATTCACATCATAGAATTCCATTCAACTTTTCATGTCTCAATGTTCTTGTAATTAAATGTTTTTCCATTATCTATCTCAATAATTTAAACAAAAAAAAGGCAATAACAGTCATAGCTGCTATCGCCTTTGATAAGCTTATTTATTCTTTTTAATGGTGACAAGCCATTCCTATTTTTTTAAGATCAACACAACCATCTTCATTAACCGTATATTAAACAGTTCCTTGAATTGAATTTGATTGTAGCATCTAAATAAGCCCCTGTCAATAAGGTTTTTAAACAGTTTTCACAATAGTAATTATGAAAACGTTTTTCTTTTTAAACCCCTGCTGAAACAACGACATCTACAGTCTGTGTTTGTCCACCGCGTTCATAGGTTACCTTCACCTTATCACCGGGATTCTTACCATAGAGAATTTCTTTCATTTTCAGCAATGTATTGGTTTCAGTCCCATCAATACTTAGAATAATATCCCCTGTCACAAGTCCGGCATTGGCTACACCACCACCTGGTTGTGTGGATGCTATATAAATTCCTTTTGTAAAATCCACGTTTGCATCCGTAAGATAGTAATTTGCAATGGCTCGGTCATATCCTGTAATACCAATCACGGTAGGGTCAAATTTCCCTGTAGCGACGATTTCATTAAGAATTGGTTTTAAAATATTAATTGGAATAGCAAAACCAAGCCCTTCACCTGTGCTCAGCTTATAGGAATTAATACCAATCACCAAACCCTCTTTGTCCACCAAAGGGCCACCACTATTTCCAGGGTTAATTGAAGCATCCGTTTGGATTAAATCTTCGGCCAAAGCATTATTATCCAATGGAATGCTCCGGTTAAGTCCCGACACAATCCCTGAGGTCACAGAGCGCTCAAAACCAAGACCTAAAGGATTGCCGACTGCCACTGTCAATTCGCCTACCTTAAGATTCTCAGAATCACCAAGATCAATGACCGGTAAGTCTTTTGCATCAATTTTGATAATCGCCAAATCCAGCTCCACATTGGACCAGATGACTTTAGCGTCATAGGTCTTGCCATCATCCAAAGAAACCGCTATGGCTGTCGGATTTTCAGTGACCACATGCTCATTGGTAGCAATATAACCGTCGCTGGTCAAAATGAAACCTGAGCCAACGCCAGTAGCTTCCTGTGATCCCAAGTTTGTCTTGGCAACCGCCGTTGTTTCAATTCCCACGACTGATGGCGGAACGACCTTGGCAATAGCCTCAACCACATTATCCGAGCTGGAATCATTGACAACAATTTGCTGTTTCGACCCTTGTACAACCGTCCTGTCACTGGTCAAAAAGTTTATTCCCAGAAAAACACATCCCACTATGATACCACCAATAATGGCACCAATTATTCCTATGAGTATGGATCCGTGTGGTTTTTGTGGTTTATCTGGTTTTTCCTGTTTAAAATCCTCGTTCATTGATTCCCTCAATTTCTGTTGAAGTTCTCTAAAGTTCAATTATCTCGCTGACACTGCTTCTTTTTGCTACGGTAAGGGTCACATCTTTTTCTAATTTTACCCCTGCCCCGGTAAGGATACGGGCAGTGGTTTCATAGGCAAGTAAGGGATAATTGTTCTCCTCACTTAAATGCGCTAAAACCAACTGTTCTGTGCCTGCCTCTACCAATGCCAAAGCCATATTTCCAGCAATTTCGTTGGATAAATGGCCAAAATCACTTTTAATCCTTTGTTTAAGATAAAAGGGATACCTTCCCGCTTCAAGCATGGAAGGATCATGGTTGGATTCAAGCACCACTAAATCACAGCCTGGTAGAGATTCCATCATTTTTGTTGTAACAATTCCGGAATCCGTGGCGATACCCAACCGTTTTTTTCCATTATTAATACAAAACCCTGCTGATGCTACTGCATCATGGGAAGTCTTAAACGCTTTAATTTCAAAATCCCCTAACACCAAGGTATTCTCAAAATCAAAGGTTTTAATATTATACGGTGCAATTTTCCCTAAATCCCCGATCATAGCGTCCCAGGTATCCTCATTCGCATAAATGGGAATACCAAAACGACGTGATAAGACCCCAAGGCCATGAATATGGTCACTATGCTCATGGGTGACTAAGATCCCGGAGATTTCATTAGGATTTTCCCCAATGGCTTTTAAAGCATTCTGAATTTTAACACCACTAAGACCTGCATCAATGAGTAGCTTTGAATTGTTATTTGAGATAAATAAACTATTTCCTGAACTTCCACTGTATAAACTACAAAATTTCAATCCTTACTCCCTTTGTCCATTAAATCACTTTTTTGCAAATTATCGCTTTTCTAATGCCCTGGGGGCTAAGATTGTTATGCTTATACTAGCGAATTTTACTTAAAGATGACTTAACTTATTTCTACCCAATATAAGGAATCCAAACCAAAAGATAAAGGAATCTTCAGAAACCCCTGTAAATCCACCTATTCAGAAACCCGACGAATGACTGCGCCTAAACCTCGGAGATTTTCCTGAAGGTTTTCATAGCCGCGATCAATATGAATAATATCAGTAATCTTCGTTTCCCCATCAGCAATGAGCCCTGCCAATACCATGGCTGCTCCGGCCCGAAGGTCCGTGGCTCGAATCTTTGTGGCTGATAATGTTTTAACCCCGGTAATGCTGGCTGTTCGACTGTTAATGGAAATCGTTGCGCCCATTCTTCTCAGCTCATCCACATATTTAAAACGACTTTCAAAAATACTTTCGGTGATCGTACTCGTTCCCCGGGCAATGGCCATAAGCACGGCCATGGGCTGCTGTAAGTCGGTTGGAAAGCCGGGGTAGGGCATGGTTTTTACGTTCACAGCTTTTAGGGGACGCTTTCCAATCACCCGGATACCGTCATCCTCTTCCCGAACCTCCACTCCCATTTCTGTAAGCTTGGCAGTAATGGCGTCCATATGCTTGGGAATAACATTTTTTATCAGAACGTTTCCTCGGGTCACTGCTGCTGCCATCATGTAGGTACCAGTGGTGATCTGGTCTGGGATCACCGAGTATTCACAACCGTGCATCTCATCCACGCCACGGATTTTAATGACATCCGTACCCGCACCTCTGATGTTAGCACCCATAAGGTTTAAAAAGTTCGCCACATCAACAATATGTGGTTCTTTCGCTGCATTTTCAAGAACTGTGAGACCATCCGCCCGAACTGCTGCCAGCATCACATTAATGGTTGCTCCGACACTGACCACATCAAAAAAGATATGTGCTCCTTTAAGCTTTGGAGCGTCCATCTTTACATAGCCGTGTTCAATCACGACCTTAGCTCCTAAAGCCTGAAACCCTTTAATATGCTGATCAATGGGACGATCTCCAATATTACAACCCCCTGGCAATGGCACAATGGCTTTCCGGTAACGTCCCAATAACGCCCCCAGAAGATAGTATGAAGCACGCATCTGCCCAGTTTCCTCATCATAATCTGAAACATCATAGGAAATGGGCTTTTCCGTATTAATAATCAACGTATCTTTTTCACGATATATTTCAGCCCCGAGTTTTTCAAGAATATCCACCATTTTGTTGACATCCTTAATATCAGGTACATTTTCAATTTTACTTGTACAGGCGCAGAGTACCGCTGCAGGGATAATTCCCAACACTGCATTCTTTGCCCCGGAGATCGTTACCTCACCGCGAAGTGGGTTGCCTCCTTCTATAATAAAAGCTTCCATTTATTTTCCTTTCAATACACACAAATATGCAATATCCAATTGATGATTATATCACAATTCCTGATTTTATCAAGAAACTCTTTACACAATGAGCATATTTTTGCTTTTACCTTCATTTTACTAAAGGATAGAAGGAATTTTTCACAGATTTTATCCGATGTGATATAATAGTTTTACTAAATACTTAAGAAAGAAAAAAAAATTCAAATTATTTTGATAGCACATGAGGTGAAAAATGAATCGTTTTGAATTAATTTTTGGCCACGATGATTTGGGGGTAACGCCTCTTGAAAATATTTTTATTAACCATTATATGCCTGTTGCCCAGGGAGATTATGTGAAGGTTTACCTTTATGGTTTAAAGCGTTGCTTTAACCAGGGGCTGGCGCCAATTAACAATGCCGATATTGCCAAGGACTTAAACCTGCTGGAAACCGATGTGAAAAAAGCCTGGGAATATTGGATTTCCGAAGGAATTCTTTCCCTGGAATATACCGGAACCCGGGATGCCCTTGTACGGTTCTATAATATTACCGGCACCATCCTTTATAAAAATGACCCTCCTAAAGAAACCATTGCCCCGCGCCGGGAAAGCCTTCCCAATTCAATAGAAGACCGAGTCCGCCGGATGTACGAAACCATCCAGGATATGTATCAAAGTCGAACCATTTCAAAAAAAGAAACCCTACTGTTTAAACGCTGGATGAAAGATTACAATTTTACGCCCGAGGCAGTGATTCTGATTGTCGAATACTCATTAAATATGATCAATAAAAAAGAACGTATTTTTACCCCGGCTCAGGTCACCAGTTATCTTGAAACCGTGGCCAAGGGCTTTTATGATTCAGGGGTCAGAGACCATATTGAGGCTGAAGCCCATATTAAAAAATCTGCCGATGAAAGCCAGTCTTACTACCAGATTTTTAAATATCTGGGCATTCATCGAAACCCGATGATTTCAGAACGCCAGCTTATGGATACCTGGTTTAATGATTATGGGTTTTCAATGGAAATCATTACCCAGGCACTTTCAAGAACCAGCAAACCTAACATGAAATATATTGACGGTATTTTGAAAAATTGGCATGAACAGGGTTTTAAAACCCTGGAAGACATCCAAAATGATAAACCTAAGCCCCGCTGGGAGCCGAAGAATAAGGAAGAACCCATCAGCGATTCCCGTAAACAGGCGTATCTGGATATGGAAGTCGAATTTGCTGAGGATTTATGGGGGGAATTGGAGACAAACGATGAAAACTTATAAGGAAGCTTATGCCCTGCTTTTAGAAAAGCAAAACGCATATAAATTTAAACAACGACAAAAAAAAGAAGCCCTGTACAGGAAAATACCTGAGCTTTTTACCATTGATCATGAAATGAATCTACTGGGTATTGCTCTAGCCCGGGCAACCATTGCCGGAAATTCAGATAAAATAAATGACCTTCGTGAAAAAATGGATATCCTGACTGTCCAAAAGCAAAAACTGGGTGCCGGAAGTGAAGAACTCCTCACTTACTCTTATTACTGTCCGCTTTGTAAAGATCAGGGGATCGTCGATAAAGAGATTTGCCAATGCCTTGGGCACTGTCTTGCGGAAACAAGTTTCTCTGCCTATGACTTAAAATCAAAAGCACGCGGGGAAACTTTTCATAGCTTTGATTCCAAATATTATTCGGATGTTGCCACCGGTGAAGGGGAACCCAGTCCCCGGGAAAACGCCAAAAAAATCAAACAGACCATGCTAAAATATTGTAAAAATTATGATGCCATTTCAGACCATCTTCTCTTTACCGGGTCTCCCGGGGTTGGAAAAACCTTTATGTCCAATTGCATTGTTAACGAACTCACTCAAAAGGGCTATGGTATTATTTATGTAACGGCTGCCCATCTAGTGTCAAGTATTCAGGACCAGCTTTTTCATAGTGGTAAAACCTCAACCCAGGTTTTTGAACCACTACTGCTCTGTGACCTCCTCATCATCGATGACCTTGGTGCCGAGTTCACCTCGGAATACAGTCAGAAACAGCTTTATGAAGTGATTGATTCCCGACTGAATGCCGAAAAAAAAATGATTGTTTCCACCAATCTAACGGTTTTAAAAATCCAGGAAACCTATGATGAACGTCTTTCCTCCAGAATCAGAGGATATTTCAAAACAATCCCATTTTTGGGAGAGGATATTCGTCTCCTTAAGGCCCGAAATGGCCGAAAATAATCAGCCTATTCAGGCTTTTTCATACCATAAATATCATATATTTGATTCGTATACTGTCCCTCTTCATTATATACAATGAGAGGGGCTTCTGTTTTCAAACCCGGGCGACCACCTTTTCGCCCTTCAATTAAAAGAAGATTGGCCGGCTTGTTAATGGAGGGGTAAACAAATTGAAGGTTCTTCACTTCAATTTTATACTCACGCATAAGCGAAATAATATCACCCAAACGTTCGGGTCGGTGGACAAGGAAAAGACGTCCCCGATCTTTAAGCATTCGCTTACTGAAAATCAGAATATCTTCGATGTTGCATAAAATTTCGTGACGTGAAATAGTTTTGGTGGTCTCGGCATTTTTCAGCCCGGCATCCACTCTCATATAGGGAGGATTACTCACAACCGCATCATAATGATTGGGTAGAACCCCTTCACCCGGAGCCTTAATATCCCCTTGAAGGATTTTTATTTTAGAGCTTAGTCCATTAATTGCCATACTCCGCCGAGCCATTTCCACTAATGGCTCTTGAATTTCCAGGCCGGTAATAGATTTCGCATTGGTTTTGCCGTAAAGTAAAAGGGGAATAATCCCTGTGCCTGTTCCCAGATCAATAATATCAGTACTGCCTTTTATATGCTTTGCAGCAAACCAGGATAATAATACCGCATCCATTCCAAAACAAAAATAGTCTGGATTCTGAATGATCTTCAATTTTTTTAGCCCCAGATCTTCAATTCGCTCCCCAATTTTTAAAAAGTTATCCACATTTCAAATCTCCATTTCGTTTTTTACCCTAAGTTTCTATGGTTTTCTGGTTATTCTATCCACATTTTATCGATTTTTGTCCACTAATTGTGGACAAATAGTGGGATTCCTTCGATTTATCCCCAAATACCCACTTGCAAAGGGATTTCTCAGCTCTCTGCAATTTGCTTCGCTTGTTGATTACTTTTTATTATTTTATCCACATATTCACATAAATAGTTAACACTTTTTATCTTATTTTTATCTTTCCCTCTATTAAGCCAATTCTAAACATTTTTAAAGCTCTAAAGAACTTTCAGACCTGTTGATAAACATAAAAATAAAAATTGGTTTAAAACAACATTTTTTCGTTTTTCCCTTTAATATCACATCATTCTTTGCTATAATACATAGTCAGAGATGTTAGAAATTACTTAGATGTTTAGGTTGCTTCAACCAAATTTGAAAACCTCCTTTATCATCCATGATTCTGGTGATAAAGTCAATAATGAAATTTTTATAAAAATAATTTAATGAGCGAAAGCGATGGATAAATAATATGACTACTGAAAAAAAACAGCTCACTAAACTGGATATTATTCTTGAAAAAAAGCAAGCGTTGGATGCAACCATCCTGGGCTATGAAGCACGTATTGATGAAAAACTTGCAACCCTTGCTGAAAATGAGATGAAATCCCAGAAAATAAGTCCCGAACTTTTTGAAACAAGTATTCCCGATACCAGCCTGCCCGATGATCATTTTCTTTCAGGTGTGGACATCAATGATGATGATGCTTTGGATCAGGCGATTCTTAATTCCCGACCTGCTCCAGGCGGCAGCAATCAACTGGCCTTTGATCGAGATGATTTCATAGACGAAAAGATAAACGTTGATAACAGCACACCTGAGGATTCACAACCGAATGAAGAAGATGAGAATGAGGAACTTCCAACCTTATCGAAAGTTCTGGGTCGAGCCACTTCCATTCAACATAATGACGAAAAGTGCCCTGCTGAAAAGCCGGAAGCTTTGAAGTGTGCCCCTATTTCGATCTCCCCATTACATCCTGATAACCTCACTTCCAGTGACCCGCCTGCTCTGTCAGATTTTCTGGCCGGGGTTTCAACCTCCACCGAAGATCAGTTTCAGAAGGACATTCCTTTCGAACCAAAAACAGAAAAAATAAATGAAGCTAACGCTGATACACCGCCACACCATAAAGTGAATCCTCCCCTTTATTCAAAAGAAACGCATCTCCAGTCAGTAAAGTCACTGGCCCCAACCACAAAACTGAATCTGGTAGACATAATTCTGCCTTTTATCATTTTTATTGCCGGACTTATTGCTTTTGGCGTCTTTTTAATATTATTCTCCCGGAACTTTAGCTTTGTGGACTACAGCGTCCTGTTCATCCTGTTTACCTGTTTAATTTTCACAATCGCAATGCCCTATAGCGCAAGCATATTTTTTATGGCACTCCTATTTTGCAGTTATATAACCTTAACCCTTATTTCTATTTTCTATCTTGAAGTTCCATTTGAACTTTACCAGGTTGGTTGGGTTATTGTTATTCCTCTTATCTTGTGGAGTAGCGCTCTTCTTATCAGAAAGATTCGTGAGCTTTTCAAGACTAAGAAGTCTTTAGAAGGCCAACTTGCTTCCTATGACGAATTAGATGAAGGCCAGGGATTAACCATTGAAAAAGCCTATTATAAAGATCTGAAGTATGCAATGGATCGAGCCATTAAGGGCGAAACCATTCTTGTTCTTGAAATGATGTCTATTTCTCATCTGAATACCCTAAAGTCCATTACAGGACCACGTCTCTGGGATGAAATTCTTTACAAGACCCTGAAAATTATTAAGCAGCACTGCTTCAGTACCCATCTCATTTATGTTTTAGAGGGAAATGTCTTTAGTATCATTATGGAAAATACTTCCATGAAAAACCAACTCTTGATTAATCAGGGAATTAACGAGGCCTTTAATGCCATGATTTTAGGGTATAATGCCGTTGATGTCCAGGTTGAGCTCAATATTGTAGCTGTTCCTTATTCCCGAGAAATCACTAATCCTCTGGAATATCGGGCCCTGGGTTTACGTCAGCTGAAAAATTAGAAATATTCAATAGAAACGAAAAGAAGAATGCCTTCTGGCATTCTTCTTTTCGTTTCATTTATTTTAGTAGCTGATATAAGCTTCCAGGTTCTGACGTCCAAACTGAATACACTGATTATAGGTATTCATATAAATATCAATAATGCCTTCTGTAACAGCACCACCACGATCTTCAACGATAAAGGTTGTTCCCAGGGATGGCACATAAACTTTGGTACCAAAGGGGAGTCCGTTCCATGCTGCAATGGTATGGTTAGCTTCCGGCATAACCCCGGATGCGGTAGCGTTACCTGTTGCAGTATAAGCCGTAAAATTTAAAATCTTTTTGGTGGCACCTAATGGGGCAGCATCTGGCACCTCCACTGTTGGAGCTACCGGAGTTTCCACCGCCACTGGTGTTTCCACAACTGCTGGTATTTCCGCAACTACCGGAGTTTCCTCGACTACCGGAGTTTCCACAACTACCGGAGTTTTCTCGACTACCGGAGTTTTCTCGACTACCGGAGTTTCTACCACTATTGGTGTTTTTTCAACCACTGGTGACTCCTCCTCTGGCTCATTCATTGCAATTTCAACAATTTCTGATATTGGAGGTGTTACCACTTCTTCTGAAATGGTTTCTCTTTTTACTTCAACATTATTTTCATAGAGAATATGTTCGACAACATAAGAAACACCATTTTTTCCAGGTTGTATAACCTGTTTCTTTCCAATTTCCAATTTAGGATTATCTTTAGTTTCCTTTGCAAATGGAATCTCTTTCCTGATTGATTCCACCTCAATTTCAACCCGAACAATCGCAATCTCATTGATTTCCGATAAGGGAGTTGTTTTAGAAGGCTCTACACGATCAAGGTCTCCCAGTTTAATATTATTTTCAACAAGCAACTCTTCAACCGTTTTAACATCTGTTTCATAATGAATGGTTTTTCCATCAACTTCGAGATTTCCCGTGGCTTTCTGATTGACTGCAATTGCATCAGCACCAACGATTCTAGTCTGTGCATCAATATTTGCAGACTCTTCATCATTGAGTACAATCCCATTATTTTCAAGGATCTCCTGAACATTCTGAAAAATTCTTCCTCGAACGGTTGTTTCCTTTCCATCAACCTTAAGGGTTACTTCCTTTGCAAAAGCAAAGGTTCCTGTTATGCCAATAATGAAAGTAATAATCAAACTGACCAGACCTATTCTTAAAACTATTTTTTTTCTGTTTAAAGCATTTTTACTTTGTCTTTCTTCCATAGCCCTCCTTTTCTACATGTAAAAAGAAACTATATTTTTAATTCGATTGTACACTTCTTTCAAATAATTGTCAAGAAGTGTTATTGCGTTCAAATCAACAAAAAAAGGACACCTTTCGGCGTCCTTTTTTACATCAATTTTATTTCTAGTAAATAATGTAAGCTTCTAAATTCTGGCGACCAAACTGAATACATTCATTATAGGAATTCATATAGATATCGATAACGCCTTCAGAAACGGCACCACCACGATCTTCAACTGTAAATGTTATTCCTAATGATGGAACATAAACTTTAGTTCCAAAGGGAAGTCCGTTCCATGATGCAATAGTATGTTCAGCTTGTGGCATAACCCCAACTGCAGTTGCATTGCCTGTTGCTGTATAAGCCGTACAACTTAAAGTTGTCTTCACGGCTCCTTCAGGTATAGCATTTGATACATCTGCTGCTGGTGCTTCTTCAACCACTGGCGCTGCTTCAACTACTGGTGTTGCTTCAACTACTGGTGTTGCTTCAACCACTGGCGCTGCTTCAACCACTGGCGCTGCTTCAACTACTGGTGTTGCTTCAGCTACTGGCGCTTCTTCAACCACTGGCACTGCTTCAGCTACTGGAGCCGCTTCAACCACTGGTGTTTCTTCAGCTACTGGAGCCGCTTCAACCACTGGTGTTTCTTCAGCTACTGGAGCCGCTTCAACCACTGGCGTTTCTTCAGCTACTGGAGCCGCTTCAACCACTGGTGTTTCTTCTGTTACTGGTGTTTTAATAAGCTCAGCACATTCAGCGCATGTTTTAGCATGTTCAATAAATTCTTGGCATTCTGATGCCGTAGTATTTTCCGTGCTAGGTTTCTCATTGGCTGCAAAAGCAAAGGTACCCGTTGTCCCAATGACACAAGCAACAATTAAACTTACCATACCAATTTTAAAAATTGATTTTTTTCCCTTTAAAGGGATTTTACTTTGTTCTTTTTCCATAAATCCTCCATTTTCAACATAACTTTTACATCAAATTACGTTCTGTTACAAATTTTTTACAACACGATTGTACCCTTTTTGCAAATACTTGTCAAGGAAAGATATTCCATTAAAGAAAAGACTTACTTCTTGACAAAACCCTTCTGCTTTAATTATAATAAATTAGATGGAAAAGGAAGGAAGTAACACCATGACAACTATACCCTATAAGATTTATTTAAGTGAAGCGGAAATGCCAAAATATTGGCTTAATCTTCGCGCAAAAATGAAAGAGCTACCTGAACCCTTTGTCAATCCCGGAACTGGCGAATATTGTACCAGGGAGGATCTTCTTCCTGTTTTTTGTGAAGCCTTAGTTGATCAGGAGCTTAATACCACCGATGAATTTATTGAAATTCCTGAAGATGTTCGTAATTTTTATAAAATGTACCGACCCTCCCCATTGGTTCGGGCATATTGTCTGGAAAAATTGTTGGATACCCCTGCTGAAATATATTACAAATATGAGGGCAGCAATACTTCTGGCTCCCATAAGCTGAATTCCGCTGCTGCCCAGGCTTATTATGCTAAAGAACAGGGCCTTAGCTCTCTGACCACTGAAACAGGCGCCGGTCAATGGGGAACAGCTCTTTCCATGGCTTGTGCATATTATAACCTTAATTTAACTGTTTATATGGTGAAAGTGTCTGCTGAACAAAAGCCTCACCGCCGAGCAGTTATGGAAACTTATGGCGCAAAGGTTATTTCATCCCCATCGGATACAACCGTTGCCGGAAGAAAAATTCTTGCGGAAAACCCTGGCACCGGAGGATCTCTTGGCTGTGCGATCAGCGAAGCCATTGAAGTTGCCGTCACCTCTGACAACTGCAAGTACGTTTTAGGCAGTGTTCTTAACCATGTTGGACTCCATCAATCCATTATTGGTTTGGAAACAAAAATCGCCTGTGATAAATATGATATTAAGCCTGATATTATTATCGGTTGTGCTGGTGGCGGCTCCAATCTATTAGGCCTGATTGCACCATTCATGGCAGAAAGAATCGAAGGCAAAAACAATATCGATTTTGTTGCTGTTGAGCCTGCCTCCTGTCCTTCCCTGACCCGTGGAAGATATGCTCTGGATTTTGGGGATACCGGAAAAACAACGCCTTTAATTAGAATGTATACCTTAGGCAGTGGCTTCATGCCGGCGCCAAATCATGCCGGCGGATTACGTTACCATGGGATGAGCCCGATTATTTCAAAACTTTACCATGATGGTTATATCCGTGGAAAATCCTACACTCAAAACGAAGTCTTTGAATCTGCAACACAGTTCGCTCGTATTGAAGGGATTCTCCCTGCACCGGAATCCGCTCATGCCATCCGGGCTGCTATTGAAGAAGCTCTGGCCTGCAAAAAATCCGGAGAGAAAAAAACCATTATCTTCGGCCTCACCGGTACCGGTTATTTCGATATGACCGCCTATATGAACTACAACGCCGGAAATATGACCGATTACATTCCAACCGACGAAGACCTGCAAAAGGGCTTTGACAGTCTGCCCCAAATCGAACAAAAATAAAAAGCGCTCACACTAATGACCGTTATTCCCATTTTCATAATAATGCTATCTAATTAATCAATACAAAAAAACCAACTGCTGGGATTCTTCCCTTTTAGTTGGTTTTTGAGACTATAGACAAAGTAGTAAAGTAAGTCCTGGGGACAATGGTAAATCGTTGTCCCCAGGACGGGTTTGTTAAAGTCGCAGCCTGCCTCGTTTGATGAGTTCAGCTTTGACTGTTGGATATAAATCAAAGTCAGTATGAGGGAGAAAACGTGCTGCAAACATTCGAGTGAGAAAATCGGTAGCGGCACCGAATTCTAAATACCTGATTTCTTCTTGAAGGATCATTACTTCGTCTAACAAATCTCGATTGGTCAAAAGGGCATAAGCTCCTTTTAGTGAGCTGTTTCCTAAAAAAACAAACCGTTCTCTTGGTAAATCCGGGTAGAGACCAATGGTAATGGCTGATTCCAGGTTAATATAGGTACCAAATGCCCCTGCCGTATACAGGCGCTGAACTTCGGTTGCCTCAACCCCCAGGCTATCCAACAGATAGGTCACCATGGTGTTGGCAGCTGCCTTGGTATCCATAAACTGACTAATATCCGTTTGGGTAAAGAGCAATTCCTCTCCTGTTTCAGATTCTTTTTTCCAGGCATAAGCCACAGCATATTCCCCTGATCTTCTGACAATGCGATCCGTGATACCAGTATTAAAACGGCCGGAAAAATCAATCCAGCCATTTAAAAGCATTTGAGCCAGAATATCCACAATGCCTGAGCCGCAAATCCCCTTGGGTCGACTTCCTCCAATGGTTGTAAGCTTAAGACTGTTGTCCTCTATCATAACACTATCCACGGCGCCGTCAGTGGCTTTCATTCCATTTGCACTGATACCACCTTCTAAGGCAGGGCCGGCAGCACCAGCCCCTCCCAAAAGAAAGTGTTTATTGCCTAACACCATTTCTCCATTGGTACCAATATCGATGAACATGGCCAGTTCTTCTTTTTTATGAAGATCACTTACTAATAACCCACTGACGGTATCCCCTCCGAGATAGTTAGCAACTGAAGGCATACAAAAAACAAATCCTTCAATGGGCAAATCAATTTCCTGAGCCTTAAAAAAACCTGTATGGTTAAAAACAGGGGCAAAAGGAGCCTCGAAAATCGGCCATGGATCAATCCCCAATAGAAAGTGGATCATGGTGGTATTTCCTGATACGATCATGATCCCACATTCCTGTGTCAACACTCCTGTTTTTTTCTTCAGAATGTCCAATAATTCAGAAAAACACTGAATTGTGCTATTCTGAACTTCCTTTAAATGCAGGGGCTTCCCTTTAACATAGAAAATCCGACTGAGAATATCATCTCCATAAGCAATTTGATGATTTAAAATACTTTCTTCTCCCAGAATCCCTCCGGTATTCAGATCAATCAACTCCATGGTCACCGATGTACTTCCCAAATCCACTGCTAATCCATAATGGAAGCCAGTGGTATCTCCAGGCTCCACTCCAGTGATTTCCCACACTCTTTCACAATGAACAAGGGTTAGGGTAATTTCCCAGTTTGCTTTTCGACAAAGAGGATAAATTTTTTGCAGGATTTCATGAGATAGGGTCACTTTTCCCATTTTTTTATCCAATGCCTTAAGAATTCGCTCCTTATCTCCAATAATATCTCCACCACCTGGTGGGGATATCTTTAAAAATATTTTTCTGCTCAGTGGCCTCATATGGCTATTCCTCATTAATACTTTCTTCAAATTGTTAATAAGCCCAAATTTTCAGGTATTATTTTCCACTCACGGTATCATAATCCCAATGACTGATACCACCAAGGTTATAAATATTTTTATAACCTATTTTGCTCATTTGACTTGCAGCATTTCCTGCTCTTCTTCCACTTAAACAATACACGAACAAGGTGGTTTCTTTATCCGGCACCACTTTTTCAATAGTTTCAATTTTCCCCAAAGGTATATTAATACTGTTTGGGATATGTTTTTCTAAATACTCGGCTTTTTCCCGGACATCCAACAGAACAATAGCATCCTCTGATTCCAGTCTCTTTTTTGCTTCTTTAGGGGATATATTTTTCACTGAACCCTTCTTTAAAAAATTAAACATGGCGATAACCTTCCTTTTTATATATTATAACCTTATATGATGTTTATGGGTTAATTTTATATCATTAAACATCTTAATACCGTGACAATGTCACATAACCAATAAATTTCATTAATAAATCATAGTTTGTTCACCTAAAAAACACTTAGTAATATTATGCTATTTATATTATAATCAGCAAAGAGGTGAAATGGATGTATAAAATATTAATTACCGATGATGAAGAAAAAATCAGAGCACTGATTAAAAAATATATCGTTTTTGAAGGTCACAGAGCATTTGAAGCTTCAAACGGAATGGAAGCAGTTGAAATATGCCAGAAAGAGTCTTTTGATATTATTATTATGGATATCATGATGCCTGAACTTGATGGCTTTTCTGCTGTAAAAGAAATCCGGAAAAAACAGGATATTCCGGTTTTAATGCTCTCTGCCCGAGGTGAAGAGTACGATAAGATTCATGGCTTTGAGTTAGGCATTGATGACTATGTTGTCAAACCTTTTTCTCCCAAAGAGCTCATGATGCGTATTGATGCCATTATGAAACGGGCGAGTAAAAACAACAATGGAGAACACGAAGTCTTCGTGATGGATGGCTTTAATGCTGACTTTACGGCTCGACGAGTTCTGATCAATGATGAAAACATTGAAATGTCTCCCAAAGAATTTGACTTGATTTTTTATTTGATCAAAAACAAAAACATTGCTCTAACCAGAGAAAAACTCATAACTGAAGTTTGGGGCTATGATTTTTATGGGGATGACCGCACCCTGGATACCCATATTAAGCTTCTGCGAAAAAGCCTGGGAAACTATGCCAAGTTGATTACAACCCTTCGAGGGGTTGGATATCGCTTTGAAGGTTGATGGCCATTGAAAATTAAAAATAAATCATTTTTACAATGGAAAAAGAAATCTCATCCTATTAGTATTAAATGGAAGCTCTTTCTTTTTCTTCTGGGATTTTGTACCGTTCTCCTGGTTTTACTCTGGCTTTTCCAGGTTGTTTTTTTAGATGATTTTTATAAAGTTATTAAAGTTAATGAAATCAAAAGTGCTGCTAATTCCATTGAAAAAAACATTGATTCTGAAAATTTGGATACCTTAATAGCTGACATATCTTTAAACAACGATATTTGCATCGAAATATTATCTGAAAATGGCGATGCTCTTTATTCTTCTCATATATTAAGGAATTGTATCATTCATAGCATGTCAACCTTTGAAAAAACTGCACTTATTTCAAGAACCAACGTAAGCCATGGCGAGCTTCTTGAATATTTTGATCGCAGTAGCATGGATCCACCAAACGGAAATATTAACGGAGAAATTCCAGATATTGATTTCAAAGGACCCGTCCCTGAGAAAAAGCCTCAAGAAAGCATTATCTATTCTAAAATCGTAAGTGACCAAGAACATGCCGGTGAAATGATTGTTATTAATTCAGTCATATCACCCATTAATTCAACCGTTACCACTCTTCGATTTCAACTTTATTACATCACAGGCTTCATGCTTTTGTTTTCGGTTATTCTGGCACTTATTATTGCCAAACGGGTTTCGAAACCCATTGTCGCTCTGAACAATAGTGCAAAAATGCTGGCAACCGGAGATTATGAAACACACTTTGATGGCAGCGGGTATAAAGAAATCAGTGAGCTTTCTGATACCCTGAACTACACAGCCAAAGAACTTTCAAAAGTCGAGGTTTTACGCCAGGAACTCATTGCAAACATTTCCCATGATTTACGGACGCCACTAACCCTCATCAGTGGCTACGCCGAAGCCATGCGTGACCTCCCCAATGAAAACAACTCGGAAAATGCTCAGATTATTGTGGATGAAACCCAGAGACTTACGACGCTTGTCAATGATGTGATGGATATTTCAAAAATTCAATCTGGAACCCATACCATTCATCCAGTGAGTTATAACTTTACCACTAACATTAATAACACCATTACCCGTATGAACAAACTTATGCATAACGATGGTTATCAAATCGAGTTTGATTATGATGAAGAAATTACCCTGACTGCCGATCAAACACGGATCTCACAAGCGTTTTACAATTTGTTAATCAATGCCATAAATTACACTGGACCGGATAAAAAAATTACAGTTTCCCAAAGCATCATCAAAAATTTTGGTGTTCCCCCAAGCTCTTGGGTGAAAATTGAAGTAACCGATTCTGGTGAAGGCATTACTGAAGAAGAACTCCCCTATATTTGGGAACGCTACTATAAGGTAGATAGAGCTCATAAGCGGGCTGTTACCGGCACAGGCCTGGGTCTTTCAATTGTTAAATCCATTGTTGACATGCATGGTGGTACCTATGGCGTTTCCTCAAAAATTAATGATGGTTCGGTTTTCTGGTTTTCATTAAAAATTTAACTAGCAACTATTTTCAAGCTTTATCAACACCAGATGCACAAATAGCGCACCTGGTGTTTCTATACTCAAAAT
>NZ_DATCHP010000005.1:0-101423 GCF_036508315.1 Acetobacterium sp. | reverse complement strand
GAACTATCACCTAAAAGAAGATACATCCTGAATTCCCGACGAATTATATCAAGGTCGGGGGATCAATATCCAAACCGGAATAAAGTGCTTTTTGCTTCTTTGTTACCTCACCAATGCGAAGCGTGCAACCTTGTTGTTCAAAACATTCAATCGTATCCCCTTTATATGGCCGATCCTGGTGGTAATCCCAGGACACTATAGCGGTATGGTAGTTCAATTCATAGTTGGACTGATAGTTGGCACGGGTTCGCATCGTATCTCTTACCGGGTCCAGTTCCTTCCTGACCCATTTGAGAGAAATTTTCGTTCCCATGAGAAACTTCAGGTGGTTCCGGTACAAGGCGTTGATGTTTGCTTCACTGTAGAAACCGCGATCCATAACCAGTTTAACAGTGCCGTATTTCAGAAAATCCATGTCGGCAATCAGATTTTTGACTGTTTTGACATCGGGAATATTTCCCGGAAGTTTCCGGTAATAAAAAGGCAGTCGGGACTGTTCTCCGAAAAGTAACGCAAGGTTGATTTGCGGGAGGGGGTCATGATCCTTATTCACACCATATTTAACCTGTATTAACGATTTTGAATAGGAAGATATGGAGGTTGTGTCATAGGCAAGATATTCCTTCTCAATACGCCGTTTCCCTTGTTGTGCAAAAAACTGTTCCTTTGCATCTGAAGTAATGGAAGCAAAGAGTTCACTGCTTCTCTGAGAGGGTATATTTTTACCAAAGGGATGTTTATGGGTGGCCGCCCACTTTGGAAAACGGCTGAGTGGATTTCGGTCCTCAAGAATCAGATAATACGCAAGTGACAGAATCTGCCGGTATGTATCCGGAAAGCACCTTTTCAGGTCATCCGTGATGCCAAGTTTCTTACCAATCGCATCAAATAGATAGGTTGCTCCGTAAAAATGATGCCGTGATTCTGTGGCCGGAACAGGGCCAGGCTTTGGTTTAAGAAGTTCCGGCTGATTCGATTCCAGGTGCTTCTTAGAAAAAATGATTTCACCGGTTAGTGGATCCAGCTTACCCACACACTTCCGATCACAGATACACATCTGTTTTTCTTTGTTCCAATGGCCGGTGGATTCATAAACATAAGTAGTCCCATTTTTCTTGTTCTTCAGATAAACATAGGTCATAATAGCCCTCCAATCCTTGATATAAAAGTCCGGGAATGCAGGTAACAACTATTTAATAATTGCATACAGCATAATATAATGTTCACAATTAAATGTCACTGAGTTTATGTTTTGTTTAAGATATGAAGGCTTCTGCAATTTTTTCAGGCTTAAATTCATTGCAAGGCAATGCTGTTTTTGGATAATTCTTAATGTTATTAATTGCATTAACTATACTTTCTGCTTCATTGTTACATATAATATATCGATTAAATGATTCTAAGTACTCCCTTATTTCATTCATATTATCTCCATCAAGCAAAATTAATATAGGCTTGTTTGTTGCTGCATAGTGATACACTTTACCCGGTATTTGTGTGCCACCTCTATTTAACATACAAACTAGTAAATCCGCTTCTCTTTCAAACCTACTAATATCACCCCTTGGATAAACTTTAATGTTATCTGTTTCTTCTAACACGATGTCTGAATTCCCAACAATGTTTACAATTATACTGTCTTTCATGAGCTTTCCGGCTTTGTACAGCGGAAAAATATTTCTTACCCTGTTAGTATACGCACCAAAATAACCTATTGTAAACTTCATATTTTGAGTTTCATCATATAATTTTTCTTGAATATACGGAGTTGGCAAGAAAATCATCTTTTGTGCTAATTTTGGAAATGCCTTTTTTTGTTTTTTCAAAGTAAAAGGTGAAACATAAATAATCTTGTCGGCTGATTTTAAAAGATCATTTTCTACTTTCTTGATAACCCATTGAGGATAAATTGATTTATTGGTTATATCCAATGCCATCGGATCACCCCAATATTGAATCCACTTTTTATACTTCAAACCTTGTTCAAATAATTGTTTCGCTGCTATATGAGCAGTTTTGGGATCTGAGGATGATATCACAACATCGTAATATTTAGTTTTTAAAAGGTTAATATCAACTCTTTTGGCCATCGAATATGTGTAATCGTATAATGAAAACTTGTGATATGTTTTTCTAAGAATATTTTCTATGCCTATTTTCACATTCTTGCTTTTATCTTTTTTTGAAGTTATAGAATCGTATCTAGTATTTTCTTTTGTCCTGATTATCCTTACATTCTCAAGGAAATCATAACATTTTCCTATAACATGGCACTCACTAATTGGAATCGTAAGAAAATCGACATGATGTCCCAAAGTTAACAAGCCTTTGGTTAGTGCTAAAGTCCTAATCATTGATGAACTTAGTCCTTCCACTGGGGATAGTTTTATTATTAGTATATTCATATTATTCACCTACCTACCTACCTATTTACTTAATTAATAAATAAAAACCAGCTACAAAAATTAAAACACCTGTAACGCCTACAAAGTAATTAATCCTTTGACCTTTTTCTGTTTCAAAAAACTCTCTAAACATAAGAATTACCATAAATGGATATAACATTATAAAATGTCTGAAAGTAAATGTTGTTATAACGATACCTACTAATGTAGTTGCAAAAGAAATAAAAATTTTATCAACTCTTTTTATGTTTTTGAATAAATATGGTAACATATAAATTTGGCCTATTACACCAAAACCAATTATTACTTGAAAAAATACCGTAACATTTTCAAAAATTCCACCAATTTTTAGTATAGTAATCGGAATCGGTGAAATAAGACCATATCCTAATCTCGCTAAAATTCCGAATGGAAATAAAGACATTGAAAAAACAATATTTGATAAGCCATCACTTAGTTCCATTTTATGAATAAAATATTTCTCATTGAACACTAAAATCAAGTCCCATATATTATAATAATTTATTAAAATGAATGCTAGAAAAACTAAAAAAATGAAAAGAATGGAATTTTTTTTTGAAAGAATATTGTCCTTCAACACCACACAAGTTAATATAATTGCGATAAGGAAAACCATACTTTCATTTCTTAACCAATATGAAATATATCCGAGTATTAGCGTTAATGCTATTGCTTTAATTAAACTGAAACCACCTTTTGACTTTGCATCAAAATAATTATCCCAAACAAATAAAACAGAAAAGAGTATGAGGCTAATTAACGTATCTCTAAATACATGTATACTAATATACTGTGAATTTGGAAATAACGCTATCACATATAACACAATTAAATTCTGTTTTGATGTAAACTGGTATTTCCTTTCAAAATACCTAAACACTAATATACTTAGAGCTAATAAAAAATATATGTTCAGTACCCTAAAGGCAATTGTATGATACTCACCAAACACATTTGACAATCGCATAACCCATGATAATATCCATATAAACCCTATTGAATTACTGTATGTAAATTGTGGATCTAAAATAATTTGTTCTGGCATCATGTAATGGTTCGCAATTACGTATTTTGAATAATGCTCAAAAGCTAAATCATCTGATCCTCCGCCAAAATATGGGATACCAAATTGATACATATATCCATAGTAGGCAGTCAAAATTAATATAACTGATATGATAAATATTAACGAAAGACAATAGAATAATTTATCGTTACCTTTTGGGACTAAGGAAACTACTAAAAATACTCCTATGAGGCCTACAGCAACTATGCTTGTCGTTTTAAATACAAGGCTTAATATTAATAAAACTGATATATTTATAAATAAAAACTGTTTCATCTTAAACCCCCTTTTCGTAATTTCTTAAACACTTTCTGAACTAAACAATCTGCAGCTTTTATATTGCCTATGTAAATCCCATATTCATACCTTTCACTTATCATATCCATTATTCATTTTTTCAATATTATGATATATTTCAATATATGTTTGAATTATATTATCCCAATCAAACTTATTACATAATTTTATACATTTATTTGATTGATTATCATAACTGTTTATTATATCAACTACCTTATTCGCTATATCATCAGCATCAAAACAATCCACACTATAACCAACTTCACCTTCTTCAAATTGACCATCAAAACCTTGCCCTCTTGTGTAAACGACTGGTAAACCCTGACTCATTGCCTCAGCATACACTAAGCCAAATGTTTCAGTTATAGATGGCATAATAAAAATATCATTATCTCGATATATCTGAATAAGTTCTTCCTTTGTTACTGGCTGAATATAGTTTATAAATGGCAAATCTTTTATTTGATCAAATATAAACTTATCCACAATCTTTCCAATTATTGTAAATATAATCTCATAGCCTTTATTCCTCAGAGTTTCGACCGCTTTTACTGTCATACCTATATTTTTACGCTTGCTTATTCCTCCCACATAAATTAACTTCAAAGCTTTATTATTTTCTAAATATTTCGTACAACCTTTATTTGTAAGCCAAAAATGATCTATTCCATTTGAAATAATTTCTGATTTGGCTAACAACTCTTTTCTTAATTTTCGAGGAATATACTTCTGGTTTAAAAAATCTTTATATGGTTCAGACAAGAAAATTATCTTATCAGCCTCTTGTAAAATTTTCAATCCCAGTCGTCTTAAATGAACCATATATTTGAAAAATATATTCAAGTCAGTATCCCTCACGGCAACAACATACGGCACTCCGAATTTTTCTTTTATTTTCATTGCTATAAAACCATTTGAAAATAGGGAGTGTGCGTGGAGGCAGTCAAAATCTTCAAGATTTATACATTGTTTAATATCTCTTAAAATCTTATAATGCTTAATATGAAAAATATACCTGTCAAATTTACCATAACATTCAGATATTTGAACATCATCTTCAATACCATATTGACATTCTTCTCTTGGTACATAATTCATTGTTAATGGAACATAAGTTTCCGATTCAATTCCCTGCTTGTGTAACGCACTTTGGAGTTGTTTATGAACTGATGAACTAAAATAATAGGAATTAATATTTAGTATCTTCATAACCTAATCTCTACTATACAAATCTCTTGTATAGACCTTATCTTTAACATCTTTTATATCCTCAACCATTCTATTTGCAACAATAATATCCGATATCTTTTTAAACTCATTGAAGTTTTTTATGACTCTTGAATTATAGTACTTATCTTCATGTAGTGCAGGCTCGAACACTACAACTTCAATACCCTTAGCTTTAATTCTCTTCATGACGCCTTGAATAGCAGATTGTCGAAAGTTATCCGAATCCATTTTCATGGTGAGTCTATAAATGCCCACAATCTTGGGCTTTCTCTTAATAATCATATCCGCAATATGGTCTTTTCGTGTTCTATTTGCTTCAACTATGGCAGACATAATATTCTGTGGTACGTCTGCATAGTTCGCAAGAAGCTGCTTGGTATCCTTTGGCAAACAATATCCCCCGTAACCAAACGAGGGGTTATTATAGTATGTTCCTATTCTGGGGTCTAGACTTACCCCCTCAATGATATGTTGAGTATTCAAAACTCTGACTTCAGCGTACGAATCTAATTCATTAAAATAGGCGACTCTTAATGCAAGGTACGTGTTAGCAAAGAGTTTGATAGCCTCCGCTTCTGTTGAATTGGTAAATAGGATTGGGATATCCTTCTTGATAGCTCCCGCTGCTAATAAATCTGCAAAGATCTTTGCCCTTTCAGACTGCTCTCCGACAACAATTCTCGATGGGTAAAGATTGTCATAAAGTGCTTTACCTTCTCTTAAAAATTCTGGGGAGAAGATAATGTTTTCTGTTGCAAATTTTTCTTTAACTTTCTCTGTGTAACCTACGGGAACTGTAGACTTAATTACCATTATTGCATGTGGATTAATTGATATTACATTATCTATAACTGATTCTACTGTATTCGTGTCAAAACAGTTTTTTTCAGGATCATAATTCGTTGGTGTTGATATAATGACGTATTCAGCATCCTTAAATGCAACGTATTTATTATCTGTTGCTTTTAGTGCTAAGTCTTTTGAGGTTAAATACTTCTCGATTTCAGTATCAATAATTGGCGATTTTTTATTATTAATCATATCAACTTTATCTTGATTTATATCCATAGCAATGACTTCATTGTGTTGCGCTAAAAGAACAGCGTTAGATAACCCTACATAACCTGTTCCAGCTATTGTAATTTTCATATCAATTACCTCTCTTATATTATCTTGTACTCTCTGCTTTTTCCCAGAAAAATTTGGCTTTTCCAGTAAATATTCTATATACACCAACCCATTGAGCAATAATAGTAACTGTGTAGTAGTAAATTAATGTAAAATACTTGTTCTTGGACTTTGTAATTGTCTTAACCAACGCTAATAAATAAAATATTACTTGTTCTACAAAGGTCAATATGAAAACCATTTGTATTTGAATATGTTTAAGATCCTAATATCCGGTAAGATTGTTGGCAGGGAAATCTGGTTGGTGGAATCCGCCGAGCATGCCAGTACCTTGATGCAAAAAACCCGTTTATCCGAAAAACATACCGGACAGACACCATTAGTGCTTCCTTCAGACAATGGCAGTCCCATGAAAGGCGCAACCCTTTTGGAAACATTGTATCAACTGGAAATTACCGGTTCCAGAAACCGAACCCTTGTCAGTAATGATAATGCCTATGCCGAATCGATTTTCAGAACCTGCAAATATTGCCCGAATTACCCCTACAAAGGGTTTTTGGACATCAGCGAAGCCAGACAATGGGTATTGAAATTCGTCCACGGGTACAATCATGAACAACATCACAGTGATCTTAATTTCCTTACCCCCAATCAACGACACACCGGCATGGATACCGTAATTTTTGAAAATCGGCAACGTGTTTATGAACAAGCAAAGGAAAAAAATCCGAATCGTTGGACACGACAGTGCCGGAAATGGGAACTTGATGTCAAAGTTTTTCTTAATCCTGTAAAAACAGAAGAGCAAGATTTAATGGATATTTCGATCGCATGAGTTTGCAACATGTATCGTAAAAAAAATTGGAAATGATGACAACTATCTTGGCAAACACCGACTTCGATGATATGTCAGATACTCATTTATTAAAACATAGAGCCCATAAAACCTGGCAGGTGTTGTCCTTCAGCGCCCTGTCTAATTAGTGAATAGCGTTGAAACATCCTGCTTTATAGCGCACTCTGCTACCAGAATTGCAAAAAACCTAGCTCTTCAGATTACTCTCTGACCACAATTATTGATTGGTAGAACTTGTCATAAAAACTTTTACTTCTCCTAAGAACTCTGGTGAATATGATATTCCTGTATTGAATTCATTTTTAAAGATTCTATACAGGTCACTATGGCTTGAGATTTAATTAAGATTCTGTTGATCCTTACTTTACGCCTAAATTCATCATCTTTACTTCTCTACCTTTGATAGCTTTTAAATCAAGATTTTCCTTCCACAGGTGGTAAGCTCTAGCTCAGTACTGCCTCTGAAAACAGAATAAAATGACTCAAACATTACAAAATTCTCTTTTACTTTTGGAGTTGGTAAATAATTATTTTTTTAAGAGCCATCATTAACCCTATACAACAATTGATTCAATCTGTTGACTCACTTGTTACAAATTATATGCTTCTAGTACATCTGCTATTCTCTTACATGCAAATCCATCACCATAAGGATTGCTTGCATGGCTCATTTTTTCATACTCATTTTCATCCTCTAATAATAATTTAAAAGTATTATAAATAACCTCTTCTTCAGTTCCCACTAATTCTAGTGTTCCAGCTTCTATTCCTTCAGGTCGCTCTGTTGTATCACGCATAACAAGTACCGGCTTTCCCAAACTCGGAGCTTCTTCCTGTATACCACCGCTATCAGTCAGGATCAAAAACGACTTTGCCAGGAAATTATGAAAATCAAGTACATCTAAAGGCTCTATAATTCTGATTCTCTCGCAATCACCAAGTATTCCTTTTGCAGCGTCTCTTACCACTGGATTCATATGTATCGGATATATTACCTTAATATCTGGCGTTTCATCCACTATTCTTTTTATTGCCCTAAACATATTATGAAGAGGTTCCCCAAGGTTTTCTCTCCTGTGAGCGGTTAGCATGATAAGTCTGCTATCAGATGCCCATATAAGCTGCTCATGGTTATAATCATCTCTAACAGTAGTTTTTAGCGCATCAATTGCGGTATTACCAGTTACATAAATTGTTTCTGAGTTTTTTCCTTCATTAACAAGATTTTGCTTTGATAATTTGGTAGGAGCAAAATTAAATTGTGCTACAATTCCTACAGCTTGACGGTTAAATTCTTCTGGGTATGGAGAATTGATATTATAAGTTCTAAGTCCTGCTTCTACATGTCCAACCGGTATCTGGAGATAAAAGCAAGCCAGTGCTGTTACAAATGTAGTTGATGTATCTCCATGCACTAGCACTACATCTGGTTTTACTTCCTCTAGTACTGCTTTTATTTTTTTAAGGATATTTATGGTTACATCAAATAATGTCTGCTTTGCTTGCATAATGGATAGATCATAATCTGGAACCACATCAAACGCAACCAATACTTGATCTAACATTTCTCTATGTTGACCTGTAACACAAACAATTGTATTTAATTTCTCCCTGGTTTTTAGTTCTTTTACCAGAGGGCACATTTTAATTGCCTCTGGTCTTGTTCCAAATACTACCAAAACATTTTTCTTCAATTTTATTTACCCTCTTATTTTATAATTTATATGCACCATCAAAAGTACATATATTTCTAGTATCAAGAACCAATTTATCTTTTATTAACTCCATATTTTTTTTAATATGATCATGTGCCACCATAATAATAATAATTTCTATTTCATTAATAAAATCCTCAAAATTCATAAACTGATGATCTACAATTCTTTCTTTGATAAATGGATCAAATACTTTAACTCCGAAGGCCAAATGCTCATCCATTCGTTCTAATAGTTGTAATGTTGGGCTTTCTCTTATGTCATCAACGTTTTCTTTATAAGTTAATCCATACAACCCCACTTTTGAAATATCTTTAATGTCATGTTCTCTCATGATATCCCTGATTCTTCTCAAAACATGTGTTGGCATGGCATCATTTGTCTTTCTTGCCATTAATATCATATTGGTTAAATCAGGATAATCCCCTACTAAAAACCAGGGGTCTACTGAAATACAATGACCGCCCACTCCTGGACCCGGTTGTAAAATATTTACGCGTGGATGCATATTTGCAGTCTTAATGATTTCATAGACATCCATATTATCAGATCTGCAAATCTTGGCCAATTCATTAGCGAATGCAATATTAATATCTCGGTATGTATTTTCAATAACCTTTGACATTTCAGCTGTCCTAATATCCGTCACAACAATTTCTTCCTTGCAGAAATTCGAGTATAATTCTTTTACTCTCTCACCAATTACCATATCATCTGCTCCAATAGTCCTTGAATTGTGCTCAAGTTCATATATCATATTCCCTGGTATAATTCTTTCAGGGGCATGGACTAAATGAACATCTTGACCTATGACAAATCCTCTTTTTTCTACTTCTGGTCGTACAAATCTGTCGATAGAGCCTGGTGATATCGTTGATTCAATAATTAATACTGCACCTTTTTCACAAACACCTAGAATACTGTTTACTGCAGATTTTACATATTTAGGATCAAGTTTTTTACTTACTTTGATATAAGGCGTTGGGACTGAAATAATATATGTATCTGTCTTTTGATACTCTGTGGTAAATTCGATGTCATTAGAAAGAGCCTCTTCAAAGAGCTGCCCTAACCCCTGTTCCTCAAAAGTTAATTCACTCTTTTGTAGTGAATTAACTAATTTTTCATTGTAGTCTGTTCCCACTACCTTAATGCCACTTTTTGCAAACATTAAAGCTGTAGGCAAACCAATGTAGCCTAATCCAACTATATTAATCATTCTTTTACCCTCTTTTCTTAATCAAAATCAATAATTATCATATTGTCCTGTCCTTTCCTGTCCTTTAACCAAAGAATACCTGCTCTAACTTGTCAGTCAGCACTTGAACTCGGTGATTTTCATTTATAAATGCACGACCATTTTCCCCAAACTTCGCTCGCTGACTTTCTGGCATTTGATATACTTCTTCAATACGTTGTGCCAGCTCTTGTGAATTAAAAGGTTCAATAACATATCCTGCCCCAGAAGTTGCTACAGCATCATCCTTATACAAAAAACCATATATCGTGCAAGCACCAGAATACAGATATTCATTTACTTTATTTTTTGATACCCCATACTGATAGGTTTCTTCATGGTCTTCAATTGCTAAATGGGCCAGACAAATTTTACTGGCTTTAAGTAATGCAGGTATGCTTTCCTTACTTATTCGCGAACCGATATAAACATTATCAAGCTTATTTTCTTTGGCATAGGCTTCCATTCCGTCCTTCTCTTGACCACTTCCGACAAACAACATTTTAATTGGACAACCTTTTTCTTTTAGTAGCTTAGCTACCTCTAACATCATATAAACGCCTTCATATTTCATATAGTATCCAGTAAAAACACAGGTAAAAGAATCTTTCATGAAGGTTCTAATTTCTTCAGGCACCTGGCTTTTTTTTGTTTCTGCATCTCTATCAAATCGTTCACAGTCCATAGGCTGTCCTATAAGAAAAGTTTTTTTCTTGCTAAACCCTAGTTTATCACAGATATATCTATCTCCATATGCCATGGAATATATAATTCTATCAGCTTTTCGATATGCCCATTTTTCTAAAGTACCAAAGAATAAAACCAAGGGATGATATTTAGACTTATCACCGTTCAATACCCAGATAGTTGGCCATAAATCCCTGACCTCCACACTGAATCTTGCTTGATATTTTTTAGAAGCTTCATAAGCGGCTACCCATGCAAAAGGATGCACTGAGCATCCATTAATCACATCTGGTTTACCAAATTCTTTCACAATCATATCGCTATTTTTTATCACTGCTTTTTTAAAAGAAAGCATATTTCGCAATCTAGAAATTCCATCATTTTCTGCATATGGAGATGTTTTTAAATATACATAATGCATATTATCATTAATTTTAGAAATATAATATGCATTCTCTGATATATAAGTATGCGTAAAATGTGAAAAAGCGGAAGAAATAATTACCACATTGTGTCCGCGTTCAGATAATTCAATAGCAAAATCATACTGCCTTGAAATACCACCATATTTAGGTTCAGAGGAATAGTGATCAATAATCCAGATTGTCTTCATATCTCTATCCTTCTGTTTCTTTAATACTACTTAATAAATCATTAATTTGATAACTTTTCTTATATCCACTCATACCTTGCTCATACACCAAATTTCCGAAAACCTTATTGAAAATCCCGATTTCTCCAGAAATTACTCGAATCATTGGATTAAAAACCTTCACCAGCCTCATCTTTCCCCCATGAGCCTCAGCAATCATCCTAACCATTTCACTAGTCTTGACATACTCTCCATTTTGCGGGAAAAACAACCCTTCCTCACCATTCTCAATCATAAGCCTTATAAACTCGCAAAGATTATCAATATGCAGCATACTTCGCTGATTGTCAATATCAGGAAAAATCGGCAGTTTCTGTGCAACTTTCGCCAGCCTCGGATAATTTCCCTTCGACCCTTTACCATAAATCATCGGTGGTCTTAGAATAACAACTTTGAATTCATCGCTCCCAAAATCTCTAATCCCCTCTTCGGCCTGAAGCTTACTATTCCCATAGAAATTAGTTGGCTGAGGTATGGTATCTTTGGTAATGACTCTTTTCTTATTGAGTTGGCTGCTGTCACCATAAACAATAATGCTGCTCATAAAGATGAACTGCTTAACCCCGTCATTTTTCGCCTTTACAGCGGTTTCTATGGTTAAGTCTCGATTCACCTTGGAGTAAAGGGCTTTCGTTTCTTCCGTTGCTTTTTTAACATCGACGTGGGCGATCCCCGCCGCATGAAAGACAACATCATACCCTGAAAAGTCATTCTCTTTCCAGGCCCCGTCCTTCATATCAACAGTATCAACCAGGTACTGTCCCGGATAGTTTCCAACCCATTTCTCAAAACTGGAGCCAATATAGCTATTGGCTCCGGTGATTAATATTTTTTTCATCTTATGTTTGTCTCCAGAGCAACGGATTTTTCTTTCTTTTCGAGTGTCCCGGTACCACCTTCAACAACACCGTCTTTTTTAAAGACGCAGACACAGGTCCCAAAGAAGCACTTAGCATCCAACCCCAGGCTCATCGACCTGACGTAATCTCCATCCAGTTTCGCCTTCTCCTCAATGGGAAGTTCATCTCGGCCATTAATCTGCGCCCAACCGGTTAACCCAACGGGTACATCATTTACACCATATTGATCTCTTTCTTCAATGAGATCAAACTGATTCCATAGCGCCGGGCGCGGGCCGATGATGCTCATCTCACCTTTGAGGATATTAATAATCTGGGGCAGTTCATCCAAACTTGTTTTTCTTAGAAACTTTCCCGTTTTTGTAATGTATTGAAGTGGATTCTCCATTTGATGGGTGGGAACATCTTTGGGTGTATCCATTCGCATGGTGCGAAATTTCAATATGTTAAAATGGGTCTTATGAATCCCCACTCTTTTCTGTTTGAACAGCACTGGTCCTTCGGTGTCAATCTTGATTGCGATAATCAAAATCAAGAAGATGGGTGAAAGTATGATTAATCCACTAAAGGCTATACCAATATCAATAACTCGTTTAATTTTTAAGTAGCTGATGATTTGCACCTCCAATTGTTATTAGTTCGGGCGGGTAATAATTGTTCGGTTAAAATGCAAACGCCGTAGTAATGCGATAGGTTTAAGGCGATTAATAATCGCCCCTACGGGGTTTTTTGAAATGTTCCAAATTCTTTGGCACCTTTTTCTCATTCTGCCATATATACAGTATACCAGAAGAAAGGAGGTGACACAATGCCAGTTACTACTGAATTCCTTAGCAATAAGCTCCAGGTTCGTTCGAACTACGGTTTGGTGGATGGGAAGGAAACGATTAAGTCTAAGACTTATTCGAATCTGAAAGCATCCGCAATTGATGATGATATCTACGCTGTGGCTCAGGCTCTTGCAAGTATGCAGGAACCCACCATGGAAGAAGTCATTAAAATTGAAAGCTCCCTGTTGATTCCAGGCGTATAACCTGAACCAAATCTAAGAGAAAGGAGATAACCTTTATGCCAGAAATTAAAGCGACCATGGCGTTTCGCCGGGCGGATGGTAAAAACTCTACCATTACCGTAACAGATGCCAATGCCAGTTTGACTGCAGCCGCACTGAACACTGTGATGGATACCATCCTGACAAAAAATGTGTTTGCACCAGAAGCTTCAGATTTTACTGAAAAGGTGAGTGGTAAACTCATCAGCACCACAACCCAGGACTTTGCCATGATCACCGTTTAGACAATCCGCTATGAACCATATGAGGAACCAGTGTATACACTGGTTCCTTTTTTCAAACACATTTTACCATATCTTATTAAAACATTAAAGGAATAACGGTAATTTTTTAAGAAATATCCCATTTATTTTTAAAAATAAATGGGATATTATAGTTTAAAACGGTTGCAATTTTTTGGAAAGTGTTTATAATAGAGAATAGAACATACGTTCTAAACTATTTTTCGAGGAGGGTTGTTATGAACCAGAATGAGGTATTGTCTTTGGTACGGGGTGCTAAACAAAAGGATCCCTATTGTCAGATGGCGTTGATTGAAGGGTTTCGTCCTTTAATTCTCACCATGATTCGCCGTTATGTGTATGATCGGGATGCTGTGGAAGATTTCTTAAGTGAAGGGGCGGTGGTTGTGCTGAAGGCTATTGAAAATTATCAGGAAGATTTGGGCGTGCCTTTTCCCGGGTATTTGAAAAAGGAATTATTTTATTATTTTGTAAATATTGCAAAGGCCCATCAGAATCTTTCATCCCTGGATGCAACCCTTCCCAATGGGAATTCAACATTGATGGAAGTCCTGGCTGATGATGCCACGCATATTGAAGGGGATTTTGTGCATCAGGAAGATTTAAATGCGTTGTTCGAGTATTTACCGCTGCTGCGGGAGCGGCAGCGCTGGATTATCGAGGAACATTATTTCAGAAAGCAAAGTTTTATCGCCATTGGTGAGAGAATTGGGGTGAGTTCCAATAGTTTAGTCAAGTTGCATCGCCGGGCGATCCAGGATTTGCGGACGCATTTTGGGATGGGGTTGGTGAATTGAAACATTTGTTTCAATTCCCCGTAGGGGCGATTATTAATCGCCCGCAAACGTTGGTGTGAATGTATTACGTTGTGGGCGGCAATACGTTGAAGGCGATTAATAATCGCCCCTTGTATTATGCGATATTTTTATTGTGACCCGCCGGGGTTTTATGTTTTATACGGTCGGTACGGGTATGCAATACCATCCACGCTATGGCAATGCCCACACAGGCGCCGGACACGTCGATGAGGACGTCACGGAGCTCGCAGCTTCTTCCGGGGACAAAACGCTGATGGAATTCATCACTGATGGCATAGAGTATACCGATCCCAAGAGCTATGAGACTTTGGGTCTGTTTTTTTTGCATTTTTTGAAGGGTGACGGTTTTGGCGGTTTGATTGACTGCCAGCATGGTGAACAACCCAAGTATGGCAAAAATGCTCATATGGGCTGCTTTTCTGATTATAAAACTGGCATCCCGGGTAATGACGTGCTGTTCATACCGGGTGAGGTTATCAAAATTGGAAACAATACTGCTCACCACAAACTCTGTTATGCCACCGCTTAAACGGGCGGATTCCGGGGCTGGCTGGGCTGAAAAACAAAAGATGACGATCATCCAGAAAAAAACGATTGCCCAGAGAACGCTGCGTCTGGTTATTTTTCCCATAAGCTTTTTAAGCTCCTCTTTCTTTTTTTGGATTCTTCATATCGCTTGGGTTCGGAAATGTTAATCGCTTCGTCCACCAGCACCCGGCCCGGGTTTTCTTTGAGCATTTGGCTGACCTTTTTTTCTCCGACAAGGTCGATGGCTCTTTCCCGGGCAATGGCAAACTCTTCGTAACTTTTGGGTTTGTGGGCGTCGCTGGCAAGGAAATGAACCATGTTGTGGGTCAGGAGAATCTCTGCGCATGCCTGGGCTCTGGTTCCGTAAAACCCGGTGAGACTTAAAATATTCATCTGGGCCAGGGAACCCTTAGCAACCAGATTTCCCAGGACGTTGGGGTCTTTCTGAACAAAATCGTAGCGTTCGGGGTGGGCAATGATTGTCGTGTATCCCTTTAACTGAAGCTTGAAAAGAAAGGCCTCGAAATTGAAGAGATCCGGTAAATGGGACTTGGTTTCAATGAGAAAATAGCGGCTGCCGTTCATGGTTGTAAAATCGCCGTTTTCAATGAGCTTAAGGATTCCGACCCGATAACAAACCTCATTACCCAGAAAAAGAAAGAGGTCGATGCCCTGGTCCTTTACTGTTTTTTTCAGAGCTTTAAAGAGTGCTTTATTTTCTTTGACTCTGGATTGGTAATCCGTATTGGCAATGTAATGGGGGGTGAGAATAATTCCTCGGAAGCCCTGATCTCTGGCCGCCCGGATCATGTCCATACTTTCTTCAATGGTCCGGGCACCGTCATCAACCCCCGGTAGTATATGCGAGTGTAAATCAATCATCATTTATTTCCTTTCGGGACACGTTTTTATGCCTGGCGGTCAGGGGTATAATCCGGGACCATGCCTTGCAGGAGTCGGACCACATCATCGTCACTGCCGGTTTCTGCTGCCTGTCTCAGAGTTTTCAATTGGTCATCCATCCAGTTTTTTTCAAAGTGCCGAATTTCTTCGACAAAAATATCTTTGTGCTGGGTACTGTCGAAGGCTTTGAGGTTATAGGATAATTCTTCATAGAGCTTCTCTCCCGGGCGAAGCCCGGTGAAGACAATGGGTATTTCGGTATAGGGCACAAGTCCTGACAGCCTGATCATCTTTTCTGCCAATTCAACAATTTTCACCGGGTTGCCCATATCCAGAACAAAAATTTCTCCGCCTTTGGCTATACTTCCTGCCTGGAGCACCAACTGGGTGGCTTCGGGAATGGTCATAAAAAACCGGGTAATGTTTTTATCGGTAACGGTAACCGGTCCGCCATTGGCGATTTGTTCTTTAAATATGGGAATAACGCTGCCATTACTGCCGAGAACATTACCAAAACGCACGGCCACAAATTCGGTGTGGTTGCTTTCATTGTATGTTTGGATGAGCATTTCGCATACCCGCTTGGTGGTTCCCATAACATTGGTGGGCTTCACGGCTTTGTCGGTGGAAATCTGGACGAATTTTTCAACATGATGACGGACACAGGCATCCAACAGGTTTTTGGTTCCGAAGATATTGTTTTTGACGGCTTCCTTAGGGGTTTTCTCCATCAGCGGCACATGTTTATGGGCTGCTGCATGAAAAACAACCTGGGGTTTATAGGCTTCAAATAAATCCTGAATCCGTATTTCATCACGCATTGAGGCAATTTCCAAATCGATGGTGGTAACGACCTGAATCTGTGTTGCCAGTTTTCTGAGGAAGCGCTGAAGCTCCAGCTCAAGGAAATACAGGTCATTTTCATTGAAATCCACAATAATGATCTTTTTGGGATTGTAGTGGATAATCTGTCGGCAGAGTTCTGAACCAATGGAGCCGGCGCCCCCGGTGACCATAATCACTTTGTCTTTGATGAAGGCAGAAATCTGATCTTTATTAAGAACCACAACATCCCGATCAAGCAGATCTTCAATTTTCAAATCTCTTAATCTGCTGAGTTTCACATCATAATTAAGAATTTCACTGAAACTGGGAAGAATTTTTACCGCAACCCTGGTGGCTGTGGCCAGCTCTGCCACCTCTTTGATATCCTGATTGCTTGAGGCCGGGCAGGCAATAATAATAAGGGTTATCTGTTTGTCTTCAACCAACTGTTGAAGCTTACTTCTGCCCCCGAATATGGGAATACCATTCAGGCGCTTCCCCTGTTTACTGGGGTCATCATCCAGAAAGCCAATGATTTTATAGCGTTTGCGGCTGTCCATCAGTTCTTTCAGCATTTTAACCCCGGCTTCCCCGGCACCAAAAATCAGGGTCCGTTCCTCTCCGGGATTCTTTTCGGTATGCATTGAATGATTAAATCGTCGCAGCACCCGGTAAAACATCCGGATGCCGCCGATAAAAAGAACATCAATCATGGCGGTCAGGATGATGACTGACCCCGGGATTCTGATATTCACAGCAATGAACATGAAATTCGCCAGAACATTTGCAAACAGCACCGCCGCCATAATCTGGACAAGTTCCCGCATCCCGGCGAACTTCCATAGGGTGCGGTACATCCCGGTCATCATAAACACCACTATTTTAATAAAAATGGCCGCCACCAGAAAAATGCCAAGATTCCAAAAGACATTCGATGGCATGTCAAAATTGTATCGGAGCAGATAGGCAAAATAATAGGACAAAAAGAGTGCGGCAATGTCCATGACCACCAGAATGATCGTCGCTAATATCCAATCTTTTCTTTTATTGTTTGTATTCATAAATAGTCTCCATATTCCTTATTAGTAAATAAAGCCCCAGTTGGCGCATTGAATTATTATAGCGATCCACTCTATTTTAGTCAAGCGATTTGGCATCTTCGATAATTCTCTTCCCGCTTGTATTTGTTTTTTATTTCATTCTCAGTTCTTCCGCCAATTGGTTTAATTTCTTCAACCGATGATAAACCCCGGATTTTCCCACCGGTGGATCCAGCCGTTCTCCCAGCTCTTTAATGCTGGCATCCGGGTAGTTAAGCCGGACCTCGGCGATGTCGTACAGGTTTTTGGGAAGATTGTTCAGCCCCAGGGTGTCTTTGAGAAATAAAATGGCGGCAATCTGATCATAGGAAGCCACAATGGTTTTATTGAGGTTGGCGGTTTCACAGTTTACCTGGCGGTTAATATCATTACGCATTTCTTTGACGATCCGGATATTTTCCATTTCCAGCAGCCCGCGGTGGGCACCAATGACGTTTAGAAAATTAACCACACTTTCCCCTTCTTTGAGGTAAAGCACCCAGTGGGATTTCCGGTGAATGAGATTGGATTTAATTGCAAATTCGTCCAACAGTGCTTTAATGCTCTGGAGATAGGTGGATGGTTCAATTCCCTCTGGGGATGGGTCGTTCTGGCTGGCTTTGGATTGAACCTGGGTTTTCTTGCCCACCAATTCCAGGTGATAGGTTTTTTCGGGGTTTGACACGGACCCGCATCCTAAAAAGGCACCGCGAATATAGGCCTTGATCCGGGGCCCCTGCTTTTTGATATTTTCCGGGACCTGATTGGTGAAAAACGCTTTTCCCATGGCATTATAGGTCGAAATTTCAAGTTCCTGAAGGATTCTTTTGACCTGGACCGGATCTTCCACGGCCACTAAATAGGCGCGATGTTCTTTGAATTTCTTTGTTTTTTCGATTTTCAGTTTCGGTTTGATATGGTACAGGCCTTTGATGAGCTGATAACACCGGGTGGCCACTGCCGGGTTTTCGGTTTTCACCCCAAGGGTCATTTCGTCCGCCTCGTTCACTGCAATAACGGCAATGGCGCCGATGATGCCTGACAGCTCGGCCCGCTGGCATACCTTACTCCCAAAGGGAAGCTTTGAAATATCTTTCTTTAACAGGGCTGAAAATGTCATGGCTTCTCCTTTGGGTTATATTTGAATCAAAGTATTGTGGTGACCGACCTTCCCAGGCCATTGTTTATGGTTGTGTGCTGCAAGATCGGACAGGCTAACGCCTGTTCGCCTTGAGGCACACAACTTCATAAACAATTGTCCTGGGAAGGTCGGTCTATTTACTTTTTGGCTTTATGCAATGATACACATGGTGGGTCGAAAACCTTAACTTTCAGGCCTTGACGTTTGGTTGTGTGCTGCAAGATCGGACAGGCTGACGCCTGTTCGCCTTGAGGCACACAACTTCATAAACAATTGTCCTCGAAGGGGTGGTCTATTTACTTTTTGCTATTTCATATAAATTTCAAAAATGCGACGTGCTAACAGGTGGGCATCGTGGCGGACGGTGCCGTTTTCCATGCTGACAAAGTCATCCATGATGTACTCATACCCTTTTACCGGGGTTCCTAAGGGTACCACGGTGGCGTTGTATTTATTGTATTTCTCTTCGATGCTTTTTGGTAAGAATCCGTTATTAACAATCACATAATCAAAAAGATGACCTTCATCCTGGTCCAGGTGTTTTTCAATGGCGCGGATGTGGTCTGCCTGGGTGTACCCGGTGGTTTCTCCGGGCTCGGTCATAATATTGCCAATATAAAAACGTTTGGCACGGCTGTCAAAAATAGCCCGGGCCACATCGGCTACCAGCAAATTTGGAATGACACTGGTGTAAAGGCTTCCTGGCCCAAGTATAATAAGATCCGCATTGCAGATGGCCTCAATGGTTTCCGGCAGGGGCTTAATATCTTTTGGTTTTAAAAATATTTGAGAAATAGGGCTGTGTCTCTCTATGGCGGCTAAAGGGATTTTAGATTCGCCTTCAACAATGTCGTCATTTTCCAGAGAGGCCATGAGGATCATTTCACAAAGGGTTACCGGAAGGACTTCGCCTTGTATCTGAAGGACATCCGAGGTTCGGCGCACGGCATCGTAAAAATCCTGGCTGATGCCGTTCATGGCGGCGAGAAAGAGGTTGCCGAAGCTTTGGCCTTCCATACTGCCGGCTTTAAAACGGTAGTTGAAAAGATCCTGCATGACGTTTTCGTCATCGGCCAATGCCAGAATACAGGATCTGATGTCTCCGGGTGGGAGGATTCCCAGATCTTCTCTGAGCATGCCTGAGCCGCCACCGTCGTCGCCAACGGTGACAATGGCAGTGAGGTTTTCGGTATATTTTTTTAATCCCCGCAGGATCACCGAAAGCCCGGTGCCGCCGCCCAGGGCAACGACTCTGGGGTTTCTGACTTTTACGATATCTTTCAGTGTAAACTCTCTGATGTATTCTTTCATATCCATGGAGATCACATCCTTTATTTTTATTGGGTTTTTTGAAATCAGGTTTGTGTTGACGAACCTTCCCGGGCCATTATTTATGGTTGTGTGCTGCAAGATCGGACAGGCTATCGCCTGTTCGCCTTGAGGCACACAACTTCATAAATAATTGTCCCTGGAAGGTTCGTCTAGTTACTTTTTGGTGTCCCGGGTAAGTCGAAAACCTGAACTTCCAAGCCTATGAATTATCGTTGAATGCTGAAGGATCGGACAGGCTATCGCCTATTCGCCATGAGGCACATAACTTAATAAAATAATTGTCCTTGAAAAAGTTTGTTTGTCTGAGTTTTATTGGGTTTTATTGCTCAAGCCGATTTTTTGTGATGTCCCGATGTCTCAGTCTGGTTTCATAGCCTTTTTCTTTAAGCGCTTCTGCAAGTAGCCAGGCAAAGGTTACTGACCGATGCTGGCCGCCGGTGCAGCCAATGGCAATTTCCACGGTGTTTTTAGAAACATTGGTGAACTGGGGAATGACATACTCCAAAAGATCGAGGAGTTTATCATAAAATACTTTTGCCTTAGTTGATGACATGACATAATCACGAACGGCCTGGTCTTCTCCGGTTAGCTCTCTGAGCTCTTTTTTATAAAAAGGATTGGGCAGGAATCGGACATCAAAAACAAAGTCGGCACTGGAAGGACTGGCATGCTTAAACCCAAAGGAATAAATATTGACCCAAGGCTTTGTCTGATGCTCTTCTTTTTTTAGAAGCGCACGGAGCTTCCTTCTCAATTCTGCTACTTTGATGTTTGAGGTGTCAATCACCACATCAGCAATTTCTCTGAAATGATCCAGGGTCCTTCGTTCTTTTTGAATGGCTTCCAGTAAATTTCCGCTGCACTCGGCTAAGGGGTGGGCTCGTCGTGTTTCCTGATATCGGGCCACTAAAACCTCGTCCTCCGCATCTAAAAACAGGATTTCCACATCTTTTTCATGATCTTTGTATTCTTCCAGCGGGGATGTTTTCCCGTCTAAAAATATATCGCCGCGTATATCCGTGACCAACGCTATTTTATCGATACCTGAGGCGGATTGTTTGCAGAGATTAAGAAAGGTGACAATGAGCTGTTCAGGCAAATTGTCAATACAAAAAAAACCAAGATCTTCTAAAATTTGGATGGCCTGGGATTTCCCGGCTCCGGACATTCCTGTGATGATAATAGTTTTCATGGGGTCTCCTTTGGTGGCGTTATTTTAAATTGGTTTTTTGCTGATAAACCTTCCAAGGACAATTATTTATGAAGTTGTGTGCATCAAGGCGAACAGGCGATAGCCTGTACGATCTTGCAGCACACAACCATAAATAATGGCCTGGGAAGGTTCGTCTATTTAATCGGCTATATTTACAATTCGCTCCAGGGGTAATCCGGCGGCGGTGACGATTTCCGGTACATTTCGCATGTCTCCCACAGCTTCGATGCAATGGGCATCGCTGTTAATGACAAAATTGCCATTGTATTTCATGGCAATTTTAAGTTCTTCCACATTCAGATGGTCATGTCTGGGGTTGATTTCCAGTAGCACCCCGTATTTTGCGGCGGCTTTGGCCACAGCGTCAATGTCAATGGGCATTTTATCTCCTGGATGGGTAATGAGTTTAACGTCATAGCGCTCCATCATTTTAACATAGGATTGGGTGTTCATCCGGGTCACCCTTTTTCGGATAAAGGGCAGTACCTTGGCGGTGTAATTGGGAATGGCGAACCGAAGGAAGTCTGAAAAGCTTGCTGCCACATACCCGTAATGATAACCGACACTGATCCAGTCACAATATTTCAGTTCTTCGTCTTTGATGTCAATGTCCCCATTGGCTCCGGTCAAATTGGATTCAACGGAAAGATATACGTCAATGTCGTCATATTTTTGATTCAGGGCGTCAATTTCTCTGCGCATTTTTGCAAAGCTTTTTTTCCGCACCCCGAATAATGGATGGCTCCGGCCATGGTCGGAAATCGTAATGGCCTTAAGGCCAATCTTCCGGCCCTGGTCCACCATTTCTGCAATGGTGTTTTTGCCATGGCTATAGGTGCTGTGCGTATGCATATCATGTGTTATTTTCATGTTGTTCCTTTATCCTGATCAGGGCTCACCGATGACAATCACTTCGGTCTTCAGATCAACCCCGAATTTCTCCTTGACCCCTGCCTGAATGGTCGAGATGAGCCCTAATATATCGGCGGCGGTGGCATCTCCTTTGTTAATGACAAAACCGCTGTGTTTTTCCGACACCTGGGCTCCGCCAATGGAGTAGCCTCTGAAGCCTGCATCCTGAACCAGTTTTCCGGCATAATAACCTTCGGGACGACGGAAGGTGCTTCCGGCGCTGGGGTATTCTAACGGCTGTTTATCCTGTCTTCTTGTGTTAAAGTCCAGCATTTTATCTTTAATTTCATGATAGTCGCCCTTGCTTAATGCCAGGTTAATGCCTACCAGAACCCAGTTATACTTCTGCAGCACACTTTTTCGATAGCCGAAGTCACAGGCCTCCACAGGAATGGTATTAATATTGCCATTTTCGGTGATTACCTCAATGCTTTCAATGATGTTTTTCATTTCCCCGTCAAAGGCTCCGGCATTCATGGTTACAGCACCTCCCAGGGATCCTGGAATGCCTGATGCAAACTCCAATCCGGTAAGTTCTTCTTCCAATGCAATATCGGCCAGGTCTTTTAAACTAATTCCCGGTTCCGCCATCAGTGTTTCACCCTGAACCGTTACCTGTTTCAGGCCTTTGGTTTGAAGGATGATCCCGCGGACGCCGCCGTCCTGTACCAGAAGGTTGCTGCCGTTTCCGATAACATACAATGGAATGGCGGATTCCCGACAGATTGCCAGTGCCTCTCCCACTTCCTGCTTTGTCTGGGGCATCAGTAAAATGTCCACAGGACCTCCGACTTTAAAGGATGTGTGATTTTTCATAGGCTCGTTAAGCCTTATATTTTCTGCAGCCATTACAGCGTTTAATTTTTTTATTAATTCTTCCATCTATTCTTTTTTGTCCTTCCCATGTTCTGACCTTTTTCATTTTTTTCAAATCTATCATATCATTCTTTTATGGGATTCGCCACAAAAAAAAGTCCCCGACCCGATCAATTTAAGGTTTTATCTATTCCGCTACGGCACAAACTGTGGCAATATAAACCTGTTTTGCTCCTGCTTCCAATAGGGTTGCGGCTACTTCTGCCAGGGTTGCTCCGGTGGTCAGAACGTCATCCACGACAAGGACTTTTTTTCCCTGAAGGGACTCAAGCTGTTCTGCGCTAAAAGCGCCCAGGAGATTTGTTAATCGCTCTTCTCTGCCCTGACCGACCTGATGGGGAGTATTTCGGCTGCGTCTCAGGTGCTGGGGCTTAAGCTCCGGCAATTTGGTCTGACTTAATGCGAAACTTTCTTCCAAACCTGCCAGTATGCCCCGGGCAATTTTTTCACTTTGATTGTATCCCCGATCTTCTAACCGACTGGGGTGGAGCGGCACCGGGATGATCAGTTCAAGCTCTTTCGACCAGTGGATTTTGGCTAATTCCCGTCCGATTTGGGTGCCTGCCCATATTCCCAGGTTGGGCCGATTTTTAAACTTGATGGCATGGACCAGGGCCTTCCCGGATTGATGGTAAAAGAGCCAGGCATAACCTCCGGCAAATGGAAAATTGCCTTTCGCACAGGCCTTACACCGTGGGCGATCTGTGGCAAACACCAGACGGCCGCAACTTTCACAGGTCGGACCATTGATGACCGGAAGATCTTCGTCACAGCCGCTGCAAAGAAAATGATCGGTCATAAAAAGAACCTTGCCGCAGATTGGGCAGGTTCCATTTTTTAGAAAGAGGTTGTTTTCGAGAAAAGTAATAAGTTTTGCTATTATATCCATTGGGGTTCCTCTCGATTATAGGGTGGCGGGCGATTGATAATCTACAGGGGTTGTTCATTAGACATCAACATAGCCGGCAAACGTTGAATCATTCACATACAAATTCTATATCATGGGGTTGTTCATGTAATCGACAATCCGCTCCCGCAGGGCGGTTTGGCGTTCCTGGGTATCCCCTGATTTGATCATTTGTCTGAACACATAATTATTTCCCATCAGAATCAGGAGTTTTTTTGCCCGGGTGATGGCGGTGTAAAGGAGCTTCCGGTTGAGGAACAAGGGCGGGCCTCCGACAATGGGCATGACCACCACCGGGAATTCGCTTCCCTGGCTTTTGTGAACGGTCATGGCATAGGCGTGGGTGATTTCATCCATTTGATCGAAATTATAGTGGACGCGTTTTCCGTCGTTGAATAAAATGGTAAAGGTCTTTTCTTCTTCATCCATGGCTTCAAGAATGCCAATGTCGCCATTGTAAATCCCTTCCCCTTCTTCAAAGCCAGTGGCATCTTCCCATTTGAGATGGTAATTATTTTTAATCTGCATGACCTTGTCCCCTTCACGGTAGATCATCATGCCAAACTCCCGCTGGGCGCGGTTTTCAGACTGGGGATTCAGAACGGCCTGGAGCTCTTTATTGAGGTTAATCACTCCGACTTTTCCTTTTTTCATGGGAGAAATGACCTGGATGTCCTGGATGCTTTTAAAACCTTTGGCGCTTGGGATGCGATGGGTCACCAAATCCAAAATATCCCGCAGAAGTTTATCGTTGTCGTTTTTATTCAGGAATAAAAAGTCGCTTTCGTTGTTGATGTCCGGCATTTTCCCACGATTAATCTCAAATGCATTAACGGAAATCATGCTTTCTTCGGACTGACGATAGATGCGTTCCAGCTCTAAAACCTTCACGGCATCACTTTCTATGACATCTTTAAGCACATTCCCGGGACCTACGGAAGGAAGCTGATCGGCATCCCCAACCATAATGAGCCGGGTTCCGGGTTGAATGGCCATTAAAAGGCTATCCATGAGAAGGATATCAATCATTGAGGACTCATCCACGATAATGGCATCGGCTTCCAGTGGATTGGCTTCGTCTTTGGAAAAACTCGGGAAATCGTCGTTTTGGCTGAACTCATATTCCAGCAGACGGTGGATGGTTTTGGCCTCGTGTCCGGTGGTTTCGGTGATGCGTTTGGCGGCCCGGCCGGTGGGGGCTGCCAAAACGGTTTTTAAACCGATTTCTTCGAAAATCCGGACGATCCCGTTGATAATGGTTGTTTTGCCGGTGCCGGGGCCTCCGGTGATGATGATCACCCCATGATCAACTGCGGCGGTCACTGCTTCCCGCTGCTTGTTATCCAGGGTAATTGACATTTCTTTTTCATATTTCTTTATTTTTTCTTCGATGTTGATATTGGGAAGCTCATAAACCCCTTTGCTGATCCGGGCCATGGCCAGGGCCGTATTATCCTCGGCTTCAAAGAGGTTTCTCGGGTAATAAACCAGTTCATCTCTGACGGTTTCCTGAATGATTCCTCCCATTAAAATGAGTTCACCCAGCTGATAGACAATCTCATCGGTTTCCACCCCTAAAATCCGGGCGCTTGTTTTTATGAGCTCTGACTCGGTCATAAAGGTATTCCCGCGATTGTAGCATTCTCCTAAACAAAAATTAATCCCGGCCAGAATCCGGCCCGGGCTGTTTGTCTCAAACCCCAGCTGGGCGGCAATCTGGTCGGCAATTTTAAAGCCGATTCCGCGGATGTCTTCAATCATCTGATAAGGCTGATTCAGAAGAATTGAAATGGTATCGCTTTTATAGGTTTTATAGAGTTTCATGGCCCAGTTTGCAGAAATGCCATAGTCCTGAATCTGGATCATGATCTGGCGGACTTCTTTTTGTTCGCTGTAAACTTCTTTAATCCCGGCCAGGGTTTTCTTGCCGATGCCTTTTATTTCCCCTAGTCGCTCGGGATGGTTATCGAGAATATCCAGAGTATTTTCTCCGAAACGTGCCACAATGGCTTTGGCTGTTTTTTCTCCGATCCCCGGAAGGATGCCGGAGGCTAAATACCGGGTAATGCCTTCGGTGGAGGTGGGAATTTCCATGGCATAGCTTTCCATGGAAAATTGATCGCCATAGTTTTTATGCTCAATCCAAAATCCTGTCAATTTGAGGTATTCTCCATGGTTCAGCTCGTCAAAATTACCAACGACGGTGACCATGTCTCCCTCAATGTCAAAATGGGCCACGGTGTAGCCGTTGCTGCTATTTCTAAAGACGATGTGCTCCACCGTTCCCTTAATGGTTTCCATTGTTTTCTCCTGGTTTTTAAATATAGTACCTTAATTATAACACAAAAAAGGACCCATTATTGGGCCCTTTTTGTTCTATTTTACTGTTACACCAATTTTGGTTTTTTACAGTAAGTTGTGTGAAGAAGATGATGGGATTTCTCTCCGTTAGGTTCTCCGAGGTATTCGTCGTAAATACGAATAACCGATGGACTTTGGTGTGACTTGCGGTATTTCAGGACCTTTGCATCCGAGTGATAAAGCGCTTTGGCTCTCTGTGCACGAATATCGATGTCCATTTTTTCTTTCGCAGGTACGATGGATTGGCCCCCACCGTTGACACAGCCTCCCGGACATCCCATTAATTCAATGAAATGCACGTCGTCCAGTTCTCCGGCTTTTAATTGCTGCATAATGGTTTCGATATTGCTTCCGCCGCTGGCAACCACTAATTTAACCGCCAGGTCTGGAGTTATGTCTACTGTTGCTGTTTTGATACCTTTAACCCCACGGAATATTTCATAATCGATTTTCTGGACGTCTGTTTTATTAAGGATATCCGCCAGGGTTCTTACCGCAGCTTCCATAACACCACCGGTTGCGCCGAAGATAACGGCTGCCCCAGTGGATTCGCCGTAGTAATCGTCAAAGTCTTCTTTTGGCAGTTTATTGAAGATAATTCTTGCCTCTTTAATCATACGTGCCAGTTCACGGGTTGTGATGGAGATGTCAACATCCTGGATGCCGTCAACTTTTAATTCTTCCCGCTTCAATTCATATTTTTTAGCGGTACAGGGCATGACTGAAACAACAACCATGTCTTTGGGATCGATGCCATTGGCTTCTGCATAATGGCTTTTGAGTAATGCACCTGTTATGTTCTGTGGTGATTTGCAGGTTGACAGATGTTTTAGAATCTCTGGGTGATAGAGTTCAGCATAGGTGATCCAGCCTGGTGAACAGGATGTGATCATCGGAAGCACTCCGCCCTTGTTAATCCGGTTAAGAAGCTCTGTTCCTTCTTCCATAATGGTAACATCCGCCCCGAAACCGGTATCGAAAACTTTATCGAATCCAAGTCGTCGAAGAGATGCTGCCATTTGATCGGTTACAGGAGTTCCCATCGGATATCCGAATTCTTCTCCCAATGATGCTCTGACCGCAGGTGCCACTTCAACAATAACCGTTTTGGTTTTGTCGCCAAGGGCATCCCAAACACGTTTGATGTCTGATTTTTCCTTCAGGGCACCGACGGGACAATTAATGATACATTGACCGCATCGGATACAACCGACATCCGCCAGAGATTTTCCAAAGACAGGCTGAACCTGGGCTGTGAATCCACGGCCGACAGTTCCGAGAACAGAAGCGTTTTGCACATCTGAGCAAACGGAAACACACCGCTTGCAAAGAATACATTTGCTTTCGTCTCTTACAATGGAGTCGGATTTATCATCAATTAATTTTCCGGATTTTTCCCCTTCAAAAGGAATTTCGGAAACGCCAAGTTCTTCTGCCATGGTCTGGAGCTCGCAGTTGTTATTACGAACGCAGATGGTGCATTCTCGGTTATGATTCGAAAGAATCAACTCCAAATTGGTTTTTCTTGCTTTACGCACATTTGGGGAATTTGTTAAAACATCGATACCATTCGCAACCGGATAAACACAGGCTGCTTGAAGGGCTCTTGCTCCTTTGATTTCGACCAGACACATTCGACAGGCACCAATCTCATTGATTCCTTTTAGGAAACAGAGTGTCGGGATGTCGATATTATGCATTCTGGCCGCTTCAAGGATCGTGGTTCCTTCAGGGACAGTAATATCTTGATTATCAATTTTAAAAGTTATTTCTTTCATATTTTTACTAATCTCCTAACCTAAGCCTTTGATATGGCGCCAAATGGGCAGGCCTCAAGACAGGCGCCGCACTTAATGCATTCCTCGTTATCAATGTTATATACTTTTTTCTTTTCACCGGAAATCGCTTGTACCGGACATAACTTAGCACAAATGCTGCAACCTGTACAGGTTTCTTCATCTATGGTGTAGATTAATAAGGCTTTACATACCTTAGCTGGACATTTTTTATCTCTGATATGGGCTTCATATTCATCTCTGAAATAACGAATGGTTGAAAGCACAGGATTTGGAGCCGTTTGTCCCAAACCACAAAGCGCTGACGCTTTAATGCCTTCTGCTAAGTCCTGTAAGCGCTCAATATCGCCTTCGATTCCTTCTCCGCCGCAGATCCGTTCAAGAATTTCAAGCATTCTTTTGGTACCAATACGGCATGGAGGGCATTTACCACAGGATTCGTCCTGGGTAAAGTCAAGGAAGAAACGGGCAACATCGACCATGCAGTTGTCTTCATCCATAACGATGAGACCGCCGGAACCCATCATCGAGCCAATGGCGATCAGGTTATCATAATCGATGGGTGTATCTAACAGTGCCACAGGAATACAACCGCCGGATGGACCACCGGTTTGAGCAGCTTTAAAGGCTTTACCGTTTGGAATACCACCGCCGATTTCATAGATGATTTCTCTCAGGGGTGTTCCCATTGGAATTTCCAATAAACCGGTATTGTTGATTTTTCCGCCTAATGCGAATACTTTTGTTCCTTTTGATTTTTCAGTTCCCACAGAGGCAAACCATTCAGCACCGTTTAAGATGATTTTTGGAATATTTCCGAAGGTTTCAACGTTGTTTAAAACCGTTGGCTTTCCGAAAAGGCCTTTGTTCGCCGGGAATGGCGGACGCGGACGCGGTTCCCCACGTTTACCTTCAATGGAGTTCATCAGAGCGGTTTCTTCGCCGCAGACAAATGCCCCGGCACCTAAACGAATTTCCAGATCGAAGGAGAAATCTGTTCCGAAAATTTTCTCGCCCAATAAGCCAAATTCTTTTGCGTCATCAATTGCGATTTGAAGACGTTTTACGGCAATTGGATACTCGGCACGTACATATACATAACCTTTGTTGGAACCAATGGCATAAGCTGCAATGGACATCGCTTCGATAACAGCATGTGGATCGCCTTCTAATACGGAACGATCCATGAATGCTCCCGGATCTCCTTCATCAGCGTTACAGCAAACATATTTTACGCCGTCAGGTGAAACAGCGTCATGTGTAAATTGCCATTTCATACCGGTTGGGAAACCTCCGCCGCCACGGCCGCGAAGACCGGAGGCTTTAATTTCGTTGATAACATCCTGTGGTGTCATGGTCAACAGCACTTTTTCAAGAGCCATGTAACCGTTAACGCCAATGGATTCTTCAATGTTTTCCGGATCGATAACACCGCAGTTTGCTAAAACAATACGTTTTTGTTTTTTAAAGAATCCCAGTTCATTTATTGATAATGGATGCTCGCCATCGCCTTTTTCTGTGTAAATCAGTCTGTCCAGAGGACGACCTTTTACTAAATGTTCCTCAACGAGTTCGGCAATATCACTGGCTTGAACTCGGCTGTAGAAGGTTCCTTCCGGGTAAACTATTACAACTGGACCCAGTTCACACAAACCAAAACAACCGGTTCCAACAACTTCGACTTCTTCGAGAATATTGTTTTTAATTAATGCCTTTTTAAATTCTTTCGCTAATAACCTGGAACCAGAGGAAGTACATCCTGTGCCTCCACAAATCAGTATCTGTGACCGTTTATATGCCATCTGTTCTTTTCCTCCTCTATTAAGACTTAACTTCAGGACTGATGATTTTACCATCGACAACTGTCATGGTATATTCATCAACAACTTTTCCTGAAGTCAAGTGTTGTTCAACAACTTTTTTTACCTTTTCAGGGGTCATATGAATGTATGTAACTTTTTCGCCATCTGGATTGTAAACTTCAACGAGTGGCTCTAAACGACAAGAACCGATACATCCGGTTTGAGCTACAGTGACATCATTTAAACCATGAGCAGCAACTTCTTCCATGAGCGTAACCATGACCGGACGGGCGCCGGCGGCGATTCCGCAAGTTGCCATTCCGACGACAACACGGTAGCCATTTTTGCCTTTTCGTAAATTTATTTCATCTTGTTTTTTTTCTCTTATCGCTTTTAATTCATCTAAGGACTTTGCCATATTATTTTTCCTCCGTTATTTCTTTAAGACCGTTTTCCACAAACTCGCGTATCCAGTTAAGAATATCGATTTCATTAAGGGAAATGACTCCCAGGGCCTCTTTTAATTCTTTGCCATCAAAAATAAATGATCGATCATCATAGTGATGTTCGTAAATAAGATCCGCCACTCCAAAAGACATCACCATACAGACAATCGTATCCGCCATGTTTCCAAGGGGTGCACAGTCAATATGGTCTCTCTGAAATAAAACATCAACCTTTGTTCCAACCCCGACCTCTGATGTAATCTCCAGAAAACCTTCACAGGCAACTGCTGCGGCTTTAAACAGGGATAACCCCAAACCCACTTTCCTGGTGGTTCTGGATGTCACAAAGGGATCGGTTATTGTCCGAAGCTTATCCGCCGGAATACCGATGCCATTATCCTCAATAATAATGGTCAGGGTGTTTTCAGCCTTTGATTCAATGATCTTCAGCGTCACCAGGGTTGCTTCCGCTTTGATTGAGTTTTGAGTAATGTCCAGTATATGCAGTGCTAACTCTTTCATTCTGTTAAATTAGTATTTCGACAGGATACCGGGGATATCATTAACCCGTAAACTACCAAACACATCTTCATTAATCATCATTACCGGTGCCAAACCACAGGCGCCGATACAACGTGTTGCGTCAACTGAGTATTGTCCGTCTTCGGTTGTTTCACCGAGGACCGTTCCAAGAATACTATTGACTTTGTCAATAATAGGCTGGGCTCCTCTGACATAACAGGCAGTTCCCAAACAAATTGCGATCTGATATTTTCCTTTTGGTTTCAGTGTAAACTGTGAATAGAATGTTGCCACGCCATAAACTTCTGTCAGGGGAATCCCTAATTCATCCGCTATGGTTCTTTGTAGTTCAAGGGGCAAATAACCGTATTCTGTCTGGGTTTCCTGCATAATCTGCACTAAACACCCTGGTATATCTTTCTGTTTAGCCACAATTGCCTTAACTACATCCAAATTTTCAACCGGTATTAATTCAGCCAATTTTTAAAACCTCCTAAATAAGTAGTGCAAACCTTTACGCTTTTGATTGCATATTTTTCTAACGTGGTCATTATAACACATAAAAATACGTTCCGTGTTATGTTTAACAGATAATTTTTTACCATTTGGCACTTTTTTTTTTACGGAAACCTTAAAATCCACTCTGAATACGGGTGGAATTTTTACCCAAGATACTGAATGAGGGTTGATCGCCGCATATCCTTGAGATTTAAGAAGTATTCTCTTTCCGCCATGTCTTCCAGCCGATGGGCATCTGAGCCATGGATAAACTGATAGTCTTTAAAAAACAAAAACTTCTTTTTAATCCCTTCAATGGGTTCGTTCTTAGAAACTTCACAGGTTTTGATGGCTAATTCCGGTGGTACAAACCCCAGGGAAGCAATGATACTGTAGGATTTTCTGTCAATGTGGGCCGGAACAATAATCCCGCCAATGGCGGTGACTGTTTCCCATAGTCTGTTGATGCCAATGTCTGTGGCCGAAATCAGGAGTTTGTCCACTTCACCGATGATCCTGTCGTTTTCGTCCATGATGGTCTGACTCCCAAAATATTCCTTCTTATTCATAATGTTCGGAAGATGGGCATAAAGGATTTCATCCAGTTCCATGGCACCTTCCAGTGTTGGAAAATAAGCCAGTACATGGGCTTCTTCTTTTGTTGTGACCTCAATCCCCGGGAGAATGCAGATCCCTTCTCCAATTTTCCTGGCGACGGTCATAACAGCAGGTAGATTTTTACTGGAATTATGATCAGTCACTGCAATAAAGTCAATGTTTTTTATCAGCGCCATATTCACAATATTATTAGGGGTCATTTCATCTTCCCCGCAGGGGGAGAGTGCGGAATGAATGTGCAGATCAACGGCTACCCGTTCCATTTCCTATACGCCGGCTTTTCCCAGAACTTTACAGGTCTCATAAGCATTGAGATCAGTGGTAATAATGGGAATTTTTTCGGTGGTGCCGCGTTCGATGGTACCGGCTTCCACCTCTGCACCTTCGGGAATAATCACACAGGTCATTTCCAGGAGGGTTGCCACCGCAATAATGTTCACATGGGTTTGGATGGTGACCCAGGCACAGTTGTTTCCGGCATTGGCCATAACCCAGCTTAACAAATCCCCGACATAACCACTTTTAATGTCACCCTCGATCCCAACCTCTGCATTGAGACATTTAAAATCACTGTTTTCTAATAATTCACTAACCTTCACTGTTTTTCTCCTTTACTCCACGTTATTTGTATCGTTGGTTTTTCCGGTGGGATGTCCCACCTGCAACAGCTCATTGGTTAAAACGGATAGCTCCAGAACTCGATCTTTGAGGATAAAGACACAATCGATTTCCCTGGCTTTTCCGGTCACAATATCCTCTGCCAACGCCCGGCAACCCGGAGCACCGCAGGATCCGCAGTCCAAACCTGGAAGTTTGCTTTCCAGTACTTCGATCTCTTTCATTTTTTCAATGGCTTTATGCATGTCCGGATCCAGTGGTTCAGAACTTCTTGGGTTGATGAGCTCTTTAATATGCATCATCCCGGAATTGTAAACCTTTTTTACATACTCCTCGGGCATATGAATAATCGAGGTCTGTTTAGCCTGTTTTGCCCGTTCCTCGATATACATTTTTGCCACGTAGTTATTTTCCACGGTTAAGCACCCTCCGACGCAACCGCCGATACAGGACAGGCCTTCAAAGAACTCAATAGTGTCCAGTTTTCCGCATTCGATTTCCTCAAGGACGTTAATGACGTTTTGAATCCCATCCACATGGAGGATATTTTTATTTTTTAAATAGTTGCTTTCTCCCCCCGAAAGGGCCCAGCTAAAGGATTCCGGGGTTGAATTGTGAAAGCCTTCCACAAGCTTACAATCTTTCAGATAGCTCGAAATGTCGTTGTACACATCTTTAATGGCAATGGCTCCATCAATATTAGCAAATAAATCATCTTTGCTGGGTGAGGGGTTATTGACCATGGTGGCCTTTGCAGCGCAGGGGGTTAAGAAAAAAATGCCCACGTCACTGTTCTTAATCTTTGTCTGTTCCTTTAACCGTTTTCTGACTAATCTGGCGGTTAATGCCATGGGCGATTTCAGGCGGCAAATGTTTTTGGTCAGTTCCGGAAATCGCACTTGAATGAGCTTGACCACTGCCGGACATGCGGATGATATGAGTGGTTTGGGATATCGCTTGGCATAATATTCATATTTCAGGGCTCGACCCACCACTTCTGCACCAAAGGCGACCTCCACCACCTCATCAAACCCAAGGGCTTTAATGGCTGATAAAATCTGATCCATGGAATATTTGAGTTTAAATTGCCCGATAATAGCAGGGGCAGGAATTGCCACCTTGTATTTATACTCATTGATCATTGATATCGGATCGGTTTTTGCTAACTTAGCGTCATGCGGGCAAATGCGAATACATTCCCCACAGTCAATACACTTGGACTCCGTGATGAATGCTTTCCCGCCGCGAACCCTGATCGCCCCGGTTGGGCAATTCCTGAGACAGGTGGTGCAACCCAGGCATTTTTCCTCATCCAGATAAACAGAGTGGAGTAATTTTTCCATAATCAGTCACTTTCCTTTCTGAAATTATTTAGATGAAAAAGTTCATGACAATTTTTGTTCCCACATCAATTTTCGAGCTTATTTCAAAATTATCGGCGTTCCTTTCCATGTTCGAGAGCCCCATCCCGGCACCAAAGCCCATTTGACGAACTTCATCACCGGCGGTGGACCACCCTTCTGTCATGGCCGTCTGAATATCCGCAATCCCCGGGCCATCATCCTCAATGGTCAGGGTTAATATTTTTTCACCGACAACCAGTAAAATCTTTCCCCCCTGAGAATGAATGGCAAGATTCATTTCGCCTTCATATCCGGCAATGGATATCTTTCGGATGATTTTATTGCTGACTCCCAGCTGCTGAAGGGTACTTTTGATTTTCCGTGAGGCTTCTCCGGCTTTATCAAAATCACCCCGTTTAACTTCAAAGACCTGTTCATAGCTCATCTAACGTACACCCAGCCAATCCATTTTTATATAATAATCCACAGGATTCAAAAAGAATGAGTCGTGTGGTCATCACCAGAATATCCATTTCCCTTGCCATAGTCAATACATCCTCGTTTGGAATCTTGCTTCTTACAAAAACAATGCTCCTCATATTTGCCATCTCAACAGTATTGAGTACCTGTTTATTCACAAGGCCTGTCAGCAGAATTGTGTCCTCTCTGGCAAAGCACAAAACATCACTCATGAGATCACAGCCGAAGCCCGAAAAAACTTCATCTTCAAGATGGGTTTCGCCTGATAAAACAACGGCATTGAGTATATCTCTTATTAGGCTTAATTTCACAAATTCACTCCCCTTCATATAGCAATCTTTCTTCTTAATTCATTGTAAAGGATTTCCTTTAATTTAAGTGATAATTTTAGGGTAAATTATCACTATTTTTTTTCTCTTGTCAGGATTTTTACCGGTTTATCCGAAAAGGTAATGATGTCCTGGCAAAGCCGTTCAATTTCTTCCCGATTGTGACTCACAAAAACCACCGTACGCTGGTTTCTTTTCCATATTTCCAGGAAATCAGTCATGAGTTTATTTTTTAGCGCATAATCCAGGCTGCTAAACGGTTCATCCATCAGCAAAATTTCAGATGGGTAGAGGAATGCCCTTGCAATGGACACCCGTTGCCGCATGCCGCCGCTTAGCTCCCGGGGATAAAGTTCCCCTACGGTTCCGAGACCCACCACCTGGAGCATATCGTTGATGACCTCTTCGTAGGGTCCCTTTTTTTTAATCGATTTTTGTTTGAGTACAAACCGAAGATTTTCTCGAACGGTTCGCCATGGCAACAAACGGGGCTCCTGAAAAATATAGGAAATAGCCTGGAAATTAACCCCTTCAATCGTTCCTTTGTCCGGGGTTTCCAACCCACTGCAAAGGTTAAGTAGGGTGGATTTCCCGGACCCTGATGGTCCTAAAATACCGGTAATTTTATTTTTATCAAGAACCAGATTGAAATTTTCAAAGATGACCTGGTCTCCGTAGGCTTTGCTTAAATTCTTTATGGTAATGGACATTAGTCTACCTCCCCTCTTCTCGAACGCCTGATAAAATATAAGGTTACTTTTTCAATAACGTAACTGCATATTACAATGACCAGGGTCCATGAAAAAAGCAAATTGGTTTCTAAATAAATTTTTGCATAGTAAAGGTTCATTCCCACCGATGGCAGGGCATTGGCCAAAACCTCGGCGGTGACGGTAACCTTCCACCCCAAACCAATGGCACTCATCAGTGCGGATACCCAAAAAGGTTTGATGGATGGAATATAAATATCCCTTATTTTTTTACTTTTTGAAACATTATAAACTTTTGCCATTTCCAGAAGATCCGGGTCGGTGGAGCGTACGCCCTGAACCACGTTTGTCCAGGCCACGGGAAAACAGATGAGGAAAGTGACTACCAAAGGCACCAACCCGGAGGCAATCCATAAATTAATCAGAATGATTACCGAAACTACCGGCAGGGATTTAATGGTGGTCACAACGGGATTCATAATCTCGTAGAAAAGCTCATTAAGCCCTCCCACCAAACCAAGGACCATTCCTAAAAGCATGGAAATAGCAACGCCTCCGAAAACCCGGAGCAGGGTAATGCCAATGCTGACAAAAAACTGAAAATCCCCTGCCAGGGTAAAAACGCCCTCCAGGGTTTCCAGTGGGGACGGCAGCACCAATGGGCTGTTTACCCACTGGGCTGCCAATGCCCAAAGGAGCACCCAGAAAAGGGCGACTCCTGTTTTAAAGCTTGCTTTTTTGAGCTTTATTTTTTGTTTATTTTCCAAAACTGTAGAAATCTTCACCAGGAACGTTTCCTCCGATGGATTTTGGTTCAAAGCTTGCTAAAATAGTGTAGTATTCATTCAAAGAGGCCTTTGCGTCCTTGGCTGAAATAAAGACAATGTTACTTCTGGGAATGGCTTTTTCCGCCAGGGCTGGGTCCGTCATAATCCCGGCGGCCACAATGTTTTTGGCACCTTCCACAGGATTCTCATTCACACTCTTCACGGATTTTTCATAGGCGGTCATGAATTTTTCAACCGCTTTCGGATTGGCGACTGCCCATTCTTTATTCACAACCAAACAGCCCATTTCAAGTTGAGAGCCGTTGTTTGCATCGGCCCATGCCTTTGTCATATCAACGACTGACTTAACACCTGGGTTCTTTGTGGTAACCGTGGTTACAAAGGGTTCCGGTATCATGCCAATGGTCGCTTGTCCTGATGCTAAAAGAGTTGCAGCCTCGCTATGCTCTGCCACGTAATTAATGGTAACATCCACCCCTGGTGTCAACCCATTTTTCTGCAGAAGATAGTTCAGAACGTATTCCGGGGTAGAGCCCTGGCCGCTGGCCACGATGGTTTTCCCTTTCAGGTCCGCGATGCTGGTAATGCCTTCAGATTCATCCGCTGCAATATAAAGAACCCCCAGGGTATTCACGGCGCCTAAAATAATTTTACCTTCGGTTTTATTATAAAGCACTGCTGCCAAATTGGTGGGAACCGCCGCAATTTGAAACTCACCGCTGATCACACCGGCGGTCACTTGATCCGGAGCACCGGCGACCGTAAATTCCGTGGTAATGTTTTCTCCAAGATCCACACCGCCTACAATCATTTCTGCCATGCCCATACCTGTTGGGCCTGCAAGGGTTGCGACCTTCACGGTTTGTGGTTTCGCTGGAGCCGATTGACATGCACTCAGACCAAGGGCAAACACAAGTAAAACGCCTAAAACTGCCATCCATTTTTTAGTATTCATTTTCTTTCCTTTCTGAATTAACCTTAAACATCATGATTTAATTTTTTCACAACTGAATCGTATGGTAATCAACCCCTAGATCATCCAGGATTTTACCTTCGTCCTGGCCGCAGGTAAACAGAATCACCTGCTGCCTTTGACTCAGTCCTGCCAATAATTTAAGGGCCTGGGTTTTTCGTTCATTATCATACCGTGCAAAGGGTTCATCCAGAATAAAGGGCATATCCCGGTCAAGAACATCGCTGATACCATAACGAAAAGCAAAGTGTACCTGATCCATGGTTCCGGCACTTAACTGTTCGGCATCCCTAAAATCCCCGACCAGCGGATCCACAACCTTCACCTTCATGGTTTCGTCAATTTTGACCCCCTCGTAATGTTGGGTAATATCTCCTAGAATGGTTCCAATGCGCTGGTTAAGCTCTGGCGCTGATTCCTGGTGGGTTTCTTTTTGAATTTTTTCAAGGATTTCAAGCGCGGCGTCACAGGCCCGGATTTCTAAATCGCAGGTATCAATTTGGGCATTCAATGTTTTAAGGGATTCACTGGTTTCTACGGGAAGACTGACGCCTTCCATCAACGAATTGTTTTCCCCTTCCAGGCGGGCAATTTCTTTCCCCAGTCTCAGCAGTTCTTCTGCCTGTGGTGCGGCATTTTCCCAAAGGGGTTTTCCCGCCGCATCCTTTTTAGCGTTCACTGTTTCATAAAGACCTTTGAGCAACTGAAGATTGGTGTTAAAACGGATCTTAAGCTCTTCCAAATGCTGGCTTTTCTGGCAGCCTTCGGCGTACTCCTTCACTGATTTAACGCCGACCTTTGACAATTGGACACAAAGCTCTTTTATGATTCCCCGGCGTTGCTCAAAAAGAACTTCGAACCCTGCCTGACGCCGGGATTGCTGAACCGTTAACAGTTCACCTTCGTTTTTCATTTGCTCCAGTTCTTTTTGGATTCGGGATGCTTTATTAAAATAATTGTTGAATTCTTCCGGTGTGTTAACATGATATTTTTCAAGAATTGACAGCTGAATCCAACTATCTGATTGATCCAACCGGTCTTTTCTATTTCCGGTAATGATAACTGCCACAAAAACAGCGCCGATGACCCCAACCAGGGTCATGGCAATTCCAAGGGTCAGCAAAACATTTTCAAGACTCTGACTTAGGCTCAGGGTGCCATTCATCATGGATCCGGCCAGCCCGATGCCGCAAATGATTAATGCTGCCAGAAGAAAACCAATTCCTTTTTTTGATTTTTTTTTGGTGTCTTCCGGCAATTGTATATTTTCTTTAATTGTTTCGTAGTCTTCGGTAATATCTTCCCAGGTGTTCCCGTTGAGATAGCCGCGTTTGGATTCTTCTTTTTTTCGAATTGTTTTAAGATGGGATTCCAGATCATTCATTTCTTTCTCAATATAATTCATCTGATCACTGAGGCGCTCAATTTGATTTTGAAGGGCCTTGAGACCTTCTAATTTCTCATAGCTGAAACATTCCAGTTCTTCCCAGCCTTTGATTTCTTTTGAAATCCGGGCATTTTCTTTTTCGAGTTCGGAAATTTTTTCATAGTTCTGGAGTAGTTCTCTTTTATGATTCACTTCTGTTTTTTGATATAAAGAATCATTTTCTGATTCAATTTTTTCCATTCTCTTTTGATAAAGGACGATCAGTTCCTGATTTGCCGCCACTTTCAGGTAAGCCTCGTCGCCTTCTTTAAGTGCCAGAAGAAGTTCGTCGCGTTTGCGAATGGCCAGGCCAACCTTTGACTTGCTTTGACCGGACCGGCCAATGTTTTTCTTTTTTTCTTCAAGACGACGGACAATGCCTTTAAGGTTCATGTCTGTGCCGTCTGACTTGAGCATTTTAAGATAGCATTCTCTGATTTCCTCTTGAGGACCGGGTTCTAATTCCACTGGCAGCTGCCTTATGTTTACGGTATTGTTGTAAATGCCGGGGGTCATTTCAAGTTCTGCCAGCGGCAGGTGCTGGCGGATGACGCTATCGTATTTAAAGCTATCGGTAATGTTTTCACCGGTGGCATTGTCATAAATAGTCAGGCTGTCTTTTCCTCTTAAAAAGTTTCGTTCCAGTCGAATTTCCCGGCCATCAACTTCATAAATCAGGGAACCGCTATAATCGAATAGCTCCCATGGCAGGTATTTTTCATATTCGGATGCGTAGGTTTTCTTTTTTCGATAGGGCTTGTAAAAGCCAAAATACATACCTTGAATAAAGGCTTGAGCGGTTGTTTTCCCGGCTTCATTATTCCCCTGAATCAGGTTTAATCCAGGCTCCAGAGCAATGGTTTTATTATTGAATTTTCCGAAGGCTTTCATTGTCAGTTTTGTTATTTTCATCTTAAAACACCTTCTCCCACCATAGCTTCAATGCTGTAAACCAGGGCTTTTTTTCTGACTTCCGGATCCGGAATGCTTTCCAGGGCTTCTAAAAACTGTCCCACTGAGTTGTTCTTATTTTCCCGTAGAAATTGTTCAATATCAATTTCCAGCTCGAGCATTGATGTATCTGTTTCCACATAATAAAAGTCATCCTCTAAATCATCGTTAATCCATTCGAGCTGTATTTCCGGATCAATAAAGCCGGTGAAACAAATCCGGTAGAAGTCCTGATGCCTCTTTTTCTCATTGTCACAATTCAATACTTTTTCGATGATATCATTGTATGAATTTTCCGGTGTGACCTGTATTTCTCTTCTTTGATAGCTTCTGGAAGGAATGGGGTTTAACCCACTGGTTGTGGTGAACTGACGGTTGACGTAATCGGTTTTTATCCGGGAAACCAGAAAGCCATGGTCGCCGGTTTCGCCAAAATGCAGGGGTACCGGAGAACCGCAATAGGCGACGTTTCCCGGTGCCATACCCGGCTTATGAATGTGGCCTAATGCAATGGCATCAAACCCTTTGCTTTCCAATAGCTTCAGGTCAAGGGGCAGATAGGTTCCCTGACCTCCGATTTCGCCGTGAACCAATAAAATGTTGTACCTGGTATCTTCAAGCTTTAAAGAATTAAAGGATCCTTCCGGAAACTGCCGATACTGGTTTCGCACCCAGGACATTCCGAATATTTCTGTGTTTAATGTTTCAATATAAACAGAACTGAACCGGTCTTCTTTAAATATAAAAACATTTTTCGGCCAGATTGCCTTATTATAAGGAGAATTATCTCCGTGATAATCGTGATTTCCGGTGATAATCACCACTTGTGTTTCTACCAGTGAACCAAAGGCTTCTGCTACCCGTTTGACATCCATGGATAAAACGTTGACTGAATCAAACAGATCTCCGGCAATTAAAATCAGTGGTATTTTCATTTCTTTTGCAAACTGAATCGTAAATTCAAAGGCTTTCCAAAGTTCTTTACGTTTATTTTTACCATAATAATTTCCCTGTTGTTTAAAGCTAAAGGGCCGACCCAGGTGAAAATCACCGGTGTGTATAAATGTTGTTAGCATCCTTTATGCCTCCTCTATGTAAATTTCATAACTTTTAAAATTTGTCGATATTTAATTATATCACTACTTACAGGAGGATACAGTGAATTTCTGTGATTATCCTTAATTTACCAAAGGTTTCTTGAAAAATAGAGAGGTTTTAAAAAGCGGCTTTGTAAAGGGCCATGATCTCTTCTTTAGTGGGAGTCTTGGGATTGCCTCCGGTGCAATAATCATTCAGGGCCATATCGGCAAGAACATCAAGATCTTCTTCTTTGACCCCAATTTCACCAAGACGTGAGGGCATGCCAACATCATTGGAAAGCTTTCTAATGGCGTCAATGACCAAACCATTAATTTCTTTGAGTTCCCGATGGCTGACATCAATTCCCAGGGCAACAGCAATGTCTTTCAGGCGATTTCCGAGGACATCTGCATTAAAAGCCATCACATAAGGAAGAAGGATGGCGGTACAGAAACCATGAGTAAGGTCATAAAACCCGCCTAATGGATGTGCCATGCCGTGAACAATGCCGAGCCCACTGTTGGAAAATCCCATTCCGGTGACAAATTGGCCATAGGCCATTTGATCCCGGGCATCCAGATTATGTCCATCGGCCACAACCGTCCTCAGGTTGGCTGAAATGACTTTAATGGCTTCCAGATTGAAAAGATCGGTGAAGGCGGTTGCACCGGCGGCGGTGTAACCTTCAACCGCGTGGGTAAGGGCATCCATTCCTGTTACCGCTGTTGGCGTCGCCGGTATATTGAGCATGAGTAAGGGATCATCAACGGCAACGGTTGGCATACAGTTGGGATCAGCAATAAACATTTTTATCTGTCGTTCCTCGTCGGTAACAACATAGTTCATGGTTGATTCACTTGCGGTTCCGGCTGTGGTATTTATGGCAACGATGGGAATGGATTTGTTGACTGTTTTGCCAAAGCCTTCGTAGTCACGTATATCTCCGGGGTTTGTTGCGAGAATCGCAATCCCTTTCCCTGCTTCCTGTGGCGAACCGCCGCCGATGCTAATGACATAATCGCATGCGTTATCAAGGAGCGCCTGATAACCATCATTGATATTGTTAAGGGTTGGGTTGGGTTTTACATCCGAGAATATGGCGTATGCAATCTTTGCAATATCTAAAATATCAAGTACCTTTTGAACCACACCGAATTTGATGAGCCCTTTATCTGTTACGATCAGGGCCTTTTTAACGTTGATGCGCCTGATTTCAGGAACGATTAATTCGATTGCACCGGGGCCCATAATCACGATGGGTGGGAAATAATAGGTTTTTGCCATAAGAGCACCTCCAAGTTTTATTCATATAAGGTAATTGCTAGGGTATCGTGAGCTTCGCTGTCTAGTTTACATAAACAATTTTTCCACTATACGTCGGACAGTTCTTTGAACTGTTCGCCTATACGTTACAAAACTGTTTATGTAAACTGACATCAAAGCAATTTACGATTGTGTATATAAATTTTGCAATTATCGGTTATTCATATACTTGATTATATGCCAAAGCATTCCGGGAATAAAGGAATTTTTATCAACTATCTTGTGTTTATATTTCATTAACATGAAATTATGATATAATACATTAAATTAATTGTTTGATTTTAATAAGTCGAACAATAGTAGAACGGAGTAAAATGATGAAAAGTATCAGTATTATCGGCTCCACCGGTTCCATTGGAACCCAGGCTCTGGAGGTTGTTTCAGAAAACAGTGAATCCCTGAATGTGGTTGGATTGTCCACCAATACCAGTATCGGTTTACTGGAAAAGCAAATTGAAAAATATCATCCTGTTTTGGTGTGCGTCATGAATAAAGATTGTGGCCTCATTCTTGAAAAGCGTCTCCGGTCCAAAGGTAATACCGTTGCGGTGGTCACCGGCATTGAGGGACTCATTGCTGTTTCTACGGCACCCGGTATTGATATGCTGCTGACGGCTGTTTCCGGAATGGTTGGCCTGCAGCCAACTCTTGCTGCCATTGATAAAGGCATTGATATTGCCCTGGCCAATAAGGAAACCCTGGTGGCCGCGGGAAAAATCGTGATGGAGGCAGCGGCGGCTAAGGGTATTGCCCTTCTTCCGGTGGACAGTGAGCACTCTGCCATTTTCCAATGCCTTATGGGTAATAAACACGAGGAAATCAGTCGGATTATCATTACGGCCTCTGGAGGACCTTTCCGTGGAAAAACATGGAAGCAGCTTCAATCGGTTTCCCTTGATCAGGCTCTTAAACACCCCAACTGGTCGATGGGACAAAAAATCACCATTGATTCCGCCACTTTAATGAATAAAGGGTTGGAAGTGATTGAGGCCAAGTGGCTTTTTGATTTACATAATGAGCAAATTGATGTGGTGGTTCATCCCCAGAGCATTATTCACTCAATGGTGGAATATGTGGATCACTCAACCATGGCTCAGCTTGGAATGCCGGATATGGCTCTTCCCATTCAAATCGCTTTTTTCCACCCGAATCGCATTCCCAATGAACGTCAGTCCCTGGATTTTCACCAGATTCGTGAATTAACTTTCGAGGAACCGGATCTTAAGACATTTCCCTGTTTGCAGTTAGCCTATGATGCCTTGGAAGTTGGCGGTTCCATGACCTGTGTTCTTAATGCTGCCAATGAGGTGGCGGTGGCTCGTTTCTTAAATGAAGAAATCCGTTTTGTGGATATTCCCCGTATTAACCGCATGGTTATGAATAAGCATTCAGTGATTGCCAACCCATCTCTTGAGGATGTTCTGGCTTCGGATGACTGGGCCAGACAGATTGCCATGGGAATAAAATAATCCCACGCAACCATAAAGGGCAATTATTTATCTTTGTGTGCTGCAAGATCGGACAGGCTACGCCTGTTCGCCATGAGGCACACAATTAGATAAAATAATTGCCCTTTATTACTTTAATCTGTTGATAACTGGAATTTCGAAGGCTATTATCAATCGCCTGCTAACCTTGAGCTTAAACACTGCCGTAGGGGCGAATAATATTCGCCCCTACGGCAGCAAAACAGGAGCAGTGACTAATTTGCCGCTGCTCCTGTTTATTATGTGTTTATTTATTTTCAGGATTCAACATATCCTGTGCTTCAATGAACATTTTTTCCAGGTGTTCTTCCGGATGATTTTTAGTTGCCCATCCAAAGGAAACCGATAAAAAAATTTCATTCATTTTATTTTTGTCAATCGCATCCTGCATACGCTTCACAATCAGTTCTGCAACATCTGCATTGGTTTGTGGCAGTAAAAGCACAAATTCATCTCCGCTAATTCTTGTGACACTATCAACTGACCTGGATACATTTTTTATAATTTTCGCAATGGTCACTAACAGCTTATCCCCCATTGTAAACCCGTGTGCATCATTTGTGTTTTTTAAGCCATTTACCTGGACCAGAATCAGTGACATCGGACAATCTTTTTCTGTGTTTAGTCGTACTAATTCCTGTTCATAGAAACTTCTGTTATGCAATCCAGTGAGTTGATCGAAATAACTTAAGATTAATGCCTCTTCGTCCGCTTTTTTTCTTTCGTTAATATCACGGCTGACCCCGACAATTTCTATTTCTCCATCGGCGTTGACCCGGTATTTCATTGAAACTTCAATCCAGATAATACTGCCGTTCTTGCAAAATTGTTGAATCTCACTGATGTAATTTTTCGGATTTTTGGGATCAGCTCCAAACTCATCTAAATTTTTTCTGATTTCTTCATTGAATTTGATTAATGATTTTGGCGTTAACGATTCTTCCAGACTTTGGTTCATTGCTTCTTCAACCGTAAACCCTCTTTGTTGCATAATTCCCGGACTGATATAGGTGAATCTTCCTTTATCCAAATTTAACGCCCATATGACATCCGAAGCATATTCAGTGAGCAGCCGATATTTTTCTTCGCTTTGTTTTAAGGCATCGATCGCCTTTTTGCGATCGGTGATATCAATCATCAAATTCAGGATAGCCGGCTGGTCATTCCATAGGATCTTGATCCCATCAAATTCTACCCACCGAACCTCTTTATTTTTTTTGACAAGCCTAACTTGGAACTTCGTGTTTTCTTTCTCTCCCATGAATCGTTTTCTGTGAAAAATGCTTACCCTTAAACTGTCTTCGGGTCTGAATAAATCCAGGAAGGGCATTGATATCAAATCTTGAGTATTATACCCGGTTAATTCCTGTGACTTTGGGTTTGCTATTTTTATTTCCTGGTTTTGAATCACCATAATCGATTCCACAGCTTTTTCAAAAAGAATTTGGTATTTCTTCATATCAAAACCTTCGTGTTCATTTTCAATGATGGTATACTGGCCTTCTTTTAATTTAAATTTCTCATGTAATGCTTCATCTCTCATCTCCATGCCCCCCCCTTTGTGATATTGTGATATTGTGATATTGTTCGTACCCTAAACGGCTTCAAATTAACTTTTTGTAAAAAAAAACAGTTTGAACTTTATCAGGCTGTGAACTAACCCAATCATAGTCATTGACAAATTCTCGATAACCGTTATTTCGATTATATCATGCTGGTATTTAGAAAAACAGTCTTAAATGAAATTAATTTTTCTGATTTAAGTAATATCATTTGCTAAAATAATTGTCATAAAATATAATAAATCTGATCGGAGAAAAATATGAAAATTAAAGCTTATACACTAAATGCCTTTGCTAAAACAGCTGCAGGCGGGAATCCGGCGGGGGTTGTTATAAATAACCATAACCTCTCTGATAATGATATGAAAAAGATTGCCGCTAAGCTGGGCTTAAGTGAAACGGCCTTTGTTCTCAGGTCCGATTGTGCGGATTTTAAAGTACGGTTTTTTACGCCTAAAGAGGCGATTGATTTGTGCGGTCATGCCACTGTGGGAACCTTTTCCGCACTTACAAGCCTCGGAATCATTAAGCCCGGCCTTTATACCCAGGAAACCAAAGCCGGCATTTTTAATGTGGAAGTCAGGTCAGATCTGTCAATCATGATGAATCAAAGGGTTCCCGGTTTTTATGAAATAATCAATCGGTCGGAAATTGCCGATTCCTTGAATATTACTACCGGTGCGATCACTGCAGATTTGCCGGTGCAGATTGTTTCAACGGGGTTAAGGGATATCCTTGTTCCGGTTAAAAACATTAAAATCCTTGATTCCATTAACCCGGATTTTAAAAAGATAGCAGCAATCAGCCGGAAATATCAGGTCACTGGCTATCATGTGTTTAGCCTTGAATCACTTAATCATTCAAACGCCCAGTGCCGAAACTTTGCTCCACTGGTTGAGATCCCTGAGGAGTCTGCAACCGGAACCTCCAGTGGCGCCCTGGCCTGCTATCTGTTTAAATACGGAAAAGTCAATGCTATTGCAGCGAATCATCTCGTCTTCGAACAGGGTTACTCGATGAAAAAGCCATCGGAAATAATAGTTTCTCTTGGGATTGAAGATAATGAAATTATTGAAGTTAAAGTCGGCGGTAAGGCATTGACTTTGACTGAAATTGAAGTTGAATTTTGACACTGGGCAAACGTTTGTATGTGACACTAAACGTTGGTGTGAATGCCCGGGTTTAACGGGCGGGTAATACCCGCCCCTACGGGATAATGCGAAACCTCGTAGGGGCGATTATTAAGAATTTTTAAGCTCGATGTTTTCTTTAACCCATTCCAGAGCGCTGTAGGCATCGTCCGCATAGCCATCAGCGCCAATTTCTTTTGCAAACTCCGAAGTTACCGGACCTCCCCCTACCATGATTTTTATTTTAGTGAATTCTTTGGTGTTTTGTTTTCGAATTAAGTCGATAACACATCGCATTTCATTCATGGTTGTCATGAGTAAGGCACTAAGCATGACAAAGTCCGGCTTGTATTTTATGATTGATTTCACGAATTTTTCACCGGTTACATCCACGCCTAAATCAATCACATCAAAATTGTTGGCTTCCAACAATAAACTCAGCATGGTTTTTCCAATGTTATGAATATCCCCGTGGACGGTACCTATGACCACCCGAGTTCGACCCTTTATCATGACCTTTCCATCAAGTCTGTCTTGTTTTTCAATGGCTCTCAGTGCGGCATTGGCTGCTCTGGCCGATAAAAGAACATCGGTTATAAAAAAATCATCGGTCAGAAATTTTTTACCCACATCTTCAATGGATGGAATAATTGCTTCTTCTATAATCCTTTTTGTTGGCACCCTTCGCAATGCATATTCCTGAATTAATTCCTGAGCTCGTGGAACGTTGCCGCTATAAATGGACTCCTTAAGATCTTTAAACATATTTTCTCTTCCTTTAGCTTTTTAAAGCAATCTTTTCCGAAACTGAGTTGGGGTGATTCCCTCGTTTTTTTTGAATACCTTGCTAAAATAGCTTGTATCTCCAAAACCCAATTTTTCAGAAACATCTGCCACACTGTTTTTAGGATTGTGCAATAATTTTTTGGCTGTTTCCATTTTCACTTTTGTAATATACTCAATAACGGTACATCCTAATACCTCTCTGAAAACATGACTGAGATAGTACTGACTGATAAAAACAGCCTCTGCCACATCCAAAAGGGTAATATTTTTTCTTACATTTGAACGAATATATTCCGTTGCTGAATCCACAATTTGTTTTGTTTTAATCGAGGTTTGATTCCCCTCGAGTAAATCCATATAACTGTTTAGAATGATACAAACCCAACTGCTGATTTCCGCTGCATTGTCCAGGGTATAAATTTCATTAATGACTTTGGTATTAAGATGAATAACCTCAGACATCTCTGCTCCTGTTTCAATCACTGTTCTCGAAATCATAATGATTAGCTCAAGTACCATTGTTTTAAATAATTCCAGCTGTGTAATGTATTTTTTCATAATATCGGAAATGCATCCCAGAAGAGCCTGGTAAGCACCATCCCGATCTAAAATCGCAATTTTTCCTAATAGCTCTTTTTCTTTTTGGAGTTTATATTGTCCATACATGACGTCATTGGATTTCAACAGTTCCTGATGCAATCTTTTTTTCTCTTTAATTTCCTGATTCAGTAAAGACTGATGGTACATGATTTCTTTTTTGTGTTTCTTCGTTTCATTGTAGCTGTTTACAATCTGATTTGCGACCAGGTATAATAAGGATGCTGCTGCATGAACCTTGTTTGAGCTCACCACTTTTAATTCTGATGCGCTTTTTACCAAAGCCTCAATGTCCAGACCTTTGTTCTTTTCTCCCAGCTCCTCATAAAAAAAATCGTCTGGCTCCCACATAAGAATATTTCTGCAGATAATAATGCCTGAATATTTTTCATCAATCAGTAAAGGGGCTGCAAAGGCCAGAATTCCTGCATGGCACATGAAGATATAAGGCTCTGCGTATTTCATCGCCTGAAGGCCTGCGTTTTTATAACTGAGTTCACATTTTGTTTTACCACCAGGGGCTTTTTGAACAATCTCACAAAAGCTGACACAATTGGCACCGTCACCGGGTAATATTTGTTTTCCATTGATGTCCAAAATAACCGCATTAAATTCTGTGGCGCATTCAAAGGCATAGAGTATCTTTAATAATATCTCTTTAAATTCCTTATTTCCAAAATTTTCAATTTTATCCATCATTACCTCATTTTATGACAATTTTAACGCATGATACGCTAAATTTCAAGAAAAAACTCAAAAGAGAGGCATCCATCAGATAACTGAGGAATGTCTCCTTTCGGCGTTAGCGGTTTTAGTACCACTTTAATCCTTGGTATGTTCTTTCTTTGCATAGAGCCAAATAGGAATGAAAAGAAAAAGTAATAAAAACCCAATCAATGCCGGAACTAAACCATAATCCAGTTTATTTATGTAAAAAATTCCAGCTAAATATAACGGAATATTCAGTATACTGCAAGCAAGGGCAATATATTTCCACCATTTTGGAGCTAGTATTTTCTGTTCACCCTTCCCTTTGAAATAGGCAAACAGCGTAATGCCATTGGCAATGACATATCCCATTGCTGATCCAGCCACAATAGCAGAGGGAGTACCCACAAATATTAAGGCAAAATTTAAAATTGCAATTATAATCATGGCTTTAACAGGTGTACCGTGTTTATTCGTTTCAGCTAATACTTTCGGAAGATTACCCTCCAACGCCATTGACTCCATGGCTTTTGCGGATCCAAGTAAAGCGGTTTGAATGATTAATACCATTGCTGCCAACAGCATAATCAATGTAATGGCGGCGCCTGCATTTCCGAATGACATTTTTGCCATTAAAAGCATGGGTGAATAAGGTTCCTCAAGTATTCCCTGTATTCCCAATGTTCCGGTACAGGCAGTTTGGACTGCTAAAAATGTTATGAGACAAATAAATCCACAGGCAAACAATGCTTTTGGTAAATCTTTTTTGGGATTTTTATAGTCAGGACCATAAACTGCTGCGGTTTCCCATGCGCAGGCGCTCCACTGTGCCATTGCCAATATTCCTAAAAGGATCAGAATATGTGTGCCATCCCAACTCCAGGTTTCTGGAAATAAATTTCCAGTAATATTACTTAAATGAAATTGGCCCTTTATCACAGGTACTACCGAAAGAACGATGAGTGGTATCAGGGAAACGATTGCAAGAATATTCCCAATTGTAGCCCCACCTGATAAACCTTTCCAGTTGATAGCAATTAAAACGGTAAATATCAATGCTCCTGCCACAAGTGAAATGGTTTTATCGGAAACACCACTTAACACAGGGATCATGCCATGTAAATATTTACCTATCAGCAGTGAAAAAATTGCCAATACTGGATTCCAGGCCATCCAATATCCCCAGGAGCTAAACCCCCCTATGAATTTATTCATGTCATAATCTTTTGGATGTTTTCCTTTAAATACAGTCTGAACATAACCTGGCAAACCACGTGCTTCTGGATGCATTAGGGCAAAGTCAGCATACGCCATGTTTTGAAGAAATCCTTGTATGATTGAAATTAGCCAAACAATAATTGCAAACACTCCAACATAACCTGCAAAATACCCGATGCTTGGAAGTATCAACATCGGTACGCCTAATGCGATCACCAGACCTTGTTTCCAACTAATTTTATTTGAGTTTTCCGAGTTCATTTTTTTCCTTTCTATAATATGCATGAATACCCTGGTATTATTTACCAACAAATAAAATACACCGAATTGATCAATTACCTGTAATAATCAAATAAATTATTGCAGGTAATTTTATAAGACACTTGATTTTCAGAATTCTTTTAACTTAATTCACTCAAATAAAAGTAATCGTTGAATTGCTTTCCTTAAAAACGTCTTTTGCATAGGGAGTTATCATTGTTCCAGGGTGTAAAATTATCTCAGGCTCCACCACAAGCTGTTTTGCCAATTCATAAGTAATTAATTTCTTCTTGGTACTGTATTCAAGGTTTGAAGACGAGACTTTATTTTTAGACTCTTCAATCTTTTCTTTCTTTACAATTCCGGATGTTGTTAATTTTTCCTCTGAACTGAGTACACTTTCCAAAGCTACATAACTCATAATTCGAACTCCGCATCGGATTAATTGTTTTTCATATTCTCTGAAAATAGTGTAGTACAAAGGATTGGAAATAGCTTTGTACTGCCGATGTTCAATACCTTCTTCTATTATATAAACATGTTTTCCATTAAGTAAAAATTGGCGTAATGCTCTTGTTTTATCGTTAATGGCTATTCCGTTTACTGAAGAGGCTATTTCATCAATAGTAAGCTTACATACAACTAAAAATTCATATCCCGAAAATTCTTTTTTATCCTTGACATCATCTAAAAACACGGTCTCATATCCCGATATTATTACAGCGTCGCCATCACATTGAAGAAACTTTTTACTAGTAATCTCATCACATTTTACCTGATGGGGTTTTACTTTTTCCATCAACCGATTAAACACTTCATTGGTTATTAAATCAATGTCCATTTACTCACTCCTATCTTCTAGTTCTTCGGATTTTTTACGATTAATCCTAACATTCTTCCTTGAAGATTACAGGCATTTGCTTCATCATAGTCAATATGCATATAGGTATCGAAATGCTCTGAAACCCTAAGCTTTACATTTTTAAACATCATCGGACGATCTGTAAAAATTTCTACGTCAACGCGATCTCCATCTTTAAAAAACAGATTATCTGCATCTTCCATTGACATATGAATATGTCTTTCTGCTACCAGAACCCCCTCATTCAAATGCAACATTTTTCCGTTTGCACTTATTTCCAACCCTGGTGTCCCCTGAGTTTTACCGCTTGCTTTTACGGGCGCATTTATTCCCAGAATCTTAGCATCAGTTTTTGAAACCTCAATTTGTGGCTTGTCTCTTTCCGGGCCCAATACTACAACATTTTGAAGTTGACCTTTTGGACCTTTAAGCGTTACGCGTTCCTTACAGACAAATTGACCGGGTTGTGACAATGCTTTAATTTTTGTCAGTTTGTAATCCTTTCCAAATAATTTGTCGATTACTGCTCTTGTTAAATGAACATGACGTCCTGAAGCTTCAATTTCTACGTAACCCAATTTTTTAAACTTTCGGTAAATTTTATCAAAAATAATATCAACGTATTTTTCTAATTGATCACTCATTTGTTTCTCCATCCTGTATTAATGATCTAAATGCTTAAAGATGATAATATACATAACTGAAGATAAGCGATTGTACCCTTTTATTAAGTCACTCCTTGCTACAGTGCCATCCGTCAATTTAAAAGCTTCATAACAAGCTATTTCAGTCTTTCTAATCAACGCCCGGAGTGAATTCAGCAGAATCGGAATTTCTCCTATTTCATATGTAATATTAAATAAGTGTTCATGGCCAAAATATTTTTTAGGATTGTGGGACCTTTCTCTTATTTCGTTATGGTTGAGCCCTAAAATCTTAATTGTTTTTAGTGGTTCATCCAAAACTTCACTTCTGGACATTTCGCCGATATAATCGAAAACCTCTTGTAAATCTGAAACAAGGTCTTTTAATTTTAGTTCATTCGCTCTAATTTGAACCTTCATTATTTCAGCCATTAACAAATCCACTTCACCTCTGAGTTTAATACGTTTATGGTCCTTATTAACAAGCAGATTACCGTAAACCTGTGTCATATGCTCTGGCTTCTCGTCTAAATATCCGCCGCTTTCCAATATAAACTTACCTATATTATTTGCTGCCATCTCAGAAGCCTTTTCCAATACATTTGTAACTGGATTATCTATGATTTCATCAATCAAAACCAACTTTAATTTATGATCTGTTATCACTGATTTTGCTGAAGGCGTCAAAATGGAGCTTTTAGGGAGCCTCAATTCATTATTTTTAATAGTCTGTCCGGATTTAATGATTTTTTTCATTCCCTCTTCGGTTATTAGATTCATTGGTTCACTTCCTTAATTAAACTATAATAAAGCGCATGGCGTATTATTCTTGATAATTCAGGGAGACTTCAACTCCCTGAATTTCATTGAATATCAGTTTAATCCAACTAATTGTCTAAACCTTTTTCCTTTGGTAACATCTCATTTACATCGGCATGGGGACGTGGAATAACATGTACTGAAACCAATTCTCCAACTCTTTCAGCCGCAGCAGAACCTGCATCTGTAGCCGCTTTCACTGCGCCAACATCTCCTCTTACCATAACGGTTACCAGTCCGCTGCCAATTTGTTCTTTTCCAATTAAAGTAACGTTTGCCGCTTTTACCATAGCATCAGCTGCCTCAATAGCCGCAACCAATCCCCGTGTTTCAATCATTCCTAATGCATTTGTGTTTGCCATTTTATTTACCTCCCAGTAAAATTAAATATTTAATTGATTTTTTAGTTTTTCAAAAATTAAATCTGTAACCAGTTCCAGTCTATTCTCAATAGTTCTGTCCATTTCCGCTTCTTCGGTGGATTTTTTCTTTGAATGGTTTTTGCATTTACAATCCACGATGTTTCGTATTTCGTCCAGTTCTTTTATGCCATAGGCTACCCTCCGCAAGTTGAGTAAATTAAGGGGTGAAATATTATCTGAAGTTGCACTTCCACCAATCGCCCCACATCCTAAGGTTAAGGCAGGTGCTAAGTTGGTCGTTGCTCCAATTCCACCCAAGGCTCCAGGGGTGTTAACCAGCAATCGGCTTACTGGCTTCTTTAAAGCAAATTCCCTTATTCTTTCTTCATTCCTGGAATGAATGATCATTGTATGACCGGCACCTTCATTGCTTAAAATTTCAATTGCCCTTTTACAGGCCTTTGTCCAATCATCTTCAACATAAAAAGCTAATATAGGGCAAAGCTTTTCTCTTGAAAATGGAATTTTGTGTCCAACACTGGATTCTACGCCAATTAGAACTTTTGTATCTTCAGGCACATTTACTCCTGCCATTCCAGCAATGTAAGACGCCTTTTTTCCAACAATTTTAGGATTCATGGTCAGCTTGGGTGTTAACATTATTTTTTCCAGATGCTTCTTTTCTTCTGAGGACAATATATAACAGCCCTGTTTTTTCAATTCTTTTAGTACGCTGTTTTCAGATTCCTTTTCAACGATAATCGATTGCTCTGATGCACAAATAACGCCATTGTCAAAAGTTTTTGAGTCGATTATCTGCTTTACTGCAAGTGGAATATTTGCGCTCTTTTCAATAAAAGCGGGTCCATTCCCGGGACCTACGCCAATGGCAGGATTACCTGATGAATAAGCAGCTTTTACCATGGCTTCTCCGCCTGTCGCTAAAATTAAACTGGTATTTTCATTTTTCAAAAGTTCATTGGTGCCTTCCATTGTAATTTCAGTTACGCATCCTATACAATCCCCTGGCATTCCAGCCGCCACAGCTGCTTCCTTTATCACTTTTACGGTTTCGATAATGCATTTTTTTGCACTTGGATGGGGTGAAAACACAATGGAATTTCCAGATTTTATGGATATGAGGGTTTTATAAATAACAGTTGAAGTTGGATTTGTTGATGGAATGAGTCCTGCTACAACTCCAACCGGTACTGCTACTTCATATAGTTTTTTTCCTTTATCCACATTTACTATACCAACAGTTTTCATATCTTTTATACTGTCATATACAACTTGTGAGGCAAAATAATTTTTAATTATTTTATCTTCATAAACCCCAAAGCCTGTTTCTTCGTTGGCTGACTTTGCAAGTTTTTCAGAATTTTGCAATCCAGCATTTTTGATGGCTTCGCATATTTTATCAATTTCTGTTTGACTCATTTGGCCAAGTTTTACCTGTGCGTCTTTTGCATTTCTCAGTAACAGACGCGTTTCTTGAATTGATATAAGATCTTTGTCAACTAGCTGCACAATTTATTCCTCCTCTCTTTTTAATTCACTTAATATGGTTGATATAAGGTCAAATTTTCGGGATCTCTTAATTTTTTCTTTGCTCATACCTATCAGATTCATTTCACGAGCCAACTTTCTTAAGTTAGAAACTGTCATCATGTTTAACTCTTCTTCTGAATAATTCCAACTCTTAACTGCTTTATTTTCATTCTGTCCAAAGACTGTGTTTGTGTGAAAACATAGTTCTTCTTCTGATTCCTCCACACCTTCAATAAACGCTTCATCAATGTTTTGTTCTTTTGCATTATCGGGATTTTCATTAAGTCTTTTTTCTGTTTTAAGCATTTCTTCTGTTTGATCGTCCAATCTTGCAATGACCGTATGGTTTCTGTATCCTCCTACTGATTTTGCTGCCTCAACCCCTGCAGCAATACTGGCTGACACTGCCGCAACATCCCCATGTATCACTAGTGATACAATTCCCCCTGACATTTTTTCAGCCTTTACAAATTCAACTTCAGCTGTTTTAAGACATGTATCCAAGGCTTCAACAGATCCTACAAAGCCAAACGTATCAATGATACCGACGGCAATCATTTTTATACCACTATTGGATTGTTAGCAATATACTGACACGCTTGTGCAAAGGCCTCACAGGCAGCTTTACATGCTGACTGAGATCCTGTCATTAACGCTCCGCCAAAATTCGACGTCGCTGTAGGAGGCAGATATGTCTTGCAAATTTTTACATCGGCTGCTTTCAAAGCGGCATCAATACCATAAATTGACTCAATTGGTGGAGCTATACAATATGCCAGAGGCGTTCCAACAGGTATACCAGCCATTTCGGATAAATAAATGCCTGTACTTGAAATACAATGTGCTAAATATATTGATTCCCCATTATCATTTCCATTTACGAAAAATGCACCGTTTTTAATATAATTCGCACACGATTCAAGTCCGCTTTTCACTTCAGCTGGATTTTCACCTGCCAATATTCCGATAGCTTCTCCCGCAAATGTTGTAAAGTTCCCAACAAATGCCGAGAAAACACATTCTGCATATACTACCTCTACATCTGCTGCTTTTGTTGATTCATCAAGTGCAATAAAAGTAACATCATCAATTGACCCCGTAATAAGACCTAAACTCCTTTGATGGGGTTTAAGGTTTAGCGCCCTGGCTAAATCTTCACTTACATTGGGAATTACATTCTGACAAACTACATTGGCACGTATAATTTCTCCTATCACTGGTTAACGCTCCTTTCTAATCTATACTAATTTCAAATCAACGCCTGACATTTTATACTTGATCATTGTTTGACAAAGCTCGGCTATCTGGGCGCCGGCCTCAACGGGTACTGTTCCGAGTGCATGGATGTTGGAAATAACTGTTCTCCCGGCTTCTTCCATGCCCATTGTGGGTTTATATGTAATATATGCGCCCATTGATCCGGTAGAGTTTAAACCTGGTCTTTCTCCAACAAATACTGCAATAACATCCGCATCTGTTATTGCTCCAATTTCATCACCGATGGCGACACGACCATTGGTGACAAAGAATGGTGTTGAATAACTTAATCCCAATGATTTGAGCCCTTGCTCTAAAGCCGGTAAAAAATCTGCTGCGTTTTTCTCGATGGCACGGGAACTTAATCCATCAGCAAAAACAATTTGAACATTTAAATTCTTCACCGTATTTTTTTTGACGATTTCTACTGCTTCATCGGTTAGTTTTTTTCCAGTGTTTGGATTCTTGATATACTCGGCTTTGTCAACTGCAATGGTGGAAAGTGTAATAAATCCAAGTTCTTTAATAAGAGCAGGATTAACATCGGACCATACCGCATTTTGCGCAGCAGAATGGTCTGCTAAAAATCTCAAATATACTTTTGTTAAAGGTCTGGGACCTGCTCTCCAAATTCCTAATCGACCGGTTGTTGATTCCTTCATCTTCATATATCCGTCTCGATCATATGGATTCGGCACATAAAACGTTTCTTGCATCGTTGGTACAGTTAAATCTTCCACATAGCCATCATCGGTATTATCGGTTTTTGCTGAAACTTTCGATTCATCCTGATTAGAATGTGTTCCACTTTCGGCTAATTCTTCCTTAATCACATTTTTAATAATGTCACGAATTGTATCTTTTAAAGTAGCTTCGTTTAACATTTCATATCACCCCTTCTTATTATTTTAAGAAAATTGAAGCATCGCCGGCTTTTTCTGTAAATCTGCAGTTTTCATCGAGTATTTCCATTTTTTGCAACCATTTTTCAAATTCAGGTATTCTTCTCATTCCGGATAACTCTAAAAGTGTTTGCCAATCATGATTACCCAGTAATTGATAATTCAGCATAATGTCATCACCCATTGGTGCTGTTACAAATGCTGGCATCCCTGCATGGGCCAATAATAACGCAAGATTTTCAGAATCATTTTGACTTGCGGGCATATGATTGGTGTAACATACATCAACGCCCATAGGGAATAATGAAAGTGTTCCCATGAAGTGTTCTTCCAGTCCGGCACGTAATTGTTGTACTGAATCATAAATATACTCTGGTCCAATAAATCCGACTACGGACATGACATAAAATGGATCATAATGTCTGCCATAACCATAAGTACGTGCTTCGAGGGTAAGCATATCAACGCCCATATGTGCGTCAGCAGAAAGTTCTGAACCTTCTCCTGTTTCAAAATACATAATATTTTTCCCTCCGGAAATACACTCGCGTTTCCCAAGATCATAGGCCTCATCCAGTAATGCAGTGGTTACACCAAATGATTCATTTGCTTTTTGAGTCCCTGCAATCGATTGAAAAATCATATCCAGGGGTGCTCCCTTACGAAGTGCTGCCATTTGAGTGGTAATATGAGAAAGAACACAGTTTTGTGTGGGTATTTCCCATTTCATTCTAAATTCATATAATTTGTGAAGTAAGAATGTTGTTGATTCTACCGTATCCTGAACCGGATTCAGTCCAAGCATTGCATCCCCAACACCATAAGCAAGTGCTTCATAAAGTTCTGCAAAAATTGCATCGATGTCATCTGTTGGATGATTAGGTAATGCTCTGTTCGCTGCAATACCTCGGTTTCCTATGGTCGTAACACATGTGGCAACATTGTCAATTTTTTTCGCAACATAAATTAAATCCATATTAGACATAATTTTTGTTACTGCGGCAATCATTTCTGAAGTTAAACCCGTTGCGATTCTTTGAATAATCGGTCCTGTTGATGCGTATTGCATTAAAAAGTCGCGAAATTCTCCGACCGTCCAGTTTCTTATTTCTTTGTATACTGCTTCATTGACCTGATCCTGAATGACTCGGGTAACATCGTCAATTTCATAGGGAACTGCCGGATGATCCCGAATATCTGATAACAACATATCAGCCAGTACAATTTTTGCAGCAGCTCTTTCTTCTTTCGAAGTCGCAGCAAGACCTGCCAGCTCATCGCCTGACTTCTGTTCACTTGCTTTTGCCTGGACTTCATTAAGGTCTTTGAATTGATAGGTTCTTCCAAACAATACGGTTTTTAGTTTCATGCTTTCACTCCTTATTTTTTTAGATTATCCTGTATGCGATAATCAAAACTTTGATTCGTTCAGCTTTTCAGTTAACTAATCAAAGGATAAATGATCTTGTCTGCGGTAATCTATCCTTTGATCAGTTTAGCCTTACAGTTGAACTGATCTTATTTAAAGATTAAAGTTTTTACAACCACCGGCAATACCATCCCACCGGCAATCGGATTTCCAATATCAATGTAATCTCCATCACTGACTAAAATACTGTCAATACAAATAACCGGATGTTTGTTATCTAAAATCCGCTTAATTGTTTGCCCTAAAACTTTTGCTATATCCTCTTCAACTACAATTATTATGGGATAATTATGTTTGATCATTCCATTCAAACCTTTGATCAGTTGTTCAGCACAGGCTTCTATTTGTTTGAAAGTTGGTGAACATATTCCTTTAAATCCAATCGCTACTTTTTGAAATTCTCCTTCCAGTTTAAACCATTCAATACGCTTTGCAATCTCACCTGAAATTTCAGGAATACCACTATTTTCATTAAAAGGTATTCTCACAACTGGAATGTTTTTTAAAGGCAAAACTGATTTGTCATAGGTAACAGTACTCCCACTAATTTCAGCGGTGTGTGAACCCGCGCCTACTACTGTAGCTCTGATGGTTTCTTCTGATTCCATCACTTTTAATCTTGTGAACAGTTCTGATTGACGGATTTCACGACCTAAAATGATTCCAATATCCTGATACTTGAAAATGTCTTCGTTTTCATCGTAATGGTAAACAATATCTGCTACACCCCCAGAAAATGTAATGCAATCGATGGGCTTCTTTATTGGCATCTCTTTTGCCGTTAGCATCAACTCGTAGTATTGATCCCTGGCTTTCATACCAACAATAGTCTCAAGCTGACGAACCATTATTTTTGCCAATTTTGATAAACTCTCTTCATCAGCCATTTGACCCAACTCAATACCAAGTTTCTCAGTTTTAATTATTTGATTTATTTTTTCATTGATGTAAATTATTTTCCCATGATCGTCCATTTTAATTAAACGACCACCAATATCAAGACATCCTGTGCTGATTGGATCTCCATGATCAAATACGACTATGTTTGACGTTCCTCCTCCCACATCAATGTTTGCTACAACCGTATTCTGTTCTTTTGAAATCTTGTCTGAACCTGCACCTTTACCTGAAATGATACTTTCTAAATCAGGACCTGCCGTTGCCACTACAAAATCACCGGCATAACCGCTCAGTTTATGCAGAACCTCACTGGCATTAGCTCTTCGAGCTGTTTCTCCTGTAATAATAACTGCACCGATGTTAATATCTTTTTTTTCAATGTTCGCATTGCAAAACTCTTCATCAATTATTTTCATGACTTCATTCATATCAATACGATCATCTGAAGTCAGAGGGGTAAAATAGATTTTACTTTTGTAGATGATTCTCTTTCCAATAATTTCAATCCGGGCGATGTTAAAACTCGAAGCCATATTTTCAAGAAGGATCTTAGAAAATATCAGTTGCGTCGTTGATGTTCCAATATCTATTCCAACACTAAGAATCTCTTGTCTTTTAAAATTCTCCATAAATTATTCACCTCCTGGTTTCTTTATGAATTTAAACAATCACGAAAAAAGACGCAGCTTAAATTTTAAATATCTCTGTTAGATATTTAAACCTTAAGCTGCGTCGCCTAATACCATTGCTTCGTTGCAATGTAATAATTTAAATTATGTTCAATAAAAAAACGTAACCAAAAATATAAACATCTAAAAATAAGATATTCAAACTTTAAGCTACGTCACTTAATTAAATTGCTTCGTCGCAATTTATAGTTTAAATGCGAATGAAGTCGTTGTGCCTTCATTTCCTGTTTCAATGACTAATTTACCAGCCAGTTTTTCATAAACATAGGTTTTCACAATGGTAAGACCCAAACTATTTGATTTTATCTGTTCGGGATTGTAACCGATTCCATTATCTTTTACATCTACCACTTTGATTTTTCCATCACATGCAGTCGTAATTTCAATACAACCACCGCAACCATTAGGAAATGCATGTTTGAGTGAGTTTTGTATCAACTCATTCACGATTAAAGCGACTACCGTCGACTTTTCGCTGTCAATATAAAAATCAGTACCCTTCACAGAGATCTCAATCTTTTTATTCTCTGTTATTCCGTATGATAGCATATTTTGTTTTATTTTGTCAAGCACTTCTTTTACCGGCACCTTGTTGTTCGTTTTTTTTTCTAAAAGTTCATGTGTAACAGCTATACTCAGTATACGATTGATACTGTCACTTAATATGGCTTTAACTGCACTATCACTGCAACTCCGACTTTGAAGCCTAAGTAAAGACGCTACTGTTTGAAGATTATTTTTAATACGATGATGTATTTCATGAGAGGCTACCAAATAGCTGTTTACCTCATTTTCAAATTTTCGTATTTCCGTAATATCATCAATGAATACAATAATATCGATATTTGTTCTTTTAAGGACGAATATTCGTATTTTATAAAATTTGCTGCCAACTGAAACTTTTCCTTCGAAACTCTTTTCAATTACAAAATGACTATGATTTTCGGTATTAAATGAATCATTTACATTCGAAATGATATCATCAAAATTCTTTGATGAATAGTTCAGATTATCAAAATGCTGATTTTTTATGGATTTATATCCAAATTCCTGATATATTTTAATCGCACGCTGATTGAAATATTTTAAAAGGCCTTTGGCATCAAATATTAAAATCCCCTCGCGTATTTGCAAATCTTCATTTTCACTGTTAAATCCGAAAATTGAAATCAATATTTCATTTATTTTTTCAATATCAGGAAATGACTGCAACGAAACAATCGGTTCCACTGAGGAATTCAAATCAAGTACTTTTTCCAGTATTAAGGTGGCTACAACATTATTTTTATGAATAATTGGGACGACGGTTTGTCTTGTCCAAATTTTATTCTTATTTTTATCATAACTCACACCAATCGTATCTTTTGTTGTTACACCCAAATCAAAAGATCGAAACACAGCAGGTTCATTCTCCCTATATATAAGCTGTCCCATATATGAGTCAATATAAATCGATTTTCTTTTTTTATATGATTCGGCAACAACAACCGCAAGATCATCATCATGGACCTTAATATCGACAAAAGTCTCGCAATCAAATCCATCGTTAAAATAGGGAAGAATCTTTGCCACATCGATGATCGCCTCTATTTCATCGTTATTTAAAAGTGTAAACTCTTTACATTGCTTAACGATAAACTCTCGGTCACAATTATATGTCATATTGTCACCCTTTGCCTTTTTCCGCTGATAAAAGCAACACTTCGCTGATTACGCGGAGTGAACAACTTTTCTCCATACTTAGTGTTCTTAGTTTTTTATAGGCTGCGTCTTCATTAAGACCCTGGGTTTGCATTAAAAAACCTTTAGCCTTTTCAATTATTTTACGATCTTCTAATCTTTTTGTCACTTCATCAAGTTTTTGTTCAATATCTTCTGACTCAAGCGCTTTAGCATAAGCAATCTTTAATGCCGGAACCAATCTATTCTCATCTATGGGTTTTACGATGTAACCAAAAGCTCCGGCTTTTTTAGCACCCTCAATGTATGCATCGTCGGAGTATGCTGTTAAGAAAACGACACCCTTGCTAAGTTTGTCCCTGCGAATTATCTTAGCAGCACTCACCCCATCCAGATTAGGCATATTAATGTCAATAAGTACCATATCCGGATGATGCTCTTTGCATAAATTTATTGCATCAAAGCCATCTTTCCCTTCACCCAGAACTTCAAATCCCGCATCTTCCAGTATACACCTTATATCCATGCGTGTTATCGGTTCATCTTCAACAATGATAATTCTCATGATTAACCTCAACTCCACTCAAGAAATTTTCTTAACTCCTTGATTTTTTGATTTTTAAGTGATGAAATTTTAAATATTTCGTCAACACCTGATAATCTTAATGATTCTTCAGCATAAATATAATCTTCTTCATCCTGTATCAGGTCAATCTTAGTTACTATTCCAATGATCGGTTTGGTAAACATTCTGGCGAACCCTGGTGGGAATACATTTTGCCTGCTTTTGCAGTCCATTACCAGCGCAATAACATCAGCCTCTACGGATGTGACCTGTAAAGCTGAATAGTACCCTCGGTTTTCCAGATATTCTCCAGGTGTATCGATTACGTTTTTATGAAATTCTATTACTTGAGTTTTGTCATAATCAAACCTATAAGACTCCAATCTTTGAAATAATGTTGTCTTACCACTCCCGGATGAACCAATAAACATTACTTTTTTCATTGTAAAAACCTCACGTTCTAGTTACTATTGGTATTGACATCCCCTGTAACTTTGACAATGTTTTAAGAATCTTATCTACAGATGCTTCCACAGACGCCACATCACCCAGGATCACGAGAGAACCGTTAAAACGATCAACATAACCTATCGTAACGTCTCCAGCTTTTACTGCAACATCCGCTGCAATTATAGCAGCTTCACTGGGTGTTATTGTCAATATTCCAATAGAATTGTGATTCTCATCCAATCCTAATTTTTTATAGATGCTATTATCAGGATTTACAATAATATGCGCTAACGTAACCTGCTTACCTGGAACGTATTCCTGGATAACTCTTTGAACCTTTTCATTCATTATTGAACTCTCCTTAATTGGTTAAAGCGCTACCAACTTTTATTATCATATTAAATAATCATTTGTTTGTCAACACTTTAAACATTACATTCTTTATTTGAAATTTTATTTGTCATTCAACATAAAACTTAAATTACTGGTTATTCCTGATATGAGTTTTATACGTATTTCTTATTCCTTTTTTTCACAAAAATCCTGCCAATTTGCAGGGTATGCTGTAAAGAAAAATTTACAATGATCTGGGGAACCGAATGTTACGGATGAATCCTTTGGAATATAAAAGACATCCCCTGAATAACCAGTATATGTTTTCTCATTAATCGTTATTTTTAATGTGCCCTCTATTATGTAATCCAATTCATCATAACCCAAATACCAATCGAAGGATGATTTCTCAATTTCCAAAAATCCCGTCGCCATGTTTGGACATTCATCAATCGTTAATATTTCCTTAAACACAACGTTGTCTTTAGGATTTCCGGTATCGAATTTTTCACATACGACACTGTTTCCTCGTATGAGTCTCAACCCTTCAGGATCACAAACCTTATTCAATTGTTGTTCTTCTATTTTTAATTCTCCCATAACTTCATCCACAATACGCGATATGAGTTCTTCAGAAATGTTTGATTCTAAAACTCTCTCTTTAACTATTTGTTCAACGTTTTTATTCACTGTTATTGTCCTTTCTATAATAAAGTCTTCTTGAAGTCTTCATGTGGTGACGGGATCACTGTGTAGTAAACTAAATTCCCACTTTCTTTAATAATCTCTACACCAGCTTCAATGGATGCATTGACCTCTGAAACATCTCCTGTCATTATTAAATAGGATTTACCTCCTATTCCAGAACCAAGCCTTAATTCAACAAGCTGTACTGCTGATGTTTTAACACAAGTATCAGCTGCTACAATTAAAGACGCCATTGACAGACTTTCAATAACACCGATTGCGCCTATTTTCTCAATATTGCTGGAACCGGTTATGGCTGGAAAAATTTGCTCATCGACGTTTGGTATCATTAAATCATCAATAATAAATTCGTTACCCAAAAGTTTTGCACCTTTAATTGAATTTTCCACCGAGGCTACGTCCCCATATATGAATGTTATGTATTTTCCCGGACAAGTAGCTGTTGAAAACATAAGTTTTACATTTGCAATTTTCAGCATATGATCGGCTACTTCAATGCCTTTTGCGATACTGTTAAGTTCTATAAAACCAATTGCATTTAACATATTCTACCTCCTTTATATTCTTTCAATGGTTATCGATTCTTTTGAAACATCTGTGATCATTCCTGAAATACTGGCGTGAATACTCGCGCCCAGTTTTCCATCTTCCATTTCCCCAATGAGTGTCCCTTCATTGACAATCATGCCTTTTTCCACTATAGGCTTGGCAGGACCTCCGATATGTTGCTTCAGGGGTATGACTGCTTTTTTCAAATTGTAATCACAACTCATTAATGGGGCACTTAGGTCATATTTTTTTAACCCAAGCCTTTCAACAAGTCTTTTAACCGGTATTTTCCGATATTCAATCATTTCTGATACCGGTTTTTTTTCACCTTCTTTATCAATCTTTATACCTGATTCAGTCAGCTCCTGTTTAATCATTGCATTTACTTTTCTTGGGGATAACCCATTTGGACAGGCGTACAATTCACAGGCCCCACACTCAGAGCAACCTAATGCTGTTTTCATTCCAGAAAAATCAGATAAACCATAGTTTACAATTCTCATTACTATGTGGGGTTTAACATTATGACCAAGCAAATCCCTGGGACACAAATCTGTACACTTTTGGCATTGTATGCATGCGGTCTTTGACTGTTTTAATACCTGTTCTATATTTTTAGTTTTTTCTCTGACTAGTGAACAGCTTTTATCTAAGAGTATGATTGCTTTAGTCGTTTTCGTTATTGACATGTTAAAATCAGATATAATCTTTCCCATCATTGGTCCGCCGTCAATTCCAACTTTTTCATCTAAATTTTCGATACCGCAACACTCTAAGGCTTCTTTATAGCTCATTCCTATGGGAATGCAAAATGTACCAGGTTTTTTCACTTCCCCGGTAATGGTCACGTATGTGGAAGTCACCCTTTTACCTTTGCTCGCATTACTAATATTTAATACTGTTTCCACATTGCAAACGATACACCCTACATTTAAGGGAATACCACCTTTAGGTACAATCCTTTTTAAAACCTCATATACTGTTATTTGTTCGTCACCGGCAGGATAAAAATCTTTTAACAGACAAATCTCGATATTTTTATTGTTTTCTAATTGTTCTTTTAAACGATTGATCACTTCAGAATGTTTTGCTTTGATTGCAATGTAGCCCTTTTTAGCGCCTGTTTCTTGAATAATTCTGTTTAATCCTTCTATAATATCCCTGGTGAAGTGTAACAGTAATTCCTGATCAACTCGTATTAACGGTTCACACTCTGCCGCATTAACAATAATAACTTCGGCTTTCGCCGATAATTTCACATGTGTGGGAAAACCAGCGCCTCCTGCTCCGACAACACCGGCTTCCTTAATGGTATTTATAAAATCACTACTCATCCATATCCTCCTCTCCATCGGTTTTTGCATCAATAATGCCGATAATAATACAATCAACCGGTGAATTTTCCAGGCCTTTAGACCTTCTTGCTGCGCTTCCTTTTGTCAATAATACCAGTTCCCCGATTCCAGCTCCGATTAAATCAGTGGCAACAACTATTTCACCATCCTCACATTCTTTTTCTCGATTTAATAGCTTTACTTTAAGAAACTTTAAACCCCTTAAACCATCTTCTTTTCTTGTACACCAAATACTGTCTACAACCCGTCCAATGTTCATTAAATATTCCGCCTTTCATCGAACTCTTTTAAAATACGCTCCACAGCTTCATTAACTGAAGCTGTATCACCCAGTACTGCTATCATTGCAAAATGCTGTGGACATATCCCTTTTATTTCAACAACATTTACATTTGCTGCTTTTTCGGCAATATCTGTCGCAGCAAGCATTTCCACAAGTTTTCCCTGAATTAATCCTACCGTATCAAATTCCTTGCTTTCCAGAAAATCATTTGAAAGTGATCGATTCTTCAGCATTTTTATAACGCCTTCTGAAGGAGACTTAATTATTTCAATATCCATATTGGTCACTATTTTTATCTTGTATACAATTCATTGCTATTCCTATGGGGGTTACAAAATGAGGGTTTCTCGGTTTATATGTTTTAATTTTCAAGTCCTTTTCTATTACTTTTTCTATGTTTAAAAGACAGCTGGTACCTCCTACTAAATAAATACCATCAATATTATACTTTTCAATGTGCTTTTTGATTATTGACGCTATTTTCTGTGCTACTGGCTTAAGCAATCCAGAAACTTCTTCCTGTTTTTGTGGGTCCTGCTTAATAATCTCTGCTTCTTCAAATGAAATTCTATAATTTCCTGCAATCACTAAAGTGCATTGGGTTCCTCCGGTAGGTTCATCAGCAACAGAAACTATTTTTCCATCTTTTATTATGGCCAGGCCTGTTGTACCACCACCTATGTCCACAACAACACCATTCTTTATTCCCAGCACTGCATTTGCAGCGGTAGGTTCATCTACAACATTAATCACTTCAAACCCAGCACCTTCAACTACATTTTTAAGATACCTTGTATCATTAATTGTTGTACCCGGTGGTATTGCTACAGCTGCATTTTTCAATTCGCAACCAATTTTGTCTTCAATTTCTTTTTTCAGTTGTTTAACAATTTTCAATGCTCCCAGATAATCCAGAACTAAGCCATCTTTAACAACTTGTGCAAATCGGTATGCACCAGCAATGGGTTTTTTGTTCTCGTCCAATACACATATTACGATATAGGCTGTGCCCAGATCCACTCCTACAAACAACTGCTCTTTATTTTTGGGTATTATTGGATTCTTAAGAGCACTTACAAATTCAGATGTAATTTTATCAGAATCTTTAAAAAAATACATTCCTTCTCAACCTCCATTCTATTTTGCAATCCTTTACAAATAAAAAACAAAAAACTTCCACGTCATTACCCATTTTATTGGATAATCACATGGAAGCTTCGTCGCTTTTATACAAATGCCTCGTTGCATTTATATTATATATCTTTGAGTCATTATCTCAAATTAATTTTATATTGTCAACCTTCATTATTCAGAACAATAAATAAATCGTTTAAAGCAACTGAAACAAAAACCTCTTTGTCTATTATGAATAATACACAAAGAGGCTGGTTTTATACTTCTAATTTTTTCTTTCGGTAAGCTTTGAGGTACTTGACATTAAAACTGTCTCGGCCTGCCAGTGTTTCTGCTGCGCAAATGCTGGACATCATTTTCCTGTCCAGTGGGTCAATCAGAAGTGAATCCAGGCCTTTGGCAATGGCCATGACTGCAAAATTCCGATTAAGAAATTTACGTTCAGGCAATCCAAAGGAGATATTTGATAAACCGCAAATGGTATGAATGCCTTTATATTTTTCCATGATGGTTTCCACGGTATCAATAAACCCCATACCAAAGGTGTTATTTGTGGAAATGGGTTGAACCAAAGGATCCACATAGATATTTTCAAGCTTCACATTATTTTGGATCAGCCGATTAATTAATATATCTGCGATTTTTAAACGATCTTCTTTGGTTTCCGGCATTTTCTGATCATTCATACACAATGCCACAACTTTTAGAGATGTTCCTGCAATCAGCGGTAAGATCGTATCCAGTCGTTTCTTTTCCAGAGATATGGAATTAACCATGGCCTCTTCTCCATTGAGTTTGATTCCCCGTTCAATGACTTTGGGATCAGGACTGTCAATGGAGCATGGGAGTTTAGTGACTTCTTTGATGTTTTTGATGAGCCACTCCATGTAGTCCCCTTCTTTGCCAACAAATATTCCTGCATTGACGTCGATATAGGTGGCTCCGGCTTCGGTTTGGTCAATGGCCAGCTTCTGAATAAAGGCCGCATCATTTTGTTTAATGGCCTCGCCAACCGATTTACGGCTGGCGTTAATTAGTTCTCCTACAATAATCATATGATTTTCTCCAGTCTATGAAGCTATGAGGGTTCTTGCCAGTACAACAGCTTCCCCGGCATCTTCAGAAAAACCATCAGCGCCGATTTCGTTGGCAAACTCCTGAGTAACCGGAGCCCCGCCAACCATTGTTTTTACATTCAAATCAGAATTGCGAATGGCTTCCACGGTTTCCCCCATGGTTGTCATGGTGGTTGTCAGCAGTGCTGACAAACAAATAATATTGGCTTTATTATCTCTGGCTGTCTTCATGAATTTTTCAGCCGGTACATCAATGCCGAGATCGATGACTTCGAAGCCTGCACTTTCCATCATCATGGAAACAAGGTTTTTACCGATATCGTGGAGATCTCCTTCTACTGTTCCAATAACCACAAGGCCTCGTCCGCCATCATCCCCTTTGAGGTATGGTTTAATCACTTTCATCCCTGCTTTCATGGCGTTTGCCGCCATAAGCATTTCCGGTACAAACAGATCACCGATTGAAAAAAGTCTGCCGACTTCATCCATGGCACCGATGAGACCTTCATTAAGAATCACCTGACTGTCCACACCCGCTTCAATGGCTTCTTTTACCGCTTCAACGACATCGTCATCTTCAAATTCCATAATTGCATCATAAATTGCTTGTGTACTCATTATTTTTTCTCCTTAAATTTCATTTTATTTTTACCAGACCATATCGCCTTTAACAAGGCCGGGGAAATTATTTCTGATTTTTTCATCGATCTCTTTTGTAAATGTTTTCTGTTCAGACTTTTTGAAAATTTTATTCACTTCCTGGAAGGCTCTGTCTTCTGCTGTAAATCGGTTGCTTTCCCATTTTTTACGCATTTCTCTGGTGGCAACTTTAGGATAGAACGCCATTTTCCGCATATTCTTTTGGGTATGCTTGAGATCCAAATAGGTTCCTCCCGGGCCAACTTCATGGATGAGATCCAAGCAGAGGTTTTCTTCGCTGAATTCCATACCACGTTTCATCCGTTTAAGCATCAAAGCTATTTCATTGTCAATGACTGCTTTGGAATAATCAAAGGCCATTAAGCTTCCCAATAGGCCGCCCATATTAAAAAGATCTGATCCGGCCAATAGGGCGCCGGTGGTATTAATGCCTGTTTCGTATCCGCACTGGGCGTCATTGATCTGGGAATTGGTCAGACCAATATATCCCCCTGAAGGCACACCATAATATCTGGCCATTTGGGAATGGGCCATTTGTAAAATACCTGTTTCAACGGCACCTGGTGCATAGTTCCCTGTTCTTAAATCTGCCACCGTTGATAAAACGGCATAGATCATGGGTGCTCCTGGACGAATGAGTTGTATTAGTGTGGAAAGGGCTAAAAATTCAGCATTTCCTAAAACTAAGGTCCCAGTCATGGACATTGGGGATGTCATTCCTGCATTGGGAACAATGGTTCCGTAAACAGGTAATCCCTTTTCGGTGAGATAAATCACCGCGTCTGTGGAATCCACATCCATGGTGAGTGGCGAAACCACCGGGCAATAGTGGTGGTTAATAAAAGGTCTTTCATAATAAGCTTCTTTACCACCGGCAATGATTTCTCCAATCTCCAGAACATCTTCTAAATCTTTAATGGTCGGTGTGTTGCTTCGCACCGGTTTTTTGCAATTTTTCAGGGCTGGATAAAACCGGGAAACGCTGATTTGACCTTTCGGTGCATCCTGAGCCAGAGTGGAAATGGAAAAGACATCAAATCCATCAAGTTCATTAATGAGATTTGCAATGTTTGCAATATCCGAGGAAGTTGCCCGACGATCTTCCCCGGTTTTAGGGTCGATGACATTGGGAGCAGAGCTTCCGGTAACGACTACCGGACGATTATCAGGCAATACAATATCATATTTGGGATCCTGCGCTGTAAATACATATTTGGGAACATAAGACTTCCGACATTCTTCCACGATTTTTCCGGGAATTTTCACAAGGTGGGTTGTTTCATCAACAGAACAGCCAGCCTTTTTGAAAATTTCTCTGGCTTTTTCATTTCTCACGCTTAATCCTGTATTTTCTAAAATATCCAGGGATGCTTCATGAATCCGCTTTACTTCTGCTTCTGTATAATAATCCATAAATTTCATTGATTGTTCCTCCAAGTAAGTTAAATTTTTTATTTATATGCTTTCGGTAAATATTTCAGTCGGCCGATACCTGATTCTGAAATTTTATAATTTTCGATAAGCTCATCATTTTTATCAATGCTCACTTCTGAAATTTCAATTAATCCCAAAGCTCGCATGGATAATAAATGATTGTCCATGGCTTTTTTCTTGAATTGTCTTTCTTTTCCGTAATCATTCTCAAGTTCCTTCATAATATCTTCAGAGTTCACACTATCTTTTTTTGTTGACATCAGATAAAGGATTCTGAAGCGCAGGGGAAGCTTAATCGCCATTTTTCATACCTCCATATGCTTTATTTACTTCTTAAATTGATTAATTCTTTTGGGTTCGCTCCTACTAAAATGGCTCCACAAGTTATTACGAGACCACCAATGATAAGATTGGGTGTGATTACTGTTCCAATTAACAACCAGCCAAAGAATACTGACCATAAAGCATAGGTAATGTTTAATGCCATTGCTCTTGAAGCCCCGGTCATATTGATTGCCTTATACCAGCAGATGTAAGAACCGCCGCCTAAAAGTGCGGCGACAATGATGATCCAAACACTTGTAGTTGTAAATGCTGCTGCAATCATTTGATATCCAACGACTCCAAACATGATGGGAAGGACTGCCACAAGATATACACTAAATGAGGCTGCTTCACGAATTCCCACAGCAACTTCTGGATCTACCATATCCATACCAAATCCTGAGATAACGCCTTCTGTTCCCCAGCCGATGGCTGCTAAACAGGCAAGTCCGATTCCAGCATAGAAATATGGATACATCCCTGCAGCAGGCGGAACCCAGCTTACGATCATAACCCCAGTAATTGAAAGTAAAATACCGATCCATGTTCTGATACCGATCTTTTCCTTAAGAATGATAACGGAGAGTACGGCGCCAATTGCAGGATATATTGCGGTAATTGCAAGTGCGTAGGATGGCCCGGCAAGGGTGATCCCCAGCATATAACCGGACATTCCGATTGGTCCTCCGAAACAAGCGGCCAAACATACCAGCATCCCAGGTTTTGTTCTTATGGTACGACCGTATTCCCGCCATTTACCATTGAATAAATTATAGAAAAAAACCCATAATCCTGCAAAACCATCATGCATTGCCGCCCCGACAATCGGTGCCAAGAGTAGACTGACACCATCAGTAAATGGGGCCATTCCGAAAGCAATGCTCATGATTACTCCACTTAATCCCCAGGAAGCACCGGAAACCACTCCAAATAATAGCCCTCGTTTTGCATGGCCTATTTCCTGTTTTTCTAAACGTTCAGTAGTGTTCATAAAAATCCACCTTTCAAAATTTAAATTACTATATACTAGAGTTTACTGACCATTTCTTGAATTGCTTCTTCGTTATCTTCGATCCAATCCATTAACTTGATTTGGTGTTTTAAATAGGCAAGATATTCATAATCATTGAGCTCTTCCATATCGTTGTAGTAAGCATCCGCACACCAGTTAATCAGATACATATTGGCAAAGGCCATCATATTTTTCATTGAGGCTTTTTCTTCTTTGGTAAAGCCTGTTAATCCTTTAAGCTCATGCATCCGCTGTTCGTAAGCATTTAAGAATATTTCACACTTATCCAAACGCAGCTTATCCTCTTCTTTATCCTCCCAGTAACAGCAGGTGTAAACCATTCCCAGACAAACATCAAAAAGTCTGAGTTCAATTTTCGACCAGTCAAAATCGAATATTCCTACAACCTGTTCGTCTCTGAATTTCACATTTCCTGGGTGATAATCATTATGGGTAGGGTTATAGGGCATTTTTCCAGCCAGGTCTTTATCGATCTTATTTTTTTCAATAACCTCAATAATAGCATTAAGTTTTTTATTGAAAAATTCATGGTAAATATTATCGCAGTCTTTGGCTGCATACTCTTTAAATATGTTTGGCAGTGTATCCACAAAATCCAAAATTTTTAGTTCAACACGTTCCAATCCCTTAGGATCAAAATCCCTCGTTGCATTGTGGAAGGTTGCCATGACCTCTGCCATACTGGCAAATTCTTTATCTGTACAATAGGGTGTAAGCCAGGTGTACTTATCTTCCCCCTCTAAATAATCGTAAACTGCATAGTATTCAATATTATTATCTTCTCCGTTTATGATCGGGTTTTCAACTTTGATAAAACCCCTGCCATCAGCGGCGGGAATGATGCCTGCGGCTATGTCCAATCCGTGTTCTTTTGCAAAAGTTATGAGTTCATGTTCAAACTCAATTTCCTTTGCCTGAACCCCACTCTTATATTTTCTGATAAATAGTTCCTGGATCTCACCATTCTTTTCCACTCGAATGCCAAAACTTCGATTGACATAACCACCGAAAATTTCGAATACTTCAACGACTTTTCCAAAATCGTATTCATTTTCAACAATTTCAATGACCCGTTTTCTTAAAAATAACTTATCCAGATCTTCCTGAAGATTTGTGACCCCGGTACTGATTTCCTTAATCTGAGTATACATAAGATACAGTTGTTCTGATGTTTTTGGTTTGAACTCCAACATTTTCGACGTGTCCATCTTCATTTTGTACTCCCCTTTGTTAATTAATTGTAATCGACTACTTGCTTTACAGTATATATAAACCTGACTCTTATTTAAATAAAATTTCTTGTTTGCTTTGGTAATATCCTGTTATTTTTAATTTTTAATAAACTTTCCATTGACTTATCGTTTTTCAGCTCTCTTACTCTGGCAATAAAACAGGAAAAGTCAATGCAGTTGAAACGAGTCCTCTCGTCTTCGAAATAAAAAAAACGTTTGGATTAGAAGCACACCGTGCTAATAATTCAAACGCTGATAATATTATACAAGAGGCGATTATCAATCGCCTGAGGTTCCAATACCTAAAAAAACGCAATCTGATTCGAGGCCGGCAGCTGGTTGAGGCAGCCTTGTTTTTCCAGGGTTTCGATGATTGACTTGCCTATTTTTGTTCGAACCTGTAAATCCTCCCGGGACATATACGGGCGGATCTGGGCTTCTTCAAAAATCCGCTGAGCGGCTTTATCACCAATGCCTTCCAGGGCATTGAGAGGTGGCAACAAAGCATCTCCGACAATACGAAATTGGGTATGGTTTGATTCATAGACGTCCACATTTTTAAAGGTATAACCCCGGCACATCATTTCATGGGCAATTTCCAAAACGGTGAGAAGGTTTTTTTCCTTATTGGAGGCCTTATTCCCAACATCTCTGATATGATTCATCATATCCATCACGTGACTTTTACCCTGACTGATAAGCTGGGCATCAAATTCGCTGGCACGAACCGTGAAGTAGGTGGCGTAGTAGGCTAAGGGGTAATACACTTTGTACCAGGCAATCCGAAAGGCCATGGTTACATAAGCGGCGGCATGGGCTTTGGGGAACATGTACTTGATTTTTTTACAGGAATCAATATACCATCCCGGGACTTTGTTCTTTTTCATTGCTTCTTCCCATTCCGGTTTCAATCCTTTTCCTTTTCGAACCGCTTCCATAATGGTAAAGGCGGTTTTTGCTTCGAGTCCGGCGTAAATGAGATAAATCATAATATCATCACGGGTACAGATGGCTTCTTTAATGGTGGCTTTTTTGTCTCTGATTAATTCCTGGGCGTTGTTAAGCCAGACATCGGTTCCATGGGATAGTCCTGAAATCCGGATCAGGTCTGAAAAGGCGGTGGGTTTGGTATCCATGAGCATTTCCCGGACAAAGCTGGTACCGAACTCTGGAATGCCGCAAACACCCAGTGGGGATTCAAAATCGTCATCGGATAATTCCAGGGCCCTGGTGGAGGTGAAAAGACTCATGGTCTTTGCATCATCCAACGGGATTTTTACGGGATCAACCCCGGTGAAGTCTTTTAGCATCTTAAGCATGGTGGGATCATCATGCCCGAGAATATCGAGTTTCAAAAGGCGGCCGCTGATGGATTCATAGGCGAAATGGGTGGTAATGGTATCACTTTCGGTATCGTCGGCCGGATGCTGCACCGGACAGAAATCATAAATATCCTTATAGGTTGGAACAACCATAATCCCCCCGGGATGCTGGCCGGTTGTTTTTTTCACGCCGGTACAGCAATTAATCACCCGGTCCAGTTCGGCCCTTGGGACTTTGATGTCATTTTCATCATAATAATTTTTTACAAAACCAAAAGCGGTTTTATCGGCAATGGTTGAAATGGTTCCGGCGCGAAATACTTTTCCTTTGCCAAAAAGAACCTCGGTGTAACGGTGGGCCTCGGCCTGATTATCGCCGGAAAAGTTAAGGTCAATATCCGGTTCTTTATCGCCTTCAAAGCCCAGAAAGGTTTCAAAGGGAATATCAAATCCGTCTTTTTCCATTTTGGTGTTGCACTGGGGACAGTTAGCTTCTTTTAGATCCGGACCCACGCCGACTTCGTTGCTGTCAAAAAATTCGGAGTGTTTGCACTTGGGACAGCGGTAATGGGGGGCCAGGGGATTCACCTCGGTGATGCCGCAGAGGGTGGCCACAAAAGAAGACCCAACCGACCCCCGGGAACCCACTAAATAGCCGTCTTCCATGGAATGGTGGACTAATTTCTGGGCGATCAGATAAAGCACGGAATAGCCGTTGCCGATAATGGAATCCAGTTCTTTTTTTATCCGCTTTTCCACAAGCTCGGGTAAGGGGTGACCGAACAGCTCTTTGGCCTGGCTTTCAACCATTTCTCTGATTTCATCGTCTGATCCTTCAATAATGGGAGGATAGGTGCCATCGGGAATGGGCATTACCGAATCCATCATATCAGCAATTCTGCGCGGATTTTCGATAACCACTTCCCTGGCAGTGGCCTCATCCAGATACGTGAATTCTGCCAGCATTTCATCGGTGGTCCGGTAAAATAAGGGGGGTTGTTTGTGGGCGTCCTTATAGCCCTGTCCGGAAAACAGAATTTCACGATAAAGGGAATCCTCTTTGTTGACAAAGTGAACATCACCGGTGGCAACCACCAGTTTGTTCAGGCTTTTTCCCAATGCAATGATGCCTTTGTTAATTTCAATCAGGGCTGCCTGATCGGGAATGCTGTTTTTATCAATGAGATACTGGTTATTTCCCAAAGGCTGAATTTCCAGATAATCGTAGAAATTTGCGATTTGGACCAGCTCGCTGTTTGATTTATTGTTGACAAATGCGGTGAACAATTCCCCGGCTTCACATGCTGAACCGATGATGAGATTCTTTCTGCTTTCTGCCAATAGGGATTTTGGAATTCGCGGCTTTTTGTAAAAATAATTTAAATGGGATTCGGATACCAGTCGATAAAGATCCTTAATCCCTGCCTGGTTTTTTGCATAAATGATAATATGGTTGGTATTGTTAATCCGAATACTTCGCTCTCTAGTGGATAGGGTATTCAGGCTCTGGATGGAAGTGCATCCCTTTTTTTCGGCCAGATCAAGTAGCTTTACAAAAACCTTGGCAGATGCTGCGGCATCGTCAAGGGCGCGATGGTGATTTCCCATATCAATTTTAAAAAAACTGCAGAGTTTCTTCAGATTATGTTTATTGATCTGGGTTAAAAGACATCTGGCCATGGCCAGGGTATCCACTGCCGTGAATTCCCTAACCATGTCATGGTCTTTTAAGGCTTTGGTCAGGAAACTCATATCAAAGGGGGCATTATGGGCGACTAAAACAGACTCCCCGGCGAAATCGAGAAAGCCTTTAAGGGCATGGTCTTCTTCAATGCCTTCGGCAACCATCTGGTTGGTAATTCCGGTAAGATTGGTAATGAATGCCGGAATTTCACAATGGGGATTCACCAGTTTTGTATAGCTGTCAATGATCTGTTTGTTTCTGATTTTAACGGCTGCAATTTCAATGATTTTATGGTTTCCGGGAATCAGTCCGGTTGTTTCCAAATCAAAGAAAATAAAGTCACGGTCAAATGCTTCATCCTGTTCTCCAAATACCATATTAAGCTGATCTTCTACCAGATAGCCTTCAACGCCGTAAAGAACCTTAATGTTTTTCTTTTTTCCCAACTCCATCATTTCAGGGTAGGCCTGTAAAACCCCGTGGTCGGTAATGCCAATGGTGTCATGACCGAAATCAGAGGCCTGTTTCATGATTTTTTCAACTTTGCTCACTGCATCCATGGCACTGAATTGACTGTGAATGTGGAGCTCAATGCGTTTCTCCGGGGCATCATCGGTGCGGATGATTTCCCGGGAAAGGTTAATGTTGCGCGGGTGAAGAAGCAGTTCCTGGGAATATTCATCATAGTTGATTTTCCCTTCGATAAGGTACCAGCTGTCGTTTTGGATGCCGTTCACCACTTCTTCTTTATCCGTAAATATTTTACAGGAAATACTTCCGGTGTTATCGGTAATGTTAAAGGTTAAAAGGGTTTTTTTATTTTTTAAAGGTCGATTATTGATTCCAAAAACCCAGCCCTTAAAAACAAAGGTTCCGCCTTCGGAGTGGCCGTTATCCGTAAAATCAATTTCGCTTAAAGGCAGAATTGGTTTGGTGATTTTCTTTCCCAGAACCACATCTCCGGGCTTTTCTGCTTTGGGAAGATTCTTTTTCGGATCGGTTTTCTCGGCCACCGGTTTAATGGCTGCCAGACGCTTTTGTAAATCCTCTTCCCCTTTTTCGGCTACGGCCTCATTATCTGAAAAACGAACCACCAGGTTTGATTCCAAACCATAGTGTTCTGAAACCAGGCGTTTAAAACGATTTTTAAAGATGTCCAGGGCTTCGCCATCCAGGGTTCCGGTTGAACGCCCCCTGACGTAAAATGTATTGCCTTCTGCCACCATGGTATTAATTAAAAGAATATTGGTAACCTTTGTGTTAATAGTGGTTAAAAGCTGAGTAACTCCCGGACCATCGGCAAGCAGAAGGGCTTCACCGCTGGGATAAATTTGCGGGGCAACCTCAATTTTCAGGTCGTCCACATAGTCGAAAATCTTTCCCAGTTCGGTTTCTATGATCTCTGAATTGGTTTCTTTTTTAGGGCATGAAAACTTAAAAATCAATTCCCCCTGGGCGGAATTGATTTTTATGCTATCCGTTATTAATCGATATTCATCAATAATTTTTTGATAACGCTCTTGGCGTTGGGTTATTATACTCAAGGGTGACCTCACATTTTTTCTATTTCTGCCATTAATACTTTAATAATTTCATCCTCTTTTAAGCTTCGGATGATTTCACCTTTTTTAAATAATACGGCTTTATTTTTTCCGCCGGCAATGCCGATATCCGCTGATTTTCCTTCACCGGGGCCATTGACAATGCACCCCATAACGGCAACTTTAATGTTTTTTTCAACGGTTCTCAGCTGTTGATTGATTTCTTCGGCAATGCCGATTAAATCAATTTCTGTTCGACCGCAGGTTGGACAGGAAATAATTTCAACCATTCCTTTTTTGCCTTTATAAAGGCCAATGGTTTTAAGAATATCCCGGGCCACTTCTATTTCCTCCACCGGGTCTCCGGTAACCGACACTCTGATGGTATCCCCTATTCCGTTAAGAAGGAGGTAACCAATGCCCATGGCTGATTTCACCGCCGAAGTTCTTAAAATTCCCGCTTCGGTAATGCCTAAATGCACAGGGTAATCATATTCCCCGGCAAAACGTTCATAGGATTCAATGGTCAGCCGAACATCCGAGGCTTTCATGGACACCACAATGTTATCAAAGCCGGCATCCTCTAAGAGATGAATGTGCTTTTTAGCGGATTCAACCATGCCTTCAGGGGTGGCCTGGCCATGATTCTTTTCCAGAATCTCTTTTTCTAATGAACCGGCATTCACCCCGATGCGAATGGGAATGCTGCGTTCGATTGCCATGGCCACAATTTCCCGCACCCCTTTTTCACAACCGATATTCCCGGGATTGATCCGAAGCTTATCCACACCATTTTCCATGGCGGTCAGAGCCAGCTGATAGTCAAAATGGATATCCGCCACTAACGGCAGCGCAATGCCTTTGCGAATGTCCGCAATGGCGTTGGCGGCTGCCTGATCCGGTACTGCCACCCGCACAATTTCACAGCCTGCGGCTTCAAGATCACCTATCTGGGCGATGGTGGCCTTGACGTTTCGGGTGTCGGTATTGGTCATGGACTGGATGGCAATGGGGTTTGATCCGCCAATGGCCACATTTCCAATATTTACGATTCGGGTTCTTTTTCGGGTTTCCAAAATAAGTCCTCCTAGGACGCTAACCGCATGATGTCATTCACTGCAATGATGAGTGCCAGGGCTATTAATGCCATAAATCCAAAATAGTTAATTCTGTTTTCCACTTCCGGACTGAATTTTCGCCGGGTAATGATTTCAATAAGCAGGATAAATACCCGACCGCCATCCAGTGCGGGAAGGGGAAAAAGATTGATAATCCCTAAATTGACACTGATCAGGGCGGTAAATGCCAGTAAAGCAATGAATCCCTGATTCACAAAAGTATCAACCATGGATACCAGGCCAATGGGACCGGCCAGGTCATTAAGACCCACCTTTCCAGTGAACAGCATTGCAAAGGATTGAAAAATCAGTCCGGCAAACCGCCAGGTATTAATAAATGCATTGCCAATGGATTCAATAAAATTTGACTTCCCCATTAACAGCGAAACCGCAAAAAGGCAAACCCACGCAAAAATAATGTTCATCCCGGAGCCGGCCACTAAAATAAGCAGCTTCTGCCCTTGGGTTTTTGATTCATAACTTCCTTCAACCGGCGCTAGCAAGGGGTCAGCGGGAATTAGTTTCCCTTCCTCATCCTTTTGTGGCTCTTCCCCACGCATTCTGCAAAAACCGCCAATTGGAAAGGCTCTGATGGTAAACAGGGTTTCTTTCCCCTGATGACCAAAAAGCTTTGGACCCATTCCCATGGCAAATTCTTCCACAAAGACGCCGGTTTTTTTAGCGGCCAGAAAATGTCCCAGCTCATGAACCACAACTAGGACACTTAAGAGTATCAGTGTTATTAATATTGTAACTATATTCAAAATATCTCCTTAGGCGATGCCATCCGTCAGGCTGGCAAAGATATAAATGAGAGGAATAATAAACAGGATGCTGTCGAAGCGATCCAGAATTCCTCCATGGCCGGGTAATACATGTCCAAAATCTTTTATTTTGACGCGTCGCTTGATCATGGATGCGGTAAGATCTCCGCATTGGCCGGCAATGCTTGCCACCACACCAAGTCCTAAATATAAGTACCAGGGTAAAATGAAACCGAAAAACTTTGCAAGGATGACTCCATAAAGAATGGTACACACTGCTGATGCGATAATACCGCCCACTGAACCCGCAATGGTTTTTTTGGGACTGATCTTTGGTGCAAAATGTGTTCTGCCAAATTTTCTGCCAACAAAATAGGCGGCGGTATCTGTGGAAAAGGCAATTATAAATATCATCCATAAATAATATACTCCACTTTGGAGATTTTCAAACAGGAATAAATATCCGAACATAACAGGCACATAAATCAGCCCGAAGAGCATGGTGCTTCCCCGCTGAATGCCCACATTTCCGGATAATATTTCATAGCAGAATATTGCAATAAATACAACCAGTAATACCGGCATTAAAAAATAATAGTCAAGCTTTATGGTTATGATTATAACGACCGCCAATAACAGCATAAAATACAAGTTTATTTTTGGGCGAATGGATCGATTAATAGCATTGGTATATTCTGTCACTCCGGCAAGGGTAAGAATACTTACGCCGATAACCAGAACGAAGCCGCCTGTGTAAAAAATGAAAATCAGTATTAGAATCCCAATAATTCCTGTCCATACTCGAGCACGCATTGTATTCTCCTTCGCTTTTTTAGGCGGTTCCAAATCGTCGATTTCTTTTCTGATAAACCTCGATGAGGTTGTAATAGGTGTCTTTATCAAAATCCGGCCAATAGGTGTCAATAAAAAAGAATTCGGTATAGGCACTTTGCCAAAGCATAAAATTACTCAGCCGGCTTTCTCCGCCGGTTCGAATGAGTAAATCAGGATCGGTTAGCCCTTTTGTATAGAGCTCTGCGTTTAATCGTTCCTCTGTGACTTCTTCGGGTAAAACCCCCTGAACCATTAAGGCCCTGACGGCATGAACAATTTCATCCCGGGAGCCATAGTTTAAAGCGACATTAAAAATCAGACCGGTATTGTTTGCGGTAATGTCCATGGCATTCTGCGCTGCCTTTTGGACCTTATGATTCAGGCCATTCACATCACCAATCACTTGTATTCTGACATTGTTTTCGTGGAGTTCTCCCACTTCTTTTTTAAAGTATTCCACCGCAATGTTCATTAAGCCGTCAACCTCTTCCTGGCTTCTTTTCCAGTTTTCGGTTGAAAAGGCGTATACTGTGAGTATTTTTATGCCGGCATCCGATGATGCCCGGACAATTTTTCTCAGGGTTTTCATGCCGGCGTTGTGTCCGAATAATCGCGGGCGTTTTTTCGCTTTTGCCCAACGTCCGTTTCCATCCATTATAATGGCTATATGTTCAGGCAAGTTTTCTTTTGATAACTGACGCGTCACCTTGCACCTCAACTTCCCTTTCTGATATCCAAATTTCTTATTCATGTATTATATGCTATTTCTGCGGATTTGTAAATTGCAACAGGTTTCAATCCTTCAAAAATAATTTATTTAAGAATTGCTCTTTTTATTTTACGGCAATGGCCTCTATTTCAAAAAGCGCTCCTTTAGGGAGTGCGGCAACGGCGACACAGGAACGGGCCGGAAATTCTCTGACGTCCTTGAAGTATGCGGCGTAAATTTCATTGACGGTTGCAAAATCACTCATATCGGTTAAAAAAATGGTTGTTTTAACAATGTCAGCCGGTGTCATCCCCGCGGTTTTTAAAATGGCTGCCAGATTACTGAGGCCCTTTTTTGTTTGGGCTTCGATTCCGGCTTCTAAAACACCAGTTTCCGGATCTAATCCCAACTGCCCTGAAATATAAAGCGTTTCCCCTGCTAAAACCCCATGAGAATAGGGACCCACTGCTGCCGGGGCATTTTCTGAATTGACTGCTTTTCTGTTCATTGTTATCTCCTTTTTTTTATTTGTCAGCTGTTTTTTTGAAATGCCAGAACGTACTTCTCAATAGCATGGGCAACGCCATCTTCCTTATAGGAAAGGGTTACTTTATTTGTAATTGCCTTAATGTCATCCGGTGCGTTCCCCATGGCAACCCCAAAGCCGGCAAATTCCAACATGCGACGATCGTTATCACTGTCACCAATGGCCATGACGTTTTTAGCTTCAAGGTTCAGGATTTTACAGATCTGCCTTAAGCCTTCGCCTTTATTGGCGGAATGATGATTCACTTCAATGTTATTGGCAATGGCACTGGTCAACGTGACGCCTTTAATCTGGGAAAATTTTTGCCAGAGATTTCGAAACCGCTGATCGCTTAACAACGGAATATTGATTTTTTCTATTTCTGCTGCATGGGTCAGCGCAAACTCTAAAATACTTTCAACATGCGTCGACTTATTGCGAATGAAATCGACTAATACCTGGGGAAAACTTTTTGTTCCCACAAGATCTTCAAAGTAACCGTGTTCGGCATAGGATTGTCCTTTATAATAAACCTCGCAGAAGATTTTTCGGCGGGTAATCATATGAATGATTTTTTCGAGACATCCTGACCCGATATAATTGTTGCTGATGACTTCGCCTGTTTTTAAATTGATAACCGCCGCACCATTGGAGGTCACAGCATAATCCACTCCGGGAATATCAACCACTGATTCCGGAAGCTGTCCAAAAATTCTTCCCGTTGACGGAACCACATAAATCCCCAGGGCAATGGCATCTTTTAACGCTTTCTCGGTTCTAAGGGAAATGGATTCATGATCTGCCCCCAGAGTGGTCCCATCCATATCCAATGCAATTAATTTTATTTCCATGTTTATCTCCGTTCTCTATTGTACATAAGCAATTACAAAAGAAATAAACACTACCGTAAATTGCTTTGATGTCAGTTTTCATAAACAATTTTATAACGTATAGGCGAACAGTCGTTAGACTGTACGCCGTATAGTGGAAAAATTGTTTAATGTAAACTAACAGCGAAGCTCACAGTACTTTTGCAAATGCCTGCTAGTGTAAACATATAGTGTATCACAGGAAAAATGCTTTTGCACCTAGAAAGCCTTTGCAGGATCTTTAAGTCGCATTTTATTCTACGGATTTAAGGGATTCCACCATGCTGATCTTTTTAATCATCGGGGTCATCATGACATTGACGAGCATTGTAAATCCCAAGGTAATCAGGATGGAATAAATATAACTGGTCGGTTCTATGCCGCGGCCAAACATGGCAATATCGGTTTCTACCGAATTAATAATAAAGCCGTTAAGAATAATACCCAGTCCTAATCCAACAATAATTCCAATAATGGATAACACAATGTTCTCCCTGAAAATATATTTGTACACCTCCATATCGTAAAAACCCAGCACCCGAATGGTTGCTATTTCACGAATACGCTCTGAAATATTAATATTCGTCAGATTATAAAGCACAACCACCGCCAATGCTCCGGCTGAAAGAATCAGGATTAACACCACAACATTAAGGGTGCCGATGCTGTCTGTTGAACTCTTGACAATATTAGTTGTAAAGTTAACCGCAACCACACTGGGGTTTTCCAGCCAATCTTTGGCAATGGCATTTTCAACATCCGTTGATGGCTCTGACATGTTGAAATAAGCCGTGTTCACCTTTAGCGGATGTCCAAAGGCTTCTTCATACACCTTTGGTGAAAGATAAATATAATTTTCCAGGTAATTCTCGGTGATGGCTCCCAGGGTTACCTCATGACTTTCGTCATCACTGTAAATCCTGATCGTATCCCCAACCTTTAGATTGAGATCCTTCGCTACTTTTTCCGACAGTACCACGCCTGCTTTTTCCAGGTCAATGGCCTCACCGCTGTTTCGATTCTGGAGGTGAATAAAATCATTAAAATTCCCGGTGGTCTCAGGAACGAAAACAAAGGCTTTTTTTTCTAAACCCGTGTCTTTCTTTTCAATATTAAACTTGGATTGATAGGCTAGCATATTTCCGCTTAAACGGCTGTCCCCGTTGAGCTGGGCTTTAATATCAGCCTTTTCGGCGGGAGTCCCTTCGGTTTTAAAGGCCAACATGCCATCGTAAACCGAAATATTTTCGAACTGCCGTGGAATCATGGAAAATATCGCATCCTGAAGGCCAAAGCCTGCCAGGATCAGTGCGGTGCACCCGGCGATGCCGATGACGGTCATAAAGAAACGTCCTTTATAGCGCATCAGGTTACGGGCGGTGACCTTTTCAATAAAGCCTAAACGATTCCAGATGAAAGGAATTTTCTCGAGAAAAATACGCTTTCCGATTTTTGGTGCCTTAGGCCGCATTAACTGCGAAGGTTCCTCTCTTAATTCAATATAGCTTATGACTACCGCCGCCGCAACGGTACATGAAATTGCAATCAAACAGCTGATCATAACGGGAATCCATGGCACGGCAATGGATAATTCCGGCATCTGATACAGCAGATTATAGGCTCCGGAAATAAAATATGGCAGGGTGTTCAGGCCAACCAATAAACCAATCACTGAACCCAACACGCCGGCCAGCATGGCATAAATGAAAAATTTAGAAGCTATTTGATAGGCTTTATACCCCAGCGCTTTTAATGTTCCGATTTGGGTGCGCTGTTCCTCGACCATTCGGGTCATGGTGGTAAAGGATACTAAGGCCGCCACCAACAGGAAAAATAATGGGAAGACTCCGGAAATATTATCGATGCGCTGGGCATCCTCACCATAGCTGGTGTAACCCGGATTGTCGTCCCGATTAAAAACAATCCATTTTCCAAAGTCAATGCTTGCCATTTCTGCTTCGGCAGCAGCAAGCTTTTGAGTGGCATTGCTGAGTTCATTTTGACCGGCGGCTTTTTGCTCTGCCAGCTGAGCCTCACCGGCTTTAAGGTCTGCCCAACCCTGATCGATTTTATTTTGGCCGGCATCCAGTTCTGACTGGCCCTGGATTTTACCTGCTTCAAAGGCCGCTCTTCCATTGGCCAGATCGGTTTTACTCGTTTCCAGGGTTGCCGCCCCGGCATCCAGTTGCTGCTGACCGTCAATGGCCGCCTGGCTCAGAGCTGCCTCGCCTGAAGCCAATGCGTCTTTCAATCCGGCCAGCTTATTTTGGAATGCCTGAATAGCATCAATGGCTCCTTGAATTTGTGCTTCCGAGCCACGGGCAGTTTCTAAACCTGCCTGGGCAATGGCTATTTGAGAGTTAACCTGTGCCAGCTGGGCATTAAGCAGTGCTAATTGGGCTTCGTAATCCGAATCCGGTGCTGTTGGGTTCAGCTCATCAATTTGTGCCTGAATTCCTGCCTGGGTAACATAAAGAACCTGTAACGCAGCTTCTTCCTGGTTAATCTGGGCCTGAACCTGGGTCAGCTGGGCTTCCAGACCCGGCAGCTGCCCTGACGGATCATTGGCTTCGGACTGAGCAATACCATTCCTTAATTGGTCGAGCTGGGCGTTTCCGGCAGCCAATTCCTGTTGCAAATTCACTTGTCCCTGGGCAAGGTCCGCTTCTCCCTGGATAATCTGATTGTTGGCGTCGGTGAGCTGGGCTTCAGTATCTGCAATCATCTGATTATAGTTTTGCTGACCACTGGCAAGATCGGCTTGTCCGGATATTAACTGGGCTCTGGCGTCTGCCAGAGCGGCTTCGCCCTGGGCAATGCCATCCTGATACTGTTGTGTCGCATCATTTAACTGGGCTTTGCCTTTATCCAGTTCGACCTGTGCTTTATTGATAATGTCCTCATGATTCACTTCCAGACGTTTTATTCCAAGGTCTGCCATCTCCGGCGCTAATGCATTAATGGCGGTTTGATACTCGGGTGTATATGCGGAAACGCCATCGGCAGATGCCTGGGACCATACATAAACCTCTGTGAATCGTTCAAGAGTAAAAGTTGCTGGTGTAACAAAACCATAATACTGCACCTCTCCGCTTCCAATGCTGGTGCTTCCCCGTTCAATGGAAACAAACTGAGGCGAACGTACAAACCCGACAATGGTAAAACTATCCCGGTTCAGTGAATCTGATAAAGGTTTGTCACCCACTTCCGATGACAGCTTAATGGTATCTCCCAGCTTATAATCGGATCCTGAAACAAGGTTGTTATCCTTTGCCTGTGGCATTTCCATCAGCATTTCCCCATCGTTTTCCGGCAGGCGTCCTTCCTGGAGTACCGGTTGATTCAGACCCTGGGGTTCCGGCTGGGATATGAGCTTAATCACCGGCCGATTATCCCCTTGTTCAATAATTACATCTGCTGAATAACCGGGCATAACGGCATTAACCCCGGGACTCGCTTTAATAGCCGCCACATCCGCCTCCTGAAAACCGTAGGTCGAAACAAGACGGGTATCCATGAGCCGTTGTTCCTGATAATAAGAATCGGCTGTGTGGATCATGCTTGGGCCGGTGGTTTTTACTCCAGCAAAAAAACAGATCCCCAGAGCGATAATGGCGATAATGGATAAAAACCGGTTCTTTGAGTTTTTTATTTCTCTGAAGGTATCTTTTTGTAATGATTTCATCGTTTTTTCCTTAAATTCTTATTATTTTGAATATTGCTATTTAATAAAAAGATCATTCAAATTCAAAATGTGCAATAGTTTATCGGTTTGAACCAGATTAATGGTGCAGCCCAATAAAATGAAAACCAACCCAATCACAATGTTCAGGGTAATGGCTTCGCCCAGGATAAAAAATGCGATGACCGGAGCAATCACCGGTTTGATGAAAAATGCGATGGAAGCTGTGGATGGCCCGGATATTTCAATAATTTTAACGTAAAAATAATACCCGATGCCGGTTACAAATACCCCCAGATACAGAAGCAGAGGGGTGGTTTCAAGGCTTATGCCCTGGAGAATCGGTCCGCCGGTTAGCACAAGCATTAGCAGCAGGGTGCCTGATCCCATCAGAAAGCTCACACTGTTCAGGGTTAATCCTCCCAGTTTTCCAATTCTTTTTTTCCCAAAGGCCGTATAGAATCCAAAGGAAATGGCCGCCACCAAAGTGACCAATACAAACCAGATATTGTTTTCTCCCGACATGAGTTTGGCAGGATTCATGACAATAATTAAACCGATAATGCTGATGATTAATACCAGGGCTTTTTTCCAGGTGAATTTTTCGTTAACAAGAAAATGTGAGAAAATCATGGTAAACACCGGATTAATGGAAATAATCATCGCCGCCAAATTGGCGTTGATATTCATCACGCCTACCTGGAAAAGCAGCATACTGATGCAGATACAGACAAACCCCAACACAAAAAGATAGCCTAAATCCCCTTTGGTAAGGATAACCTGTCTTTTCTTTAAATCGAGAATGGCGAAGGGCAGCAGAATGAGCCCGCCAATAAAAAAACGTATAAATGTCAGTTGAATGGCATCAAAGGTTACTCCGCCAATTTTCAAAGCAACCTCCATGGAACCAAATAACAATGCCGTCAATAAGACATAACCATAGCTTTTCTTCATATTACCCCTTTTTATTCTTTTTATTGATCGTACCCTCAGGTTAATTTAAAATAATATTCAGGTTGTCGACAAACTACCGTACCGATCAATTGTTAATCAGTTGTATGCGCGCAATTCGAACAGGCTATCGCCTGTTCGCCTTGAGGCACACAACACGATTCAACAATTGTCGGCACTGCTTTATCTGTTTATCTACAATCTAATATTTTCTTTCATGGTAATCAGGGCAATTATTTTTTCTTTGACTTTAATGCCGGTCAGGGTTTCAAGGGCCTGGGCATACAAATCCACCTGGATTTTATAACCGCGGATGATGGCGTCCCGTGCCCGGGCGTCTTTATAATAGTCGGTTTTATAATCAATCAGCACCCATTGTCCGTCTTCAATAAAGGCGCAGTCAATGATCCCCTGGACCATAATTTTTCCGTCAACCTTTGCCCATTCATCCCGGACGTTTCCGGGATCGTAGCAAAAATTAAAGGGAATTTCCCGTTTTATTTTTTTTGCTGCCAGCAGCCGTATTCCCAGGTTTGAACTGTAAAAAGCAACGAGCCTGGACAAATCAATGGCCCTTGCCAGTTTTTCAGGTAAAAATTCTTCCTGAATAAGCCGTTCCACTTCTGTCAGCAAATGTTTTTTTATATAGGCCTGGAGATCCTGGGATCCTTGGGCCCCTAACCGCTTTTGAATTGGTTTCAGGTTGACCGTTTCCATTAAAAGATGGAGAGCTGATCCTCGTTGGGTTGCGGTAAAATCGTCCTGCTCTTTTTCTAAAAACTTTGGTCTTTCAATGCGTTGGGGCATTTTTTTCAGCTCAATGTCATTTTCATTTTTTGCGTCCTGGTTTCGGACATTTTTTATTTCGGTGACGCTCATTTTACTGGGCAGCGCATTGTCCATTTTTTCCGGGTACTGATAATTCAATCGTCGGAAAATAGCTTCTCTTTTTTCCGGATCCGGAGCTTTGATGTCAGTTTCTTCCGGGATTTCAACTGGCAGTTCTTCATGGATCTCGACCCCTAATTCAGGGGTTTCAGTGATGTCGCCATGGCGATAAACCATAAAGTGGTCCAGGGACAGCACCGGTGGCAGCTCCTCAAGATCCTTTCCGCCAATGGCGCCCAGCATGACCCAGTGAAGTAACCCGCTGGCCTTTAACAGCTGATAGTCATCGGGAGCTTCCAACCATTTAAAAACTTCGTTTTCCAGTTTTTTTACGGTGCCGACAATATAAAGCTTTTCCTCGGCTCTGGTCATGGCCACATAGAGCAGGCGCATTTCTTCGGAAAGCATTTCCATATTGCTCTGGGATTTACACACTTCTTTGGCCAGGGAGTTACGCTTAAATCGTTTTTCCAAATCCACATAGTCCGGACAAATCCCCAGATCTTTATGAAAAAGGATCTGATTGTTATTGCTCTGCTTGTTAAACCGCTTCCCGGTGCCGGTTAGAAAAACAATGGGAAATTCCAAACCTTTGCTTTTATGAATGGTCATAATGCGCACAACCGCATCCGCATTGCTTAAAATCCCGGGAGGGGAAATATCCTGTTTATGCTTTTTCATGTTCTCAACGAAACGGATAAACTGATAGAGCCCTCTCAGGGTTGATTTTTTATAATCCCCGGCACGTTTTAACAGAATTCTTAAATTGCATTGCCGCTGTTCGCCGCCGGGTAAGGCTCCTGCAAAGGCATAATAACCGGATTCTAAATAGATCTTCCAGAGAAAATCTTCAATCGGCATGATCTTTGAGTCATCGCGCCAATCGTTTAGTTTTTTATAAAAGTTCCTGATTTTTTCTGACAGCGAATCGGTTTCATCTTTCCCGTAGGCTTCAACTGCGCCATAATAAAAACCCTCGGGCTGAATGATCCGCAGCATGGTGCACTCTTTGGTTGTAAATCCGCCAATGGGAGAGGTCATCACGCTGAGTAACGGCAAATCCTGATGCTGATTATCCATCAGATTCAGAAGATTCAGAATCATGTTGATTTCCAGGGACTCGTAGTAATTGGCGCCGCCATCAAAATAAGCGGGAATGCCCAGTTCACTGAAAACCTTAAGGTAAACATCCCCTCTTCCCGCGGCGCTTCGCATCAGGATTCCAAAATCCCGATAGGTGATCATGCGTTCTTTGTTTTGTCGGGTGTCAAAAAACGAGGTGCCCACAAGGGATTGGATTTTTCCCGCCACAAACCGGGCTTCCATTTCCACATCAGTCATGTCTTCCAGGATCTCCCCGTCAATCTCTGAGGGTTCCTGGAATGCATCCTTAATATTTAAAAGATGGATTTCTGTTTTTACATAAGGGCCTTCATGGGAGAGGCCTTTATAGAGCATGGCCCGGTGATCATAATCAATTTCCCCTAATTTTGGGCTCATAATCCCTTGAAAAATCGCATTAACCCCGTCAATGACGCCTTGAGCACTGCGAAAGTTTTTACTCAGGGTGACCAGGGCATTTTCCGCTTCTTCCACCTGGCTGAAGGCATCGTATTTTTTGATGAAAATCGTTGGATCCGCCAGGCGAAAACGATAAATGCTTTGCTTCACATCCCCTACCATAAAATAATTATTTTCCCGGACTACACACTGGAGAATGGTTTCCTGCATTTCGTTGGTGTCCTGGTATTCATCTAAAAATACATACCGGTATTTTGCCTGGACCTCCTGGGCAACCATGGGATCTTTGAGGATTTTCAGAGTGAACTGTTCTAAATCGTTGAAATCCAACAGATTTTTCTTTCCCTTTTTTTCTCGAAAGGCCACCCTGAATTTTTGGGTGAGGTCCACTAAATCGCCCATGGTTTCCCTGAGGTTGTTAAGCTCTGTCATTCGGGTGTCCATGTCCGTTAGAAACCGTTTCTGAAGATCAACAACAATCGACTTGGACTTTGTCCGGTATTCCTTATTAATGGTATCACTCATGGCTTTATCTATTTTTGTGCTGCCCTTGTACTTTTCATATTTTAAATTTTCCAGGGCTTTCAGACCCATTGGAAAATCACTTTTCATTAATGCCCGAATGTCTTCAATTGCTGAAAGCTCTCTGGCCATTTGTTCGTGGGTCGTTTCAAAACCCGGGAAATAACCGGCTATTAATTCAGCCTTCTTTGCATAATCCCGTGCACCGGTAAGTTCGGCATTGATGACCACCAGCAGGGATTCTCCCCATACCGTGGTCCAGAAATTTTCACGGTCACAGCTAAACATGGACAATGACTTTTCGCACCAGCCTTCAGGGTCCGGCTGAGTAACCAGAAAACGGTAAAAGCATTCCACAATATCCTTTAGCCCCTGGTCATTGCGATTGCCGCTGTATTTTTCAACCAGTGTGATAAAGGGTGCTTCTTTATTATTCTGAGCCTGCAGGTATTCGGCTTCAAAAATCTCTTCCAGAGTTTCTTTCAGCATCAGGGCAATTTCTGTTTCGTTCCCCACCATAAATCCCGGGTCGATGTCTCCTTTTTGGAAATATTGCCTGAGGATCCCAAGACAGAATGAATGAAGGGTGGAAATGGCGGCGCCTCCCAGGATGTTCATTTGCTTCAGTAAAAATTGTCGGTCATTTGCCGGATCACTCAATGCTTTGGCAAGGGCCTGACTTAATCGGTTTTTCATTTCTCCTGCGGCGCCTCGGGTGAAGGTGAGAACGAGGAGCTCATCCACTCCTACCTTTTCTTCAAGGATGATCCGGATAATCCGCTCAATGAGCAGGGCTGTTTTACCTGAACCTGCGGCGGCGGATACCAGCATGTTTTTTTCTCTGATTTCGATGGCTTCAAGCTGATCACTGGTCCATTTCATCTAAAGACCCAGCAAGGATACCCCCCGTCTTCTATAAGCGGGGGAGGAATTGCCGAAGCTCATCCCTTGCACCTTGCGTTTCCTTTCTTTCGTTAATTTTTAAGCAACACAGGCGATGCCTGCATTGTACTGTATTAATTTTAGCTTCCTGGGTGTGATCGAACGTTTCAGTTCCAACAGTTTGACACTGTTGCCCTTGTTGTGGCTTCCGCCACTGGTATAACAAATACCCTCATAAGAAACGATGTTTCCTGATCGAAAAGGGTACCGCCTGGTGCGGATACTGCGTCGGCCGACCCGGACTTTTTCACCACGGTAAGGACGGAGGTTTTCGCCGTTCTCACTGAGGTTACGACTTGTGCGACCACTTGAAAGTTCTTTACCGCTTTTTTTGATCCCGTCCCGTATGTCCAGATAGGATGCGTCGTAAAACTTTTCAAGGGAGCGGTTGTTGCGTCGCCGTTGCAGATAGTCAATCGCTGACAATCGTTTCTGTTCTTCGCCATGTGCAATGCAGAAGGCATCGTTGTGATGGCTTTTCTCCAAACCTAAAGTTATGCGATTAGACTTGGTCTGATATCCATAGGCGATGTCAGTGGCGCCTACGTCTTTCAGAATGTCCACCAACCGCCAGCGCACCATGGTCATAAAGGTCGCCCCTTTGAGACTTGGGGCTTTCTTGCCGTTTTGCATCCAGTCATGCAGGAACTGTCCCGCCTGATGATTTTTAGAAACATGACACTGGGTACACAGGGTAATCAAGTTAGAAGGTTTATCTGTGCCACCGTTGTCTCTAAATACAATGTGATGGACACGCAGGATCGGCTGACTGGCTTTGTTGGTACAATCAGGGTTCTGGCATTGGTGATTATCCCGATGTAGAACGTACTCTCTTACATTCCAGAAGTCTTTTTGCGCGCCTTCCTGATACTCAAGGCCTTCAATATCTGGTTTTAATATTTTCTGTGTATCAAAGGAGGCGACCTCAATGATCGTTTTGGTGATGGGCAGAAGCTTTTTGATGCGCTCAATAAACCGCAACTGGCTGTCAAGCTTGTGTTGAATGGAGGGTGCCAGCCATCCCTTCTTTCTTGCACGGTTTGAAAACCGTGACTGGCGGTACCTCAAGCGGTTACGCCTTATACGGCGATATATCCTTCGTTCTTTGAGACGGTTTTTCTGGCCCGTGAGCAGTTTTAAAGTGCCACCCATGAGTTCTTTTGTTTCAGTGACAGCCGAATAGCCCACTTCGGCATATCCGCTGTCAATACCCAGCGTTACGGGTTGCGTAAACGCCTTACTATCATAAAGCAGTTGGATCGTAAACGGGTTACGACACACCACTTTGGCTTTTTTGGTTTTTAACAGAATTCGGACTTTCCCGCCACGCTCGGTTGGCATGAGGGGGTTGCCGTTTTGATCCAATACATACGTCATTTGAAACTCCTTTGTAAAGTTAATCCGCACCGTCTCGGCAAAAGTTGCGTTAACGGCGGTTTGTCCACATCGCCAATATTATGCTTTTGTTTAATATGCGCAACACGGTTTCGACCCATCGAAACGGTTTAATCACGCACCGTAGAGCATGAGACTTGTGGGGCATCCCATGGTACCTATACATTAAAAGCTAATGGAGCCCTTCTTCAAGGACTAAGGCTAATCAACTGAGCTTATACAAGCCCCCACTTCAAAATTCGTTAGAATTTAAGTGGTGGGTAATTGACGGGGTTCCCCTTCCTGAATTAATTCAAAAAACATACTTTTTTTCATGGTCTTTTTCAATACCTCATACCCGCTTTTCTGAATGTCGTCATCAAACTGGCAGATTCCCTTATATTCACAAAATTTACACCCGTATTCGGCGCCTTTTCTGTAGGGACGAATATTAATGTCGCCCTGATAGATCCGGGTGATCTGACGGACAACGGTTTCTCTGACGTATTTAATAACCGCTTCAAACTCAGCCTGACTGAGTTTTGACCCTGAATTAAAATTAAGGGGTAAAATATCGGACTTGCTTTTATCGCTGTTACCATCCATGGCGGCAATGACATCGGGATCATCCAGGAGTAAACCGTTCAGCTTGAAGGCCTTATTAATTTCACCTTCAATGTTTTGGGAAAAATCAACCTGCGGAATGGGATCATCCACATGAAAATAAAAGGTTCCTCCCGGGAGAATGTCGTCTCCCTCGATGACTGACATGGCACCGTCCAAATAAACCAGGAGTTGAAGAGAAAGACCATAATAAATATCATCATAGTTGATTTTCTGATTCCCGGATTTATAGTCAATCACTTTTACCCAGGTGGTGTCGTCCTTTTTGTATAAATCCAATCGGTCAATTTTTCCGACTATTTTTATTTCGCCCAGATTGATTTCAGGAATCGAAAGTTCCTGTTCGAAGTTAAACTCCGTATATTCTGGTTCAAATTCTCCTGCGCATAAATGCTTCATGAGAATATCAATGGATTTCTTTCCGACCCGCTCCAGTTTTTTTCCTAAATACTGGTACTGTCCGGTGCTGTTAAATACATTGGTTTTGATCTGAGGCAGCGACTTTGCCATGACCTCTTCGATAATCGTATCCCGTTTTTCCTTCGGGATCTCCCTCAGATTTAAGTTTTGATGATCAACCGCCTTGAAAAATCCGTCAATGAGCTCGTGAAGCAGAGTTCCGATTTCCGGAGCCTGAATGGTGTAAATCGGCCGACCTTCAGGCTTTAACCCATACTTAACATAATGTGAAAAAGGGCACTGCCTGAAACGTTCTAAACGTGAAATACTGGTGCGCATGGTGTTCCCGTATAGCTTTGTGGCGTCCTGGGAAGTCAGTTCTCCGGGAACGCCTTTATAATTCAAGGCCGCTTCCAGATTTTTATACCGTTTTCCATATTTCTCGCTGTTTTCATACCACAGCCGAACCATGTTCCAAAGCGCATCGACTTCCTCAGAAGCTGGGACCCCTTCATTCTTTTTATTTCTTAAATAACTGGTTAAGTGCCACAGGGTGCTTTCCGGGGTGCTTATTTTATCCCAAAGGCCTTCGGTGTCATTATTCAAGGTTGAATGAACCTTGATTGCTGGAAATATAACCGTGATCTGGCTGAGCAAAATGGATGGCTGCCGGGTATTCCCTTCCATATCTGAAAGTGCCCAGTAGAGACAGAGATGTGATTGAGGTCTGGTTAAAACATCATAAACCAGAAAACGTTCCTGATCCATTTGAAACTCCCGGTTATTTTGAAGCAGAATCTGGTGACTTGCCAAAACCAGCCGTTCTGAATCCGAAATAAGGTTAGGTTCCGTTCCAATGCCGGGAATGAGCCCTTCATTTAAGCCAAAAACCAACAGGACTTCAAAATCACCGCTGCGACTTCGTCTTAAATCAGTAATACTCACAACATCCCGGTGGGGTGGCAGTATGCCAAGTCGATAGCCCTGGAATCCACTTCTGAGAATGCGCAGATAATCTTCCGAATTCACCGGGTCTGCTCCCATGGTTTCGGCAATCTGATCGAAAACTTCCATGAGGATGTTCCAAATCTGATGGTAGCTTCCCATGGCCTCATAATTCTCGGCTTCAAAAAGTTTTTCGACGATAGCATCAATTTTTTCCGGAATTTTAATGGTCACCAGAAATTCATAAAGGGCCTGAGTCCGAAGAGCACAGGTTTTTTTCCCTTTCATTTTCTCAGCCAGTTCTGCCAAAGGGGTAATGAGTCTCAGCCGCAGGGAGTTAAGACTCTCTAAATCCAGAGCGTCGTTTTGACTGATTTTCGTAAATTCCCGTTCCCACTTCTTCCCTCTTATTCCAAATTCCACAACATAGTTTTCAAGGTCTTCGCATTCACTGAGGCTAATGGGTGAAAAGCCGGTTTTAACAAATCCGAAAATATCATCAAAACGAAAATTATTCTGCAGGGTTTCCAGAGCTGCAATAACGGCTTCCACCAAATGATTATCCCCAATGGATCTGAGATCGTCCATGAAAAAGGGAATCTTATACTGGGTGAAAATCCGCTTGATAATACTGCCATACTCCTCAATATCTCCGGTAAGCACCACAATATCCCGAAAAGAAAAGCCATCATCCCGAATGAGTCCCAGGATTTTCTGGGCGCCTTTTTCGACTTCTTCCCAGGTATTCTGACACTGGGTCAGTGCTATGTCGGCACTTTCGGATGGGTCTTCCAAATGGGGATAAGCGAAGAGGTTGCCCTCCAGGTGTTGAAGCCCCGGACTTTTTGATTTCGGGCATTTGATTTCTTTGACTTCGAAATCGACTAATGCCTCGGCCCCCATTTGTTTAATGGCCTTAAAGGTATTGCCGGTGAGCTGGAACACTTCGGCATCCCGGGTATTCGGGTTTGGATCCCAGGGCAGGGCAATGCTGAATACCGGCACGGTGCCGATTAACATCCGGATCATTTTATAATCCTGGTGTGAAAAGTTTTGAAAACCATCAAACCAGAGCTGTGCCGATTTTAGAAAGGGTGTGACCGGGATTTTTTCGCAAACCAGATTTTGAAGATCTTCTTCGTCAAGGCGGTTTTCTCCCAGCAAAAAGTTAAACTGATCAACAATTTTTATAATATCGAAAAGCTTCTGGGTGATGATCCCCTGATCCAGGGTTCCCATCATGCTTTTTAAACTTTCGGTTGAGATTTCATTTTGTTTTAATTCACTGATAAAATCCCCGATATTCTGAACAAACCCGGGCTTTTTCACACTGCTGCGATAAATGGTCAGATCCTCCTGGATTTCTCCCAGCGTTTTTTGCAGCAGCATGTTTTTCCCGTGGGTATCCATAAAGGTTTTGGTCAGCCCTCCGGTGGCTCTCAGAACCCGATCTCCCAAACGTTTCGGGCTTAAAACCTCAGCCCCCAGAAGCCCCCTGAGATCGTTGGCTTTAATCAGAGCAGCCTCGGCCCCAAGCGTATATTGTTCCGGTACAATTAAAAAAAGATTCTCTTCTCCCCTTTTGATTGCTGCTCCGATTTCTTTATAAACAGTCTGGCTTAAAAACTCTGACCGCCGACCTGCTATGATTTTAATTCCCATGGAAGTGTTCCTTTCTGTGCTATAATGCGCATCATTTCCTCTGCACATTTTAATTTGATCCCCAGCCGTATCATGATTATTTTATTTGTTGAATTCTTCTATTCAAATTGATAAATATATATTATAATAACATATATGTTTATCAATTTTCAAATTAATGTATTTTAACGAATGTTTAATACAAAATTATAAAGGAGCGTATGCAATGAAGGATATTGATATTAAATCACCCTCTTATTTTATGGAAGATTCCAGTGCTTTTCACATTGCCGAAGAAAAGCGAAGAGAAAAGATTCTTCACAACCGAGAGGAACGTTACCGGATTATTTTGGAACAAACCGATGACATTCTTTATGAATGGAATTTCGCTTCAAATAAAATACATTACTCAGACCAGTATCGAAGGAAATTTGACTATGAGCCGGCTGAATACAGCCTTGATCCCTCATTTACTTCACATATCATTCATCCTGAGGATTTGCCCAGCTATCTTCAATGGATAAAAGACACTTATCGGTCTTATACGAAGACCAGCCTTGAATTCAGGCAAGTAAAAGCGGATGAGTCCTATCTTTGGGTGCGTATTCAATCAAGCCCTGTGCTTGATGAGAAGGGCATTCCCTATAAGGCTGTGGGACTTATTAGAGATATTGATCAACAAAAACGAAAGCTGACTGCTTTGGAAATAAAAGTCCAATTGGATCCTCTCACCAAGATTTACAATAAAATAACCACCCAGGAGCTCATTGATGATTATCTTGAAAATAATCCCCTGGATGTTCACGCCATTCTACTGATTGACATTGATGATTTCAAGTCTGTTAACGATAACCTGGGCCATATGTTTGGTGATGTGGTACTGACTGAAATTTCTGCCAAGGTTCGAAAGCTTTTTCGCACGACTGACATTGTGGGAAGAATTGGGGGAGATGAATTTGTGGTATTTCTCAAAAGCATTCGTGAAAAAGATTTAATTAAAGAAAAAGCCGAAGAAATTTGCAATGTTTTCAGACAGACCTTTAGCGGCATCAATAAAGATTATTCCATATCCGGAAGCATTGGCATTGCTCTTTTTAAAGAACATGGCAGCACTTTTTCTGAACTCTACAATCACGCGGATATTGCCCTATATTATGCAAAAAAAATGGGAAAAGACCAATTTTCTTTTTATGATGAAATAAAAACCATGCGTTTGGACACATCTCCGCTACCTCGAAAAGGGTCGTTAATCGATTCTGATGAAACCTTTCAGCATTATGAAATCCACAGTTATTTGTTTAATATTCTTTATCAATCAAAGGATATTAAAATCAGTATTGATCTCATTCTCTCTCTCATTGGTGAACGGTTTAACGTCAGCCGTTGCTATTTTATAAAAAATTCCAGGAATGATCAAAGCTTTTCGGAAATTTACGAATGGTGTGGCCAGGGTATGACACCGGGGAAAGCTGACTTTGATCAGTTGTCTTTTAATCAATTTAACGAATATTATGATCATTTTGATGAAAACGGCATTTTCTATTGTTCAAATATTAAAGAATTAGATCCGACCATGTCTCAGTTTTTAGCATCTCAGAATATTGTCTCAACGCTCCAGGTTGCCATCATTGCTAAGAACCGCCTTAAAGGGTTTATCGGCTTTGACCAATGCAACACCCATCGACTGTGGACCCAACAGGAAATTGAAACCATTTCATATGTGGGCAAACTCATTGCCACCTTTTTGTTAATCATTCCCCTTGTTTCAGAAGATGATTTCCTTAACTAAATGATATTTAAAAAAATCACCCGTCTTCTTTTAGAAGCTGGTGATTTTTGTTACGGTCAAAGATGTAAAAAAAACCTTTTCAAGGATAATTATTTTATGAAGTTGTGTGCCTCATGGCGAACATAGGTCGTGTTTAGGCTTTCAGGCAATAAAACGTGGTTACATCAGTGTCCGATATTGCTATTTATCAATTGTCTTCGTTGAGGCGAACACCCAACGAGTGTCCGATCTCAAGAAAGACAATGATAATAGCAAGGGCGGACATTGATGTTTGCGATCCTCTATACTGTCACAAATCCGACCTGTTTTCTGGCTTTTGCCAGGGTTTTCCAGGCCATCATGGATGCCTTTTCAGAATGGGTACGCATGATTTGTTTAAGATAATCTTTTTCTTTTAATAACCGGTGGTAGTCTCTTTGAACTGGAAGCAGGGTTTCAGCCACCGCTTCGCCCACAGCCGCTTTAAAATCACCATAGCCTTTACCTTCAAATTCAGTGGTAATATCATCCAGGCAATTTCCGGTGGCACAGGCGTAAATTTCCATAAGATTGGAAACCCCTGGTTTTTTTTCCCGATCGTGATAAACTGCCATTTCTGAATCAGTCACTGCCCGTTTGAATTTTTTAATAATGGTTTTTGGGTCGTCTAAGAGTGAGATAAAGCTATTAAGGTTGTCATCGGACTTGGACATTTTCCTGGTTGGCTCCTGAAGGCTCATAATCCGGGCTCCGGATTCTCCAAAATAAGCCTCGGGTACCTTAAAGGTGTGCCCAAACTGTTGGTTAAAACGGATGGCTATGTCCCGGGCAAGCTCGACATGCTGACGCTGATCATTCCCCACCGGTACCAAGTCTGTTTGATATAACAATATATCCGCAGCCATAAGCACTGGATAGTCGAAAAGACCGACCCGAATGTTTTCGCCTTGTTTCTGAGATTTATCTTTGAATTGTGTCATCCGGCTTAACTCACCCATGTAGGTACAGCAATTTAATATCCAGGTAAGCTCGCAATGTTCCGGAACCATGGACTGAACATATAAAATTGATTTATCCGGGTTAATGCCAAGTGCCAATAACAGGGCAATTGATTCATAAGTCCGGCGTCTTAATTCCTCTGGATTTTGTGGCATGGTGATGGCGTGAAGATCCACGACACAAAACAAACTGTGATAATCCTCCTGAAGATTAACCCAGTTTTTCATGGCTCCAAAATAATTACCGACGGTAAAGGTTCCCGATGGCTGTATGCCACTGTATACAATTTTTTTATCTGGTATTTCTATTATTTTCATAATCTTCTCCTTGTTTGCTTCTTATTATAGGCATTAGGCAAAACCTTTTAATTTTGTCATTTCTAAAGAATCGCAGTTGAGTTCAAGCTCACTGATCATATTCTCAAATATTTCAAAGTCACCGGTTGTGAGAATTTGAGTCACGAAGGCTGCTTCCCCTGGATTAAAACCATCATTTTCCTGAAGATTCTCTTCCAGGAGCCTTACCAGTCCCTCTGCAGGGTTAATCAGATTCAGCTCCGGGTACATTTTCCTAATGGTACCGGCTACAATAGGAAAATGGGTGCAACCCAGCAAAAGGTCCTCAATAATCATGCCTTTTTTTACACCCCTTAAAAGTATGGGCTCGACGGCTTCCCGGATATTGCTTTTTAATATTTTCAAATCCCCCTGGCCATCGTTAATCACCTTCCCTAGGGTATGTGTTCCCTGGGCAATGTATTCTATTTCAGTGGTCAAAAGACCAAGTTCCCGTTCATATCCTTTGTTTTTCACTGTGGCGATGGTGGCGATCAGCCCTACCAATCCCTGTTCACGACAGGAAAGCGTTTCCTGTACACCGGCTTCAATGACACTAAACAATGGCACCTGTGATGTAAATTCAGAAATCAGGGATGAAAGGGTATTACATGCCAGCACAATGGTTTTAACGCCGCGACCTTCCAGATTTTTAATAATTGCGTTGCCAAGGCAAATCAGTTCTTCATTTTCTCGTTCTCCATATGGCATCCGTTTTGAATCCCCAAAATAGATATAATTCTCATTGGGAAGCCGCATTTGCAGCTCCTTCAAAACGGTGAAACCACCGATGCCCGAGTCTATGAGCCCGATTGGTCCATTTTGTTCCATATTATTCACTTCTTTCTCCATTAGTCCCGGAATATAATTCCTTTTTCTTCACTCATTTCATCAACAATGGCCAGGGATTCCAGGGCTATGCCTTGTTCCCGAAGGCGTGCTCCACCACCCTGGAATCCTTTTTCAATGGCAATGCCTACCCCAATGAGGGTGGCACCGGATTGTTTAATCACATCCATTAAAGCTTCCACTGCTTTCCCATTGGCAAGAAAGTCATCAATAATAAGAACACGATCGTCTTTATTCATATATTTTTTAGAAACCATGATTTTATAGGACTGTTGCTTGGTATAGGAATATACGTCGCTGGAATAAATATCATTATCTAAATTTAATGAAACATGTTTTTTGGCAAAAACCACCGGGCAATAGTCAAAATATCGTGCTGTACTGGTTGCAATGGCAATTCCTGATGTTTCAATGGTCAATATCTTATTAATGCCTTGTCCTGCAAATCGTTTTGCAAAGGCTTTACCCATTTCTTCAAATAATGCCACATCCAGCTGGTGATTTAAAAATGAATCCACTTTTAATATCCCCTGACCTTTGACCTGGCCTTCTTTTCTGATTTTCTCTTTTAATGAATCCATTCCTGCTCTCCTTAATTTCCCAATTCCACTATTATAACATACTGCAAAGCTTTTTAATTAAAAAAAAAGACGGGAATTTCTTCCCGTCTTAAAACTGTGAAGCAAACTTATTTTGAATAACCCTGATTTAGCATTGTATGGGCCCGGCTCGGACAGGCTTTGCCGGTTCAACCGCATCACACCCAAAATCCAGTGACCAACCTAGGATATTTTCAATTCTTTTTCCTTAAGTGCTGCTGCAATCACCTTTTCTGAAATGATCGGTGGGGCCTCTTCATAGCGGACAAAATTCATTGAGAATTCGCCTCTTGCCTGGGTCATTGATCTTAGCTCTGTGGCATATTTAAACATTTCTGCTAAAGGTGCTTCTGCTAAAATTTGTTGTTTCCCGCCAGGCACGGCTTCCATTCCCATAATACGTCCGCGCTTTTTATTTAAATCACCCATAATATCTCCCATATATTCTTCGGGGACAATGATATCGATATGGTAAATCGGTTCAAGAAGTACGGGTGCCGCATCTTTCATTCCTTTTCGGTAGGCCTGGGATGCCGCCATTTTAAAGGACATTTCATCGGAATCCACGGCATGGTAGGATCCATCAAAAAGGGTGGCTACAACTCCGGTAACGGGATAGCCTGCAAGAACGCCTTCAGTCATACAGCTTTCCAAACCTTTTTCAACTGCTGGAATAAAGTTACGGGGAACAGATCCGCCGACAACCTTATCAACAAATAAAAACGGATCATTCGGTGTAGCCCCTGGTTCGAAATTAACATAAACATGACCAAACTGTCCATTTCCACCGGATTGTTTCTTATGTTTCCCTTCGGCGGTTGATTTCTTTTTAATGGTTTCACGGTAAGGTACCTTCATGGGCACCAGGTTAACCTCAACGCCAAATTTTTGTTTCAGCTTTTGAGAAATAATTTCAAGATGCATTTCTCCAAGGCCGGAAACCAGGGTTTGTTTGGTTTCCTTGTTTCGTGACACCGTCATGGTTGGATCTTCTTCAACCAGTCGGTGGAGTCCAGTGGCTAATTTATCAATATCGGCCTTTGTTTTGGGTTCAATGGCCATGGAAATAATTGGCTTTGGTAAAACAATTCTTTCATAAACAATGGGTGATTTATTGGTACACAGTGTATCTCCGGTAACAGTTTCGCTTAATTTTGAAAAGGCACCAATATCCCCTGCTTCCAATTTTTCAACTTCAATTTGTTTGTTTCCACGAAGGACGTAGATATGGTTTGCTTTTTCTTTTGCCTCCCGGGTGGCATTAAAAATTTCAACTGAATGATCCAATACCCCGGACATCACTTTAAAAATAGATAGCTTGCCAACATAGGGGTCAGCAATGGTTTTAAATACCAGTGCTGAGAAGGGCTCAGTATTCGAGCAATAGCGTTCGATTTCTTTTAAATTTCGGGGATCTTTTCCTATTTCAGACTTTCCTTCGCCTGGAGATGGCAGGTATTCAATCATCATATTTTCTAGGGTTTCAACCCCAATGTTTTGAATGGCGGATGTACAAAGAACCGGAATTAAGTCGCCTTGAATAACCCCATGTCGAATGCCCTGATGGATTTCCTCCTGGGTGAGTTCTTCACCATCGAAATATTTTTCCATCAAGCTTTCACTGGTTTGGGCAACCGATTCCATAATCATATCACGGAAAGGCTCGAGATCAGCCTTCATGTCATCGGGTACAACCACATCGAAGCATCGGTTCTCTTTACGTTCACTTCCTGTCATATCCACAATATTAACAACACCGCGCATTTCCTCGCCTTCGCCCATAGGAAGCTCAAAAGGAACAACCTTGTTTCCAAAAGTCACTTTTAATTGATCCATGACCTTGGCAAAGGTTGCATTTTCTCTGTCCATTTTATTGACAACAATAAAGGCAGGAACATTGGCTTTCCGGAGTAATTCAATGGCTTTTTCAGTGCCAACCTGTACACCTGAAAGAGCATCAACTACAAT
>NZ_DATCHP010000004.1:0-6001 GCF_036508315.1 Acetobacterium sp. | reverse complement strand
AAACGGCGGCGAAATCAAGGATTTTGCAGGCGTTAACAAAAGTACAAAACCAATGACCGCATTGATTGCGATTAATACTACTGCTGGTACAGCCAGTGAAATGACACGTTTTTGTATTATCACAAACTCTGAAACCCATGTTAAAATGGCAATCGTCGATTGGAGATGTACACCAACAGTATCTGTCAATGATCCAGTATTAATGATGGGTATGCCTCCTGCATTAACAGCTGCTACAGGAATGGATGCATTAACACATTCAGTAGAAGCTTATATGTCAACAATTGCAACACCCGTAACTGATTCAGCTGCTTTAATGTCCATGAAATTAATTGGCGAAAACTTACGTCAGGCAGTTGCCAACGGACAAAATTTTGAAGCAAGAAATAACATGGCATATGCACAGTTCTTAGGCGGAATGGCATTTAACAATGCAAGCTTAGGTTATGTACATGCAATGGCTCATCAATTAGGTGGATTCTATGATCTTCCACATGGTGTGTGTAACGCTATTTTATTACCACATGTTGAAAGATATAACTTGAATGCTAACCCTAAACGTTTAGGCGACATTGCTGTTGCATTAGGCGAAAACATTGAAGGCCTTTCAGTAAGAGATGCTGCTGAAAAGGGCTTAGATGCTATTGTTAAACTTTCTCAGGACGTTGGAATACCTTCTGGTTTAACAGAACTCGGCGCAAAAGAAAAAGATTTCGAACTCATGGCTACAAATGCTATGAATGATGCCTGTGCCGGTACAAATCCTGCAACAGTAAAACTTGCAGACGTTGTTCAAATATTCAAAAATGCAATGTAATTATTGTATTAACTTTACAAACCCTCAGAGCAAAATGCTCTGGGGGTTTGTTTTTTTAGTGGGCAAATTAAAAAATGAAGATGAACCACCATTGATCACTCACTGAAAAGCAGGATCTGTAGATATTTGTATATACAGGTCGATATAAGTATGGTATAATTCCCTCAAACGCTTTCATGAAATAAGATTATTTCTGAGGGAAAATATTGCCTTGGGACAAATATTTCCAAGGGATAAATCTTCATAAAAAATAGTCTGCCAGCAACCGTTTGAAACAATATTGATGAGGGTTTAATTGCTCTATGCATCGGTTACTATGTTAACCTATAAAAATAGTTTAGTAACTTTTGCTCTTTAGATGAAGAGTGAAGGCCTCTAAATTTAAAGTTAGTTATAAATTCTGATTTAAAAACAAAGAATATCATTAAAAAAAACTTAATTTAGGTTATAATAGGCGAGTACGGATAAAAAATTCCAAGTGTAATAATATGAATCCAAAGACCTTGTAATAAAACGGTTTGATGAAAAATATTTTTACAACCTAGAGGAAGTGGAGCTTTATTATGAAAAATAGCATTGTAAGATCCATTGAAGGATTATATGAAGATCGAACATTGGAGCTCGTACGGATTGCCATTCGTAAGGGATTTAAACCCATTGAAATTTTCAAATGGCTGCAAATTGGAATGGAGCGGGTAGGAAAGCTTTATGAAACCAGCGATTATTTTATTGCAGATTTGATTTTTGCCGGGATTATTTTTCAGGAAGTTATGGAATTAGAGGAATTAGAGGCATTGTGTAAGATAACACCAAAAAATAGAATTGGAAAGATAATGCTGTTTTCTGTTTTCGGAGATTGCCATGATATTGGGAAAAATATTTTTGGTTCTTTTGCAAAAACAGCGGGTTTTGAAATCATTGATTTGGGAACTGATGTTTCTCTGAATAAGGTGATGGATGCTATTGAAACCATGAAGCCTGATATTATCGGGCTTAGCGGCATGCAGCAGGAAACTGTTTATGAAATGCGAGCAGTCGTCTGTGAATTGGTTACACGAGGTATTCGGGATGATTATCGAATTATTATTGGCGGTACTGTGGTTGATGATAAAACAGGTCAGATTGTCGGTGCAGATTATGCAACAAAGGATGTAACTAAAGGCGTAGAAAAATGTAAAATCTGGATGCAAGAGAAAGCATTCCCAGAAAATAATACTAAATAGACCAAGGTGGTGAGAAAATGGGATCCCCCGAATACTTAAAAATAGTTGAAGCAATAAAAAGCATGATAACAGGTGAAAAAGTCCAACCAGGCGATGCCATTCAATCTGAAAATCTTCTTTGTGAACAATTTAATGTGAGCCGAATGACGGTGAGGAAGGGCTTGGCAGTCCTCGTAAACGAGGGATATATTTATTCTATTCCCGGAAAAGGAAATTACGTTTGTGAACCAAACCTGGATTTATACACACTTCATTTTGATGAAATGATGACCACGGAAAAGAAGGGTGAAGAGATTCGACTCATAGAGGTGAATGTTATTAAACCCAGTTATGAAGTTGGCTTTAATTTGGAAATTCCAGAAAATAAACACGTTATTGTAGTAAAACGGATATTTGTCAGTGACGGACTGGTAAAAGCATACGATGTCAAATATATTCCTTATTATCGAGGGATTCCGATTGTGGAAAAAGAAATTCGATATGCCACTTTCCCGGAAATGGTTGCAAAAAAGAATTCAATTTTTGCGATGACAAAAAAGCTCAAAATTCGGGCCATGGCAGCCAAAGGGGAAGTCAGTCAAATTTTGGATGTTTTAGATGGTGAACCCTTGCTAGTAGTGGAGCAAAAGCTTTTGGATGAAAAAGGGCACCCCATCGGTTGGGGATTAATGTATTTTACTGGAGAGGACACCGGATTAGAAGCGATTGCCTCTTTCGATTAGTAATCAATAACTGAGGTGTTATGATGAAAACAAATATCTTATTGATTGCCTGTGGAATGATTCAAGATGAAATAACTCTGGCCTTGAAAAATACAGGTATTTCTTATGATACAGTATGGATGAGCTCGGATCTTCACACAAACCCGGATTTTTTAAGAATTGAATTACAAATAGAAATTGACAAGCATCAGGACTATGAAATGATTCTTCTGGCTTATGGTAATTGCGGCAAGGGCTTAGTGGGTATCTTCAGTGAAAAAACGAAACTGGCTTTTCTTCGCTCTGAGGATTGCATTCAAATGCTTCTTCATAAAAATAAAAAGTTGAAAGGCCTTCGAGGGGAAACCTTTTTTATTACTAAGGCCTGGATGCAGGGTAAGAAATCACTTAGGGAAGAGTACCATTATGCAATTAGTAAATATGGCTCTAGAAGAGCTGCGATCATTATGGAAATCATGTTCAAAAATCATAAGTCCTTAATGATGGTTGATTCTGGGGCTTATGAGTTAGAAAATTGGATCCATTGTGCAAGACACCTCAGCCAAGTGCTTAAGCTGGAGTTTTGCGTTACTCAAGGAGATGTTGAGCTTTTGGAAATGTTTGTTTCCCTTAATTGGGATCATCAAGTAGTGGTGATTCCTCCTAAACATGAGATTTCAGTGGATGATTTTGGGATTAATTGTTCCGTTACCGGATATGAAAATGAAATTGATTAAATAGGTCATAAGGAGATACAAGGAAGTTGTGTCTCCTTTTTATTTTTTGGTAAAAAAAGAACCTCTCTGGACAGGAAATAAACAAAGAAGTATAATATGAAATGAGGTAAGGTAAGGTATACTCTGTTAACGTCGAAAGGAAAATTAAAATGAAAATTGAATTAATCATTAAAGAGCTAAAGATTTTGGAGATAATAAACCTGCAATCAGACTACGAAGTAAAAAAAATTGCCTATAATTCTAAGGATGTTCAGGCCGGAACTCTTTTTGTGGCGATACCTGGATATGTAACAGATGGACATAAGTATGTTCGAAATGCAATTGCCCAAGGCGCAGGAGTTGTGATTTACCAAAACCAGCTTACTGAGTACGATGATCAGGTGACCTACATCAGGGTTTCAGATTCACGGTTTGCTCTGGGAATCATTGCTTCGGCCTTTTATGAAAACCCCTCGAAAGCCATGATCGTTACTGGTATTACAGGAACCAATGGAAAGACCAGCATTACCTATATGCTTAAAAGCGTTTTTGAAGCCGACGGAAAAAAATGCGGTCTTATTGGAACTATCAACAATCTTATTGAAGCTGAAATTATAGATAATCGAGGCAGGACTACTCCCGAATCCCTGGAAGTTCAGGAAATTATTGGAGAAATGCGGGATGCGGGATGTAATTATTTATCCATGGAGGTTTCCTCCCATGGACTGGCTCTGGATCGTGTAAACGGTGTGGCTTTTGACTATGGCATCTTTACTAACCTTACCCAGGATCATCTGGACTTTCATAAAACCTTTGAAAATTATTTTAATGCAAAAGCGAAACTTTTTTATCGGGTAAAAAAGGCTAATATTATTAATGGAGATGATCGCTGGGGACGGATACTCTGTGAAATTCTTGAGGACAAAACGGATATACCAATCATTACTTACGGGTTGGAACCGACTAATGATTACATTGCCAGAAATATGATCTATGAGGTTCAGGGTACCACCTATACTCTGGTTACCCCGGTAAGTGAAGAGCAAATCTATTTAGATATTCCGGGAGAGTTCATGGTATATAACAGTATGGCTGCTATTATTAATGCCCTGGAGGAAGGGGTGTCGATGGAGAGCATTAAAAAAGCTATGGCAACAATGCCTGGAGTCGAAGGTCGGATGGAGCGTTTGGATGTAGATGCTCCATTTGATGTAATCATCGACTATGCTCATTCCCCGGATTCCCTGAAAAAGCTATTAAAATCAGTGCGTAAGATCTATAATGGGCGGATTGTGCTTGTTTTTGGATGTAATGGTGACCGGGATCGGGAGAAACGACCTATTATGGGTCGCATTGCCGGAACGTATGCAGATACCGTTGTGGTGACTTCGGATAATCCTGCCAGTGAAAATCCAATGGATATTATTAATGCTGTGGCAGCAGGTGTAGCCGAAAAAACTGAAAATTATACCGCCGTTGAAACCCGGGTTGAAGCTGTTTATCACGGTGCATCGCTTTGCCAGCCCGGAGATGTATTAGTGCTTGCCGGCAAAGGCCATGAAAAGCAGGAAATAATGAAGGACGAAATCCTCTATTATAATGAATGGGATACGGTCAGAGAAGCTATCCAACGCCTGAAGAATTAAATAGAAATATGAAAATCTGTTCAGGCCAATTAATTTATCTGTTTGCATGCCTTTAGGGCTCAAACAACAATAAATAATTGGCCTGAAAATTTTGGATGATAGGCTGTTATTAAGTACATTGTTGTGATAACTTAAAAGCAGTCTTTTTTAGGTAATGGTTAATGTAATAGGGCAATGATCGGAGCCCATCACTTTATCCAGTATTTCTGTTTTTCCAATTTGATTCATAAATCCTTCTGAAACAAAAAAACTGTCAATCCGCCATCCGGCATTGGTTTTTCTGGCATTAAATCGCATCGACCACCAGCTGTATTTTACCTCATCAGGGTGCTGAACACGCCAGGAATCGACCATGCCAATACTTAGAAACTCAGTGATCCAAGCCCGCTCTTCAGGGAGAAAACCTGAGCGTTTGGAATTTTCTCTGGGATGTTTAAGGTCAATTTCACAGTGGGCAGTGTTGATATCCCCGCCGACAATGACGTTTTTACCAGAATCAAGAAGCGCTTTTATATCCTTCTGAATACAGCGATTAAAATCCATTTTATATTGGAGGCGTTCTTCATCTTTTTGTCCATTTGGGAAATAGACATTATAGAGAGTAAAGTCAACATATTCCATAATAATGGTTCGTCCTTCCTTATTGAATCGGGGGTCGGAAAGACCGGTTTTAATGCTCAAAGGCTCATTTTTGTAATAAACGGCAGTTCCACTGTAGCCTTTTTTTTCTCCGGAGTGGAAATAGGAAGTATAATTGGAAATATTAATCAATTTTTCACTTAGCTGAGTAACCTCAGCTTTGGTTTCCTGAAGACATAATATATCCGGTTGGGTTTCTTCCACCCATGAAATAAAGTCTTTTTTTTCAATGGCGCGAATGCCGTTAACATTCCAACTA
>NZ_DATCHP010000003.1:0-41318 GCF_036508315.1 Acetobacterium sp. | reverse complement strand
GCACTTGTTTCTTTTTGCTCATTCTCATACAATAGGGTTAGTAACTTTATCGGTTGAAACAATTTGATAAAAGGAATAAGTAAAAATGAAAGTAACAAATAAAATGATTGATAAGCAATTGAGACTTACAGGTAAACTTATGGACCTCATAATCCACGCATCCAGTGAAACAGAATTTCTCAAAAATGCCCAGAGAAATCAAAAAATATTAAATAAATTCTTTGCCGGAAAAAACATCAAGGAACTAAAAAGCAGTGAAAAGTTGATTCCTCGTAAGAAAGATGAATCTAAATTGCGTATTCGCATATACAAGCCCCTTAATCCAAAACAAGACGTTCCCGGAGTACTTTGGATTCATGGTGGCGGTTATGCATTCGGAGTTCCGGAACAAGATGAAGTCATGTATAAAAAATTAATTCAGGAAAGTAATTGTGTTATCGTCGCTCCCGATTATCGTGTATCCATTGATGAACCCTATCCGGCCGCGCTGGAAGACTGTTATGAAGCTCTTCTATGGATGAAAATCAATGCGAAAGAACTGGGTATCAGAGAAAATCAGCTCATGGTCGGAGGAGATAGTTCCGGAGGCGGATTAACTGCTGCTCTGACTCTCTATGCAAGAGATAAGGGAGAAGTAAATATTGCTTTTCAGATGCCATTATATCCGATGATAGACGATCGAATGATTAGTGAATCGGCAAAAGACAATAATGCCCCTATTTGGAACTCTGATTCAAATAGATGGGCCTGGAAATTATATCTTGGTGAATTGTATGGGAAGGATGTGCCTGCCTATGCGGCTCCTGCCAGGGCAACAGATTACAGCAACCTTCCGCCAACCGCTACTTTTATTGGTGACTTAGAACCATTTAGGGATGAAACGATTCAATATGTTGTCAATTTAAGAAAAGCCGGTGTTCCAGTTGATTTTGAAATGTATGAAGGGTGTTATCATGCCTTTCATGCCGTAAACTCCAGGGCGGATATAAGCAAAAAGGCAATTTCGTTTTTTATAAATTCATTTAATTATGCTGTCGCTCATTATTTTGCTGAGCAGAAATGATTTTCGAATAGTAATGGCGCCGTTGCAAAAGCCTGAGATTACGTCTATAATTGAGTTAGAATTATATGTCTATTGAACTAAATGAGTCTTAGGATTGGAGCTTTGCATGGCCTTTAAAGATTTATCGGATTTTATTCATGAATTAGAAAAAAATCATTTATTAAAAAGAATCCCCACTGAAGTAGATGCTGAACTTGAAATTACGGAAATAACCGATAGAGTAAGCAAGAATTATGGTCCGGCCTTGCTTTTTGAAAAGGTTAAAGGATCAGAATTTCCAGTGCTCATCAATGCCATGGGAACCTATGAACGTATGAGTATGGCCCTAGGTGTTGAAAAACTTGATGACATTGGAAACAGCATTGAAGAGTTTATTGACATGACAAATTATCTGGGACTGATGAAGACGGTTAAGTCTCTGCCGAGATTAACCCGGATGGCATGTATCATACCCATTAAGCTTCCTGTAAAAGGGGCTTGCCAACAGGTGATCAATTATGAACCTGATTTGTCCAAATTACCGGTTTTAAAATGTTGGCCGGATGACGCCGGGAAGTTCTTTACTTTGCCCATCGTGATCACAAAGGATCCCAAAAGCGGCATTCAAAATATGGGCATGTATCGTATGCAGGTATATGATAAAAACAGCACCGGCATGCATTGGCATTGGCACAAGGATGGCAGAGAAATTTATGATGACTATAAAGAGCTTGGCGGCGTAATGCCGGTTTCCGTTGCCTTGGGTTGTGATCCGGCGATTACCTACGCAGCAACGGCGCCACTTCCTAAAATGATTGATGAGATGATGTTTGCAGGGTTTTTACGGAAAATGCCGGTTAAAATGGTTAAGTCCATAACCAATGATATCTATGTCCCTGCGGATGCTGAATTTATTTTAGAGGGATATGTGGATGTAAATGAGGATCTTCGTCTTGAAGGTCCCTTTGGCGACCACACCGGTTATTATTCCCTTGCGGATTATTACCCTGTTTTTCATGTAACCTGTATCACCCACAAGAAACAGCCTATTTTTCCGGCAACAGTGGTTGGAAAGCCACCGATGGAAGACTGTTATATGGGTAAAGCAACCGAACGCATTTTTCTGCCGCTAATAAAAATGCAGTTGCCGGAAATTGTGGAAATCAACTTTCCCTTGGAAGGTGTTTTTCATAACTGTGTCATTGTTTCGATTAAAAAAAGGTATCCGGGACATGGCAAGAAGATCATGAACAGCTTATGGGGCATGGGGCAAATGATGTATACCAAAATGATTATTGTCGTGGATGAAGAAATTAAGCCCTGTGACCTGAGCACCGTCGCCTGGAAAGTATTTAATAACATTGATGCCAAAAGCGATGTGGTAATATCCGAGGGCCCTCTGGATGCCCTGGACCATGCGTCGAATCTTCCCCACTATGGGCATAGAATGGGTATTGACGCAACCCGAAAATGGAAAAGCGAAGGACATACCAGGGACTGGCCTGATGATATTGAAATGACCCAGGAGATTAAAGACCGTGTGTCTAAAAGGTGGTCCGAATATGGTCTTGATTAACAGTTTTTCTAAGGTCCTTCATAAAATTAAGGACTACGGGAATCTCGTTATGTTTTCGCACACCATTTTTTCCCTTTCCTTTGCCCTCATATCCATGTTAATTGCAGGTAACGGGAACATCGCGCCGGAAACAGCCTTTTGGATTTTAGTTGCTTTTATGGGAGCCAGAACCGGAGCCAATGCCATCAATCGCGTCATCGATGCAGAGATTGACAAGAAAAACCCCCGCACGGCGACACGGCAAATCCCCCAGGGTCTAGTCAAAAAAAGCGAAGCGATTGTTTTGTCCATTGGTTGCTTTATACTGATGGTGGTAGCAGCGGCAATGCTTAACCCTTTATGTTTGATACTATCTCCGGTGGCATTGTTTTTTCTCGTATTCTATTCATACACAAAACGATTCACCTTTCTTTGTCATTTATTTTTAGGTGTCACAACGGCAATGGCTCCGGTTGGAGCATGGATCGCGGTTACTGGAAGCATCTCCTGGATTCCTTTATTTATGGGAGCTGCGAATACCCTTTGGGTCGCTGGATTTGATATTATCTATGGTTCTCAGGACTATGAATACGATGTTAATCATGGCCTGCATTCAATCCCCGTTACTTTTGGCGTAAAAAATGCCCTTCGTATTGCCGGACTATTTCACCTGGGAGCAATGATATTCCTTATCTTTGTCGGGTTGTTAACACCGGCCCTGGGGTGGATCTATTATATTGGGTTGGGAATCATCGCCATTCTATTTATTATCGAGCACCGCATGGTCAAACCTGAAAAGCTAACCCATGTGAACATCGCATCCTATAGTATAAACCAGCTCATCAGTGTGACTTTTTTGATTTTTGGTGTGCTCGATGCTTTAATATAGTAAAAAGCGTTATTGGATAGATAGACTTGTGAACTAGATGTCAAGTGTATTGTCATTCATAATGATTTGAAAGGAAGTTTCCCTTGAAAAGAATAATTATTGGCATAACCGGTGCCAGCGGCAGCATCTATGCAAAACGAATCATTGAAGTATTATTGGAAAAAGGCTATGAACTGAACATTATCTGTACTGCAAATGGTAAAAAAGTCATGAAATTTGAAACCGGCATCGAACTGGACAAATGGGTTGAAGATCTAAAAAAAGAATATGCCCATATTAAACTGGAAGATATCGACAATCTATTTTCTGGGGTAGCCAGTGGATCTTATTCCTATGATGCCGTTATTATTTTGCCCTGTTCCATGGGAACTCTAGCAGAAATCAGCCAGGGGCATTCGAAAAACCTTTTAACACGGGTTGCGGATGTAGCCCTTAAAGAGAATCGGAAATTGGTTATCGTACCAAGAGAAACCCCATTTAATGCCATACATCTTGAAAATATGTTAAAGCTCGCACGTTTAGGCGTGCGAATAATCCCGGCAATGCCAGGATTTTACCATATGCCGGAGACCATCGAATCACTGGTGGATTTTGTTGTCGGCAAGATCCTTGATAATCTCCTGATTGAGAACACACTTTTTGAAAAATGGAAGGATAACTGATGAAAAAATTAACAGTTATAGGTTTAGTGCTGGTACTTATGGTTTCGCTGGCAGGATGCGGCAAAGAAGCAGCTGGGCAAAAGACACTGACCATTGGCCTAATGGCTTCGGCGGATGCTATTCCGATTATATTAGCTGAACAACAAGGCCTTTTTGAGAAAGAAAAGGTACAGGTCAAATATGAAATATTTAAAAGTGCCAAAGACAGGGATGCAGCCTATCAATCCGGAAATTTAGACGGCATTATCGGCGATCAAGTGGCTATTTGCCTTTACCAGAATGCTGGTTTTGATATTAAAATTGCAAGTTCCACAACCTGTGATCATCTGCTTATTGCCGGAAAAGATTCAGGCATTACATCAATGAAGGATATCAGTGGCAAAACAGTGGCCATATCTGAAAATACGGTTATCGAATATACCCTGGATAAAATGCTTGAAGCAAATAACATAGATACAGGGAGTATTGTCAAAACAGCGATTCCTGCCATTCCGGCCCGGGTTGAAATGCTGACGAATAATAAAGTTGACTTGGCGCTTTTACCTGAACCTTTTGCTTCTCTGGCAATAAAAGACGGCGGTGTGGTCCTTGGTAAAGCCAGTGAAATGGGACTTTACCCCTCGATCATTGCCTTCTCCCAGGAAGCTATCACTAATAAAAAAGAAGAAATCAATCATTTTTTTAAGGCCTATGATGCCGCCATTGATTTTACAAACACAAATCCGATAGCGTCATATGAAAACATCGTTATTGATACAATTGGATATCCCGCAGAGATGAAAGGTCAGATCGTTTTACCTGCCTTTGAAAAAAGCGGACTTCCACCAGATAGTGAACTCCAGGACGCCATTGACTGGGTAAACGCAAACCAGTTAGTTGATAAAAAGCTGACCCCGAAAGATCTCGTTATGCAGCAATAGAAGAAGGTGAATGATGTTAGTCATAAAACAACTTGCGGTTACCTACAAAAAAGCAGATGAAAGCATCCATGCCCTGGGCCCCATCGATTTGACGATTCAACAAGGCGAAATCTACGCTATCATCGGGCCATCCGGCTGCGGAAAATCCACGTTGCTGAGTGTTCTTAGCGGTGTCATTCAAAATTACGAAGGGCAGGTCTTGTTAAACGATGTTCCCTTATATCCCAGGGAACAGGCGATTGGATATATCCCCCAGCACTTTGGACTTCTCCCCTGGAAAAACGTGGAACAAAACTATCTACTGTCTCTTAAAATAAAAGGCATAAAGATCAATACCCAAACCCAGGAACAAATCGATTATATACTGGAACACCTGAATATATCGGATCTTAAACATCGATTTCCAAAGGACCTGAGTGGCGGACAAAAGCAAAGAGTAGCGATTGCCCGGGCATTTATTATGAATCCCCAACTGTTACTGATGGATGAACCCTTTTCATCCTTGGATTCACTTACCCGGGAAGAAGCCCAGGAATTATTCATACAATTATGGAACAAAAAAAAGCTGACCACTCTATTTGTTACCCACAGCATTGAAGAAGCCATTTTCATGGGTAAAAAGCTTATTATTATGTCCGACTGTCCCGGAACAATTGTCGAAATTATTGATAACCCTCTTTTTAATACCGAGAATATACGTGAAAATACGGAGCACCTGAAATTGTCCTCGTATATCAGGGGCATTATCAAAAAAGGATGGACCCTATGAAATCAAAAAAAAGATTGGTCATGTTTCTCCAGGGATTCGGATTGATCAACTTGATCTGGTATCTGGTGGCAGTACTCTGGAATAAATCCGTGTTGCCGACACCCCTTCAAGTCTACGCTCATATGGGTGATATACTCAATCAGGAAATAGGAATGCACATCCTAGCCAGCCTTTATCGGGTAACAAGCGGTATCATTATTGCACTGATTATTGGTATTGCCATTGGACTGCTGATGGCCAATTCCGGTCAGTGGACCAAGGTGCTCGGACCCGTTGTCTATTTAACCTACCCCACCCCGAAAACGGTTTTTCTGCCAATTCTAATGCTGATATTCGGCCTGGGCAATGGTTCCAAAATCATCCTGATTGTGCTTATTTTAGTTTTTCAGGTCATTGTCGTCACCCGGGATTCGGTGCAAAATATTTCTCATGAAACCTATGACATGATCACGAGTTTAGGTGGTTCAAAAACCCAACGGTTTCTAAATGTGACGCTGCCAGCGATTTTACCTGAACTTCTGACCAATTTAAGGGTATCCGTTGGAACGGCATTGTCGATTCTGTTTTTTACCGAGGCTTATGGCACCCAATATGGTATGGGATTTTATATTTTAGACGCATGGAGCAGAATGGATTACATGAACATGTACCTGGGCATTATTATTATTAGTTTAGTCGGGTTTGTCTTGTTCATAATGATTGATATCATTGAAGAACATGTCTGTAAATGGAAACAAACAGCCCCCCAGGAAGGATAGAAGACTCAGACGCGGGGACGTTTCGTTTGTCTTGTTTGAACTGATAATTGATCCATATCCAATATATATATCCAATAGAAATCGTCCATCTTAGATACTTAAACAAAGACGTGGGAAAATATCCCCACGTCTTTGTTTATCATTAAGGTCTTTCACATAGCGGCAGTTCAATCCGAATTTCAAGCTCACACTTTTGTAAATCCGCTTTTGTATGGCCGTTCATTTTTTCGGCAAGGGATTTAACAATGGAAAGTCCCAGGCCAGTGGTTTCTCCCCGAGCCTTGTCTGCGGTATAAAATCGGTCAAACAGCCGATTAACATCGATTACCTGTGGATTTTTCACAGGGTTTTTAAATGAGATCACCGCAAAGTCTTCGCTACTAATCCGAACCTTAATATCCCCTACCGAATGTGCTGTGCAGTTCCTTATGAGATTTTGCACAATCCGGGTGGTCATTTCTTGATCACCAAAAGCGAAAACCGATGGCCCTTCTTCAAAGCATACCGACAGATTGTTTTCTTCAAAAACAGCAACAGACTCTGCCAGGCATTCTGCCACAAGGTTTGTTAGATTAAAACCTTCGATTGTAGGTTCAGACTCTGCATTTAACAAATAGGAATATTCAAAGAAATGTTGAATCCGGTTTCCCAGCTCATCTGCGTGTTTTTGCGCAGTGTGAAGTTTTCGTCGTTGATCATTGGTTAATTCCCCTTTTTCCATGAGCTGCTGATAGCCCTTAATGGCAGTGAGAGGCGTTCGCAGATCATGGGATATATTGGCAATCATTTCCTTAAACTGTTTTTCTTCTCGAATGCCATTAAGCCGAAGGGTTTCTTCGGCTTTCAGACTTTTATTCATATTGGCGGCAAGCCGGCTGAGTTCCGGGTTAATGAGTTCCAGGGACAGCGGCTGTCTGGTTTTTTCAACCAAACGCTTATGAAGCTGGCGGTTCAGGCTGTGTAGCTGATATTGAAGATAAATAAGATACAAAGCGAGAAAAAATAAGATCACACCAAGAATAATGGTCAACCCTTTCACCAACCTTTCTGTTACTTAATTTCTGCTTTTCTAAAGGCCCCATAGGTAATGGCAAGCATGACCATCATAAATACCAGACTGCCAAAAATTGCGGCAACAATGTCAACCGTGCCCGAATTCATGGTTAAAAAGATGTAGTCTCCCCCAAATGGCGTTTTGGATAAAATAAAATCAAGGGCTTCTGAGCTTGCACTTAATGCGATGAGCTGGGCACTGAGAATGGTCATGGCGTAATAAATGGCAACTACCAAAACCGGCTTCTTGAGCACAAAGGCAAGGGGCACACAAACACTGAGTTGGGATGTATATACAATCACCAGGGTCAGTATCACCGCGAACAGTTTTAAAAGCTCGGATACCTGTATGGCGTTACCGGATCCCCTGGTAAGGAAATTGAGAAATCCCAATGCCACCGCGTCCATTCCAAACTCGAAACCGGACCCCAGCGCAAATACAGTGGCCAGAGCATAGGGCAGTAAAAGAAAGGCAATACCACAGAAAAATACAATCGCTTTACTGACAATAACCGCCATTCGGCTGGAACCTGAGGCAATGGCGTCATGGATGGTTTTGTTGTCGAAATCGCCACAGATGAAAGTCCCTGCAAGCACCGCACCAAGGATGCTGATGATATTAATATCCGAGAACATAAAACCGATGCCCGTCATTCCGGCATCAATTCCTCCCCGGGGTATTAAATAGGCCATAACTGTCAATGTGAAAGCGCAAAGGCAGGTGATGCCAAACAGAATCTTAATGGACATGGATTTGAACAGCTTAAATAAATCGGCGCGTATGAGATTAAGCATGACTGTCACCTCCTACCACTGATATAAAGTAGTTTTCAAGGGTATCCCCTTCAATTGAAAAATTCGTTACGATAATACCGTTTTCAAAAATCAATCGTGCTACCAGGGCTTTATCATCCAGATAATCATAAAGTTTTACCGACTGATCCGGCATTACCTTATAATTAGTGGTATTCAGTGCCATTTCCAAAATACTGGTGAGTTTTTCAGGCTGGTCACAACTGATAAGAATATGGTGTTTGCAGTTTTCTTCAAGCTGTTCCAGGGTGAGGGTCTGTTTAATTTCCCCTTTATGGATGATGATATAATCGGTTGCGGTTTGATACAGCTCCGGCAAATTATGGCTGGAAATTAAAATGGTCATTTGTCGTTCATCACATAATTTTTTCAGGAGATTACGGATTTCAACCACACCGATGGGATCAAGGCCGTTGATGGGTTCATCCAAAATCAGCAATTCTGGATTCCCCAGCAGAGCTGTGGCAATGCCCAAGCGCTGCTTCATGCCAAGTGAAAAGTTTTTCGCTTTTTTCTTCCCGGTATCACCGAGCCCCACCAAAACCAGGAGTTCATCCTCAACTTCCTGATTGGGGATTCCTTGCATCATTCTGTGAAATTTGAGATTTTCCCTGGCAGTCATGTTAGGAGTCATCCCGGGATACTCAATTATGGACCCCAGTCGTTTTCGTTCAGTCTGCAAAGCTTTTTCCCCGGTATGACCGAAAAGCTCAATGTTGCCACTTTTGGGGAAGCTAAGTCCTGCGATCAACCGCATTAACGTGGTTTTTCCGGCGCCATTCTGGCCGATCAGTCCATATATTTTTCCAGACTCCAGGGAGATCGACACATTATGCAGTGCATCCGTGCCTTTATAGGTTTTTGTGAGATTGTTTGTTTTTAATACGCGATCATTCATTTTGTTCACCAATCCTTTCCTGACTTTAGTGATAACTGCGAAATCCACAAACAAAAACCTTTAGACCTTGTTGTCGGTTTATATAAACGATTTTGTAACGTCTTAGGCGGACATCTCGAAGAGTGTCCGACGTAGAGTGGAAAAATTGTTTTATATAAACCGACAACAGGGATTGGATTACTTTCGCAATTATCGATGACTTTAGTTTAGGATTAAAAGGTTTAGAAAAGGTTAAGGTGGACGAAGAATAAGTCAAGAAAGAGATAATTCAATTCAAAGAACCTTTTTTTGTACAACGACACCTCACATTATCTGCTATTGGTGTGCAGTTGTACAGACAATTCAAGCCTTATACAGCCGATAGCCCAATCCCCAAACGGTTTCGATATAGTCTTCATGAGGATTGGCCTTCTTCAGTTTGCTGCGCAGATTGCTCATATGGGTTTTTACCGCATTATCATCCCCTAGGTAGTCTTCCTCCCAGACGGTTTCATAGAGATTCGCCTTGGTAAAAACCTTACCCGGGTGTTCTAAGAGAAGCTCCAGAATTAAATATTCTTTGGCGGTTAACTCGACTTCAGCGTCACTGATAGCCACCCGCTTTGTACTGTCATCCAAGGCTAAATCCTTATAACTGAAAGTCCTGGTTTCCTGAATCTGTTTATGAAAACGCCGTAAATTGGATCCCACCCGGGCCACCACTTCTCCAAGGTCAAAGGGCTTGGTGATATAATCATCGGCGCCTATTTTCAAAAGGTCAATTTTTGTGCCAACCAGTTCCTTTGCGGAAATAATGATCACCGGCACATCCGAAAATGACCGGACTTCTTTGAGAATTTCATCCCCGCTTTTATAGGGAAGCATTATATCCAGCAAAATCAGGTCGTAGGAATGACTTTTGATTTCTCGGATGCCATCTGTTCCTGTGTATATGGATTTTGTCTCATAGCCTGCATCGGTTAATGCTTCTGCCAGCATGAGATTCACATCCCTGTTATCTTCTACAATTAAAATTGTATCCATCGTAAATGCTTGATACCGCCTTTCTCTATTATTTTTCTAGTCGAATTTCTCTTTCTTTCCAGATCACCTTAAGACGGAATATTTTTTTTACACTGGAACGAACAAATATCACCAGGTAAAAGGCTATAATAATGGGGTAAATTATTTGATCAACGCTAAGAATTTTTGAGGATGATGCTTGAGATAATATCTGCCGCTTCCTCAAACGAATCACAGCTTTTCTCAAAGTAATCATAAATTCGTATTAATGCTATGGTATCAAGAGCATCTTTTCTTGCGACAAAGAGTTTTTTAACTGATTTCGTATATAAATCATCTCCAAGATTTTCATAACGATTAATCAAAATAATTGCTTCATGAAGGGCTTTTGGTTTCTTGAAATTTTTCAGGTCTTTGATTGCTTCCTGAAGCTTTTCAGCGCATTTTTCAATCAATTCCGTAAATTCAAGCATTTCGGCTGTAATCGCCGGAACTTGATACATATCAATGTATATTAAAATATCTTCAATTAAATCGATGATTGTATCGAGGGCATTTGCCAGATCAATAATATCATCCCGTTCAATGGGAGGAAGAAAATCTCGATACAGATTGTTCATCATCTCATATTTTTGTTCATCGGCATTGCGTTCGATTTTATGCAATTGTATCAGCTTTTGTTCTAAATCATTGACATCATAGTCATTCATAATTTCATTCAGGAAATGCGATGCTTCCACAATTAAATTGGAAACACTGATGAATTCCTTATAATAGTTATACCTTTTTGTTTTCATTTTTTTTGACATAGTAAACTCCTTCTTAGAAAATTCTCACAAAAATCCAGGCCATTAGAAAACCAATTAATCCACATCCCGGAAACGTCAGTACCCAAGCCAAAACCATACTATTTACGGTTGACCAGTTAACAGAGGAAAAGCGTTTCGCCGCGCCTACTCCCATAATGGCCGTTGTTTTCGTATGTGTGGTACTTACCGGTAACCCCCAAATAGACGACAGCAGTAAACAGACTGAAGCTGCAACATCAGCGCTGAATCCCTGGAAGGATTCCAGCTTAACCATATCCATTCCAACGGTTTTAATGATTTTCATGCCCCCAATAGACGTTCCTAAAGCCATGACCAGGGAACACAAGATCATCATCCAAACTGGAATAACAAAATTTGTTGCATTTGCATTACCTTGAGCCAGGAAAATTCCAAGCATGAAGATCCCCATGAATTTCTGGCCATCCTGAGCGCCGTGCATAAATGCCATGGCAGCTCCTGCACCGACTTGCCCTTTTTTGAAAAAATTTGTCGTTTGTTGCCGAGACATTTTTTTACAAATACGCATCACTGCTTTGACAACCAGGAAACCAAATCCAAAGCCCAAAATGGTGGAAGTAAACAAACCATAAATAACCTTGATCCATTCTGCTCCATTGATTCCGCCAATACCACCTTGCAGAGCAATCGCAGCTCCGGATAATCCAGCAATTAACGCGTGACTTTCACTAGTGGGAATCCCGAAATACCATGCGGCGGTTGCCCACAGCACAATGGCAAAAAGAGCAGCACACAAGGCGATAATCGCATCATCTGGGTTACCGCTGAAATTAACCATATTTGCTATGGTTTGGGCAACTTTTGCATTAATGGAAGTCATTACAAAAACACCCAGGAAATTAAAGATGGCCGCCATGATAATTGCTTTCCTGGGCGCTAGAGACCGTGTGGATACACAGGTAGCAATGGCATTTGGTGCATCGGTCCAACCGTTTACTAGAATGACCCCAAGTGTCAATACTACAATTATCAATAGCGCCGGATTATTCATGATACCATTGATAAAATCCGATAAAGTTATTGTCATATCTTTTTCTTCTCCTCTTTTTCTATGCACATCCAAAAATCAATTGTATTGATTGAGTTTTGATAGCACCACTTCTTTTGACTGTTAGTGCCGCTTTCATTTTACTACAGAAAGTACGTCAATAGAAGATTTTTTAATAAAATGCTCACTCTTAATGAATGATATAATAATATCGCCAGGTGATAAAAGATACGGGGAGTTACACGGCCATCGAAACAGATGGCGGAAAAATCCTTGAGTTTTAAAAGTCCTTGTGGCCAGCAATCCTTCATTTATTTCCATCCCAATCAACATGATGAAATTTAATTATTTTTGCAATTTCAGAGAAATCTTGATAATTCAAGGGTTAACTCTACTAAAGAGATCATTGTTGTTATTCCTTCCTTAAAAACGTCTTCTACTCTTAAATCATTTTGCTATAGAATCATATAGTTTTCAAGAAGAAACCATTTTACCTGGACATCTAAATGGAGATCTCACAGAGATATCCGGTAAATATAACTTGACGTACACCCCTTTTCAGAAATAGAATAAAGCATGTAAAATTTTAAGTCTATTATTTCAAAGGGGAGAAATTATGGGAAGTTTAAAAGTAATGATTGTCGATGATTCTACTTTTTCAATTGCAGTTTTAAAAAACATGTTGGTAAAAAGTGGTCTTGATGTTGTGGCTACGGCACTGACAATGGGTGATGCAATCGAACAAGCCAAGGGCAATACCTTCGATTTGATTACCATGGATATGACCTTGCCGGATGGTGACGGGATAGAATGTTCAAGAGAGATTTTAAAACATGTTAAAGATGCAAAGATCCTGGCGATCAGTTCAATGATGGATGAAGAAATTATTAAAAAAGCAAAAGATGTTGGAATAAAAGCATATTTGCAAAAGCCAGTGAATCAAAACGAACTTAATGCATCAATCCAACGATTGTTTGAAGGAGACGAACTGTATAAAATCTTAACTGATAATTATGAAGAAGCTTTTAAGGAATCAATATTCAGTTTCTTAAAAAGAGAAATCGGTGGCGAAATAGTGATTGAGGACAATCCGATTAACTCCACGGCCACCAGGAAATCTTCGGGAATCTCAGTGACGATTGGCATCATTGGAAGACACAACGGCAGATGCATCATTGACATGTCAGATGATACTTCACTGAATATGACAAGAAAAATATTACAGGATGAAGATCAATCAATTGACAATGCAATCGCATTTTTAAGCGAGTTTACCAATGTCGTTGCAGGCAATGCCTGTTCTCTGCTTAATGGATTAAATCAGTCATTTGGTCTTAGAGTCTCTCCGCCAACGGTTTTTCGCGGAAATGATATTACTATATCCATCGGGGATATTCTAAGTAAATCGTATAAGATAAAAACAAATTTAGGAGAAGTTTTTATGAATGCCGGTTTTCAAAAGGTAGGTAATGAATGGCACTGAAAATGATTAAACCCTTTATTGACGCTGTAACTGACGTTTTGCCACAGCTGGGTTTTGAATGTGTAACCCAAAATGGACTGACTACTAAGAGGAAAAAGATTGTTGCCAGCGGAGTCGTTATCACCCTGGGAATCGTTGGAGATAAAAAAGGTAACGTGGTTTATTCCACTAGTAAAGAAGGCGCAAAAAAAATAGCTTCGATTATGATGATGGGCATGCCGGTAGAAGAATTGGATGACATGGCAAAAAGTGCGCTTTCTGAATTGTCCAATATGCTGACTGCCAATGCGGGAATAAATTTTTCAAATGAAGGAATCACTGTGGATATATCTGTTCCTACCCTTATGTACGGTGAGGATATCGAGTTAAGCATGAATAAAGATGAGATTATTTGTGCTGAATTTGATGTAGACGGCATTAAGCTGGAAATCAGTGTCGCTTTAGATTAAGATAAGTTTAATTTCTGACAAGGTATAGATTTTTAAAATCGATACCTTGTTTTTTTTTGACAAAACAGCATCTGAAAAGGTATAATTAAACAAAAAAAGGGTGGTTTGGATGAAACTTAAAACATTTACAACTTTATTATTTTGTACTCTGTTGTTTAGCGGTTGCGGTCTGCTGCCAGACAGTGTTTCTAAAGGATTAGTTAATCCAACAACCAAATTTGAAACTCAAGACAAAACTGTTTCTGATGTCGTTATGAATGATGCTGTTGCATTGAGCATTAAGGGTTCAAATCAGACCGGATACAATCTGATGAAAGGCATGCTTAAGAACTCCCCGGAAAATAATGTCCTTATGTCCCCTATTAGTCTTTCTGTTGCCCTGGCCATGGTGCAAAACGGCGCTGAAGGCCAGACAAAGGAAGGCATTTTAACTGCCATGGCGGACTCGGATCCAGGCTTAAACAGCCGATTTAACACCCTGCTGAATTATTTCAACCAAATTTCTTCAGCCGAAACAAAGGGTGAAGATGAAACGCCACCACCCTTTACTCTCAATATTGCAAATTCCTTTTGGTTTAAAGATGACATCATTCCAAAGCAGGATTTTGTTGACACACTAAAAACATCTTATGACGCTGAAGTCTACAAAACAGATTTCTCTGACCCGAAAACCGTGGATCAAATCAATCTTTGGGTGGAAGAAAAGACAAATCATCTCTTGAAAAACACACTTTCTGAAATCAATCCGAGCACCATTGCTTATCTCATGAATACTGTTTATTTTAAAGGTACCTGGATTAAAGCATTTGATGACTCTCAAACAACAAAGAAGCCTTTTTCTTTCAGCGAAACTGAATCGGTTGATGTGGATATGATGCAGCAGGAGAATAGTTTTGAATACTATGAAGATGAATCCAGTCAAATTGCCGGGTTGCCTTACTATGGGGGGAGTACCATGTACATTCTCCTGCCAAAAGAAAATATTGAAACATTTATTAATACCGCTTCTTTTGATGAAATTGCCGCAAAAATAGAAAATGCAAAACAGAGTTCATCACCATTAATCCTGGATTTCCCGAAATTTAAATACGAGGTGAGCAATGACCTTAAAGATCCACTCTCTTCATCCGGTATGAAAACATCCTTTTCACCGGATGAGGCTGATTTTTCAAATATGATTGAATCTGCTAACGGGAATGTATACATCAGCGATTTGTTTCAAAACGCCTCAATCATTGTCGATGAAAAGGGAACCGAAGCGGCAGCAGTTACCGTCATTACCATGGGTGTTACCAGTGTCCCAAGCGATGAGCCCAAAATGTTTAACTGTAACCGCCCATTTATGTTTGTCATTCAGGAAAACCAAACTGGATCAACTCTATTTATTGGTGTTGTGAGGCATCCATAATCATCCGTATCGTTAACTTTGTGCACTTTCATTTTTTTCCATCATAGAACAATATCTTCCTAAAGTTATATCAGAATATGACGATATTAAAGTTACGGGTATCCAATTATCAATTAGGTGTGAAAATTCAGAATACCCCAAACATTAATTTACATAAAGGAATGAAATTACAATTTGAGAGGGGAAAAAATGAAAAGAAGTCAGACAAAAGGGAATGCTGTGAATGAACTGAGAGGCAAACTTTTAACGAAACACTTTAAAATGGGGTTTTCCAACAGATTATTTGTATTTATCATTGTAATTCTTGGGCTTGTCGTAATACCTTTAGGAATCATCTCGATTAACTTAGGAGCATCGATAACTATTATGCTGATTGCTATGCTAATTATTCTGTTAATCGGCGGAGTTGTCGCCAAATTCGTATCAAAAAGTATGGCCAAACCAATTCACGCACTGCAGAATACATTAGACAAATTAGTGCTTGGAGATTTAGATATTGAGTTACCTGAGATAACAACCAATGATGAACTTGGGAATCTAATGAAATCGTTTAAGCTGATGGTTGAAAACAGAAAAATTCAGGCCCAGGCGATTCAGCATTTATCTCAAGGCGATTTCACTGTAAAAATTAAACCCCAATCGGATAAGGATGTCTTTTCCTACTCCTTTATTGCCCTGGTTAAAGAAATGAATAAGCTTTACGATGGCATGAGAGAAACCGAAACTGCAGCCTTGAATGGTGACTTTAGTTTTAGGGGAAATACGGAAGGATACCCTGGATTATTCAAAAATTTTATTGTTGAATTAAACGCTGTTATCACTTCATTTGTTAAGCCCTTAAAGGTTGCAGTGAAGGCCATCGAAAGAATTGGAATGGGTAAAGTACCACCGCGGCTCTCACTCAACTACCAAGGTGATTTTAATGTGCTTAAGGACAATATTAATACCTGTATCGATGGTTTAGGAGCCTTAACCGAAACCAAAACCGTTCTGCATCAATTGGACATCAACAATTTTGACGAAAAAATGGAAGGCAACTATTTAGGTGTATTCGGTGAACTCGCCAAATCGGTTAATGATATGCAAGAGAAACTCACCAATATTCTCACCATTGTCAACAATGTTTCCAACGGAAATTTAAGCGATTATGAAGAATTGAAAAGTCTCGGAAAGACTAGCGATGAGGACAATTTTACCCCGAGCCTGGTACAGATGATTGAAAATATTCAATCATTGGTTGACGAAGCTGACGAAATGACACGGATCGCTGTTGAAGGTGATTTGAATCATCGCGGAGATGCCAGTAAATTCCCTGGCGAATATGCCAAGGTCATTGGAGGCTTCAACCAAACCCTTGATGTTGTGATTGAACCCATAAAAGCAGCCTCCGGAGCATTAAAAGAACTGTCCAAGGGCAACTTAAACACTATCATGGAAGGCGACTTCAAAGGACATCATGGTAAAATTAAAGATGATATGAATCGAACCATCAAATTCCTCAAACGTTATGTGGACGAAATCACAAGCACGTTGGAACAAGTCGGTAATGGGGATCTCAGTCAGGAAATTGTATCTTACTATCACGGCGATTTTGTGAATATTAAGCTGGCCATCAACGGCATCACCACCAATTTAAGCGAAGTCATGTCTGAAATTGACAATGCATCGGGACAAGTCGAATCTGGTTCCAGACAAATATCTGACGGTGGACAGGCACTGGCCCAGGGCACAACTGAACAAGCCAGTGCCATAGAGCAACTCACTGCCTCTATCGAAGAGGTTGCTGCGGAAACGAAGCGTAATGCAATAAACGCCAACCAGGCCAATGAACTAACCTTGAAAGTTCAGGCAAGCGCCGAAATCGGCAATGATCAAATGAAAAAAATGATCCTGGCCATGGGCGAAATCAATAATTCCTCTAAAAATATTTCTAAAATCATTAAAGTCATTGACGACATCGCCTTCCAGACCAATATTCTGGCACTGAATGCCGCTGTGGAAGCCGCTCGGGCAGGACAACATGGAAAAGGCTTTGCAGTCGTCGCCGAAGAAGTTCGAAGCCTGGCAGCACGAAGCGCAGAAGCAGTCAAAGAAACGACTGTCCTCATTGAAGGCTCCCTTGACAAAGTGGCAACCGGAACAAAAATCGCCGATTACACTGGAGAGAGCTTGAAAGAAATGCTGAATGAAATTGAAAAAGTAACCGGTTTGGTCGGAAACATTGCCCAGGCTTCCAATGATCAAGCCTCGGAAATCGCTCAAATTACACAGGGTATCGAACAGGTTTCCCAAGTCGTTCAAACCAATTCAGCTACTGCTGAAGAAAGTGCTGCAGCCGGTGAAGAGCTATCCGGTCAGGCTGAAATGCTTAAGGAAATGGTGGGTGCGTTTAAATTAAAAGCACACTCTGAAAATAGTGAGAAAACGACATCCGCTCCAAAACCATCTGAAAAAAAAACCAGTCCATCATCGGAACCAAAAATTATCTTAACTGATATGGAGAATGATAAATACTAACTTTTGGATCATAAAACAATAATCCCTTCGGATTCGATTAAAACTCGAAATCGAAGGGATTATTTTATTTAGTGATTAGATTAAGGTGGCACTGTTCTGGGCCACCTTAATCTACGGTCTTCCATTGAATTGGGATTAAATAATCAACACTCGTTTCATCGATGAATTCCTGGGTTTTTCCAACCATAAAATAGATGACCGTTATATTTTTTAAATTATCATAGCGCAGGTAAAGCCGTCCTGCCATGGAGACTACCGGAAAATCCTCGCCAAGGTAATCTTTAGGCGGCTCGCCGTACTGAACATAGCCCAAACGATTCTGTGTTTGATGATGAAGTGGCGAATTGGTATTAATTAACCCATCGATTTGAATCCAGTCAGAAAAACCTGCCATTGCCGGTCCTTCTTTGATGCTGGTTATTTCATAATCAAAATGTCTTTTTGATGGTGGACAGCCTAGTGACTCCATCACGAGTTGTAACTGATCAAAGGCTACAATATCAGTAATGGCTTCTTCGTTTAATTGTCCATTTTCCAAACCAAAAACCCCATTTTCCAGTTGAATGGCATAAACACCATAATGGGCATTAAAGTAATCCGAATTCGGATCATAAAAAAGCGAACGTCCCTTTTCAAAATTACCAAAATTATAGAGGATACTCATTTCACCTGCTCCCCCATCATGAGGAAAGTTATTGCCGGGATGATAGAGCTTCATATTTCTGGTCCATCCGTTTTTATTATCATCTTTGCCTGTGGGAATATCCAACTGTAATCCTACTTGATTGAAAACACTTTTTTCTTTAAAACTTTGACCTTGAATTTGAAGGGCCACATCACTTCTCAGTCCGGCAAAGCCGGGAGATAATAAAATAAAAGATAGAATAAAAACAAGTATTATAATAACTAAACCCAGGACAATTATTTTCAGTTTCATCTATTCTTCGAATATTTTCTGGTAAATGTCCCAGTCTGTTTTTTTAAAGACATCGATGATTACCCTTTCTATCTCTTTGTGGGAATCAAGGAAATTATCAATTGTATGGACGGCTATTTCAGCGGCCAGCTGGTTTGGAAAATGGAACTCACCGGTGGAAATACAGCAAAAAGCAATCGTTGTGAGATGGTGGTCGATTGCTGATTTTAAAGATTCTTCATAGCATGACCAAAGCTGGATTTCTTCTAATTTTGTCACACCTTCTTCCACAATTGGTCCCACAGTATGGATGACAGCTTTACTTGGCAGATTATAGGATTTTGTGATTTTTGCTTTTCCCGTTGGTTCCTCAAATCCTTGTTTCTCCATGAGTTCATTGCATTCTTCCCGAAGCTGGATCCCTGCTGCAGAATGGATGACATTGTCAATACAACCATGACAGGGCGTAAAACAGCCGAGCATTCTTTTATTGGCAGCATTGACAATCCCATCAACTTTCAGCCGGGTAATGTCCCCCTGCCACAGTACGATTCTATCCCCATTGCGAATTTCGGAACATGGAAACATCTTATTAACGGTGATAAGACTATTCCCATCGATGATTCCCTTTTCTTCAGTTTCATTTGAAAGAAATTCATCCTGAATTTCTAAAAATTTCGGAGCTATGTTCCCTGGAAGTCGGACGTTCATGAGACCACGAAGCAATTTTCGTTTGGTAAAGTTATTTTCGGTAAGTTCTATTCCGGGAATCCCATGGTTTTCTTCGGTCAGTGATTTAACCAGATAATCAAGTTTCTCTTCATTATTCATTTCGATTCTCCCTATGATTTTCACCATTCAAATTATATTTTCCTGTAATTTTTCGATTCTTTTAGCACCTCAATAACTTTAGCCAGAGGTGATCCCACGGAAGCTTCAACCGCACCGAAAAATGTTCCTTCGACTAAAGGCGCATCGACAATCACAATATTTTCGTTATCCGGGATCATATCAATGGCCGTTTCTGAACTCATAACAGCGCTGCCAATATCGACTAAAATAACAATGCCTTCATCAGATTGCACTGCCTGGATTCCTGCTAATATTTTCGCAACATCTATTCCGATGCGGCCATCCTTAGTACCACCGGCAGCGGCTATTTTGGCTTTCGGAGCCATTTGCAATGCCAGCTCACAAGCACCTTCAGCAATCTTTTGGCTGTGGGAAACAACTACAATTCCGACCATACTTTATTTACCTGATTTCTGAGCGGCTTCTTTGGCAGCTTGAAATAAATAGGCCATGGACGTTGCACCAGGATCCTGGTGACCAATACTTCGTTCACCCAGGTAACTCGCTCTTCCTTTCGTTGCAATAATGGTTTTTGTGTACGCTACACCTTCCCATGCTGCTTTTTCAGCTTCATCTAGAGCGACGGTCATGGGTTTTCCTTCTCTGATACTTTTTTTTATCGCGTCAATGGCTGGAATCATGCTGTCTAAAATAGTTTTCTCGCCTTGTACTGCTTTTCCGCGAAACTTTATTCCGCCCACACCTTCATCGAAAGCAAGAATCACATCCTGATCGGATAATGCTTCTTTGCTTTTTGCTGATTCCCCTGCTCTCATAAAGGCAGTGCCATAAAGCGGACCGGCTGCACCGCCGACAGTGGAAACCAGAGTCATTCCAACAGTTTTTAAAATTTCGGTAATGCTTTTATCTGCAAGTGTCGGTAATTTTTCCCCTACAGCATTAAATCCGCGGTTCATGTTAATCCCATGATCTCCATCCCCTATCACCTGGTCAAGATCTGTTAATTCCTGTCGATGCTCTGCCATTTTATCACCAAATATTTTGATAAAATCCAGTATCTCAGCCTTAGTTGCCATAATTATCCTCGTTTCTTTTTCTAATCCGTCACTTAACAAGTTGTATTACATTTTAAAAGCAAAGGTGTCCGCTTCTGCCAATAGTAATTCCTTTAACTCTGTATCAAGTTTTAACAGTGTAACGGAAGCTCCAGCCATATCAATGGATGTCATATAATCCCCTACAAAGGTTTTAAATACTCTAATGCCCTTTTCTGTTAAAATCTGGTGCACGCGACGGTTTAATATATATAATTCCATTGGAGGCGTGGCACCGGCACCGTTAATCATGACTGCCACTTCAGCACCTGCTTGAAGATTAAACTCTTTTAGGATTCTGACCATAAGATAATCAACGATTACATCCGCTTTTTGGAGGGGCTTTCTTTCGATTCCCGGTTCGCCATGGATACCAATGCCCAGCTCCATTTCATTATCTGATAACTCAAAACCCGGCTTCCCGGCAGCTGGTACAGTACATGGTTCTAAGGCGACGCCCATGGTTCTTACATTGGCAATTACTTTCTCTGCAACGGTTTTTACGTCTTTGAGGTCTGCACCTGTTTCGGCTTTTGCACCTGCAATTTTATGAACAAAAATAGTTCCTGCGACACCCCGACGTCCGGTGGTATAAAGACTGTCTTCAACAGCAACGTCATCATTAGTAACAACACTGGCAATTTTGATGCCTTCGGCTTCTGCCAGTTCTTCTGCCATTTCGAAGTTCATAATATCACCGGTGTAGTTCTTTATAACTAATAATACACCTTGTCCGGCATCAACAGCTTTGATGGCTTCGAACACCTGGTCTGGCGTTGGGGATGTAAACATGGCGCCTGCAACAGCAGCATCCAGCATTCCTTTTCCAACATATCCGCCATGGGCTGGCTCATGACCACTTCCGCCACCGCTGACTAGGGCAACCTTACTAACTTTTTTTTCAGTTCTTACCAGAACATCAAATCCATCAAGACGGGTCACATACTCAGGATATGCAAAGGCCATGCCTTCCAGCATTTCATTTTCTACATTTTCAACGTCATTAATAAATTTTTTCATAAGACTTCCTCCTACAAACAGTGTTAGTTTCCTAGTTCATACTATAATAACACGTTTCTGCTTTATTAATGATTGCTTATTGAAAATAAATTTACGGTCCCCGGCAATCTAACAATTAAGTTATGATTCTTAAAAAAGATATCACGACTACCGATCCTCAGCGTTTTAAATTCAAAGCAGTTTTGTCAGCTTACACTGCTTTTCTATCTTTATTTAAAAAGCACCCTGAATTAACAGGGTGCTCAGCGTGCTGACAAACCTTAATTCCTGGTCCTTCTATTCATCATAGAGAAATGATAGTTAATATCAGTACTAATATAACTATCATTTCTTTTCATTGACTATAAAATGGCATCCTTCAATGACTTCACATAGTCAAAAAGAACATCTCCAGCATTTTCACCGTGTTCTGCAATAATTCTGACAATGGCGCTGCCGACAATTACTCCATCGGCAGTTTTCGAGATTTCTTTTGCCTGGTCCGGTGTGGAGATACCAAAGCCCACGGCAATGGGCGTTTTTGATACCTGCCTGATGTCTTTAACGATGGCACCAATATCTGTCTTGATTTCACTTCTTACCCCGGTGACCCCCATGGATGAAACCAGGTAAATAAATCCGGTGGCATTTTCTGCCAACATCTGGATCCGATCTTTTGATGTGGGTGCAATCAGGGTAATTACATCGATGCCGTAGGATGTTGCAATTCCCAGCACTTCATCTTTTTCCTCAAAAGGCAGGTCCGGAATAATAATGCCGTTCATGCCTATTTCCTGACAGGTTTTAAAGAATTTTTTAATCCCATAAACAAAAACAGGATTCATATAAGTTAAAAACACCAGTGATATATCGGTTTTTGTGCGAACCCGTTTCACCATATCAAATATTTTATCCGTGGTGGTGCCAACGCTTAAGGCCCTGATATTCGCTTTTTCAATAACCGGTCCTTCGGCAATGGGATCGGAAAAAGGAATTCCAATTTCAATTAAATCAGCCCCGGCTTTTTCCATGGTTAAAATAAATTCTTCTGTTTTTGCCAGGGTTGGATCTCCTGCTGTGAGAAAGCCGATAAATGCTTTATTGTTTTTAAAAATTTCGGTTATTTTACTCATGAATATCTTCCCCCTTATAGCGTGCAATGGCTGCCACATCTTTATCCCCCCGACCGGATAAGTTAATGATAATAATTTCGTCTTTTTTCATTGTCGGGGCAAGAACCATGGCATAGGCCACGGCATGGGCCGATTCGATTGCTGGAATAATACCTTCTGTTTTGGACAGATACTCAAAGGCTTCAACCGCTTCATCATCGGTGATTGGCACGTACTCCGCTCTATTTGTATCATACAAATTTGCATGTTCCGGGCCGATTCCCGGGTAATCAAGCCCTGCTGATATTGAATAAACCGGGGTGATCTGACCGTATTCGTCCTGACAAAAATAGGATTTCATACCATGAAAAATACCCAAGCTCCCTTTAGCAATGGTTGCTGCGTGTAAGGCCGTATCCACGCCTTTGCCAGCGGCTTCACAGCCGATGAGACGGACTTCTTTATCGGGAATAAAGTTATAAAAAGCACCGATGGCGTTGCTGCCTCCGCCGACACAGGCGATAATGGCATTTGGCAACTTTCCTTCTTTTTCAAGAATCTGCTGTCGTGCTTCCTTGCTGATAATGCTTTGAAAATCACGGACAATTTCTGGAAAAGGATGAGGACCCATAACCGAGCCCAAAACGTAATGGGTATCTTCAACCCGTTTGGTCCATTCCCGCATGGTATCGTTAACTGCATCTTTGAGGGTCATGGTGCCCGATGTTACGACATTAACCTTTGCCCCTAATAGCTTCATCCGATAAACATTCAGGGCCTGGCGATCGGTATCTTCTTTGCCCATAAATATTTCGCATTCAAAACCCATCAGGGCTGCGGCTGTGGCGGTGGCCACCCCGTGCTGGCCGGCGCCGGTTTCGGCAATGAGTCGTGTTTTACCCATTCTTTTTGCCAGCAGTGCCTGACCCAGAACGTTATTGATTTTATGGGAACCGGTATGGTTGAGATCTTCTCTTTTTAAATAGATCTTTGCTCCGCCCAGATCCTCGGTCATTTTTTTTGCAAAATACAGTCGGGACGGTCGTCCGGCATAGTCGTTTAACAGAGCGGTAAGCTCGTCCTGAAAGTCTTTATCTGTTTTATAAAACGCATAGGCTTTTTCAAGTTCAATGATTGCATTCATCAGTGTTTCGGGAATGTATTGCCCGCCATGAACCCCAAATTTTCCTTTACTCATAATTAATTCTCCTAACTTTTTCTACTATTTCAAGGATTTTTCTTTGATCCTTTATGCCGTTTGTTTCGACGCCGCTGCTGATATCCACGCAAAATGGTTTGACAGTCTTTATGGCCTCTTCGATATTATCGCTCTGAAGGCCTCCGGCTAAAAAGAAGTCTCCTTCATAACCCTGTAATAATTCCCAGTTAAAGCTCACCCCGGAGCCGCCATACTGATTTTTGTCATAGGTGTCAAACAGTGCAAAATCGGACTTTGTTTTTTTAACATCACTCTTTTGCCTGATACGCATGGCCTTAATGATGGGCAGTGAAACTTCCTCTCTCAGGTTGGATATATATTCTTCATCTTCGTCACCATGAAGCTGGATGATATCGATAATTCGTGCATTTGCTAAAGAGATGATCTCTTCTATCGGCTGATTTACAAAAACACCGACGGCTTTAATTTCCTGATTCAGTGCTGATTTTAAGCGCTTCGCGGTTTCAATATCAACCTGCCGTTTACTTTCTGCAAACACAAACCCGATATAATCCGGTTTGGCACTATTAACGGCATTAATATCTTCAAAACGAGTGAGTCCGCATATTTTTATTTTAGTCATTTTTACCTTCTTATCATTAATAATCTTTAGACCTTTGCCAAATTCACAAACGCAAATTGCTTTGATGTCAGTTTTCATAAACAATTTTATAACGTATAGGCGAACAGTTCAACGAACTGTACGACGTATAGTGGAAAAATTGTTTCATGTAAACAGACAGCGAAGCTCACAGCAGTTTCGCAATTATCATTGCCCAATCCCCTTCAGTTTCTTGATTTCCAGGGATTTATCCCCACTACGCATCAGCGTTTCACCAATTAAAACGGCGTTCGTTCCATTATCCCGTAGTATCTTGATGTCTTTCTGATTTTTTATCCCACTTTCTGACACAAAGACGATTTCAGCCGGCACCATTTTTCGAAGGCGGACGCTGTTTTCGATGTCCACCTCAAATGTTTTAAGATTGCGGTTATTCACCCCAATGATCCGGGCACCGGCGTTAATGGCCTTCTCCACCTCGGCTTCATCATGAGCTTCCACTAAACTGGACATGCCAAGCTTATCGGCAATTTTAATGTAGTGGCTGATTTGTTCCTCGCTTAAGATTGAACAGATCAGCAGAATGGCATCTGCGCCAATAATTCTTGATTCATAAATCTGAGATTCCTCGAGAATAAAATCTTTTCTCAGCACCGGAATGCTCACATTTTTTTTAATCTCCGAAAGATAGGCATTGGCCCCCTGAAAAAATTCCGGCTCGGTTAAAACTGAAATGGCGTTAGCCCCTGCCGTTTCATATTCTTTGGCAATTTGAATATAGAGAAAATCTTTGGCAATCAGGCCTTTTGACGGGGATGCTTTTTTCACTTCACAGATAAAAGCAATATCATCGACTCTCAGGGCTTTTTCAAAAGAAAAGGGATTCTCGGATTTTTTCGCCAGTTCTTTTAATATGTTTAGGGGGTAACTTTTTTTTAATTGCGCCACCCGGATTTCAGTGGACTTGACAATCCGGTCGAGGATCATGACTCAACCTCATTGGTTAATCTAATAAAGTCATCCAGTTTTTTCTTTGCCAAACCGCTGTCAATAATATTCTCTGCCATTTTTACGCAATCCCGAAGGGTAATATCATTGTGGGACATATACAAACAAAACGCTGAATTTAAAACCACCACATCCCGTTTCGGTCCTTTTTTCCCATTTAAAATATCTAAAGCAATCAGCGCATTTTCTTCTTTTTCCCCGCCGATGAGGTCTGATAACTGACACCGTTTCAACCCCAGCTGTTCCGGAGTAATAAAGAAGCTGTTGATTTTTCCATCGGTAATCTCACAAATGGTAGTGGTGTCGGTTAGGGTGATTTCATCAAGGCCATCATGTCCGTGAACCACCATGCCGCGCTTCACTTTCAGTTTGTTGAGAACATTGGCAAGAGGTTCCACCAGGTTCTCGTCATAAACGCCGAGGAGCTGCATATTGGCTCCGGCAGGATTGGCCAATGGTCCTAAAATATTAAAGATGGTCCGAATCCCCAATTCTTTTCTCACGGGACCGGCATATTTCATGGAGGCGTGATAGGTTGGGGCAAACATAAAGCAAATACCGATTTCATCCAGATTTTTCGCACTTTGTTCGGCCGTTAAATTAATATTAACTCCCAATGCCTCTAATAGATCCGCACTGCCGCATTTACTGGACACACTGCGATTTCCGTGCTTTGCCACCGGAACCCCGCCGGCAGCGATAACAAAGGAGGATACGGTGGAAATATTAAAGGTGGATACTTCGTCCCCACCGGTTCCCACAATGTCGAGAACATCGGTTTTTGGATGAATTTTTGTGCATTTTTCACGCATGACCATGGCACAGGCGGTGATTTCATCAATGGTTTCGCCCTTGGTTCGCATGGCAGTTAAAAATGACCCAATTTGAGCATTGGTGGCTTCCCCGCTCATGATCTGGTTCATGACTTCTCTTGTCTGTTCCAGAGGCAAATCGTTTCCGTTCACTAACTCGTAAATTGCTGCTTTAATCATTTTTTTCGCACCCAATCTTTAAAAAGTTTTCAATGATTTCATGACCGTTTTTGGTTAATATGGATTCGGGGTGAAACTGAACCCCGTAAATATCAAAGTTTCGATGTTTAACCGCCATAATCTCGCCATCGTTGTCCTCGGCAATAATCAGAAGATCATCCGGAAGGGACTCCCTTTCAACACTTAATGAATGATACCGTGCGCCCTCAATAATAGGAGGTAATCCCCGAAAGATCGGGCTGCCGTTGGCAATATGAATGGCGCTTTGTTTCCCATGCATTAAAGTTTTGGCATAGATGATAACCCCACCAAAGACTTCACAAATGGCCTGATGTCCAAGACAAACTCCGAGAATCGGTGTTTTATCTTTAAACTGGTCAATAACGGCTTCACACAACCCTGCATTCTTAGGACGTCCCGGTCCCGGTGAAATAATGATATGACTGGGGTCCAGGTTGATGATTTCTTCAAGACTCATTTCATCATTTTTAATGACCTGAATATCCGGATTGATGATTCCCACGTATTGATAGAGGTTGTAGGCAAAGCTGTCATAATTATCAATGAGTAGTATCATTATTCCACCTCCTGGGCGCGTTCTAATGCTTCAAACATGGCTTTTGCTTTATTACGGGATTCAATAAATTCATTTTCAGGAATGCTGTCAGCAACAATGCCTGCTCCGGCAGACACATAAACCCTGTCATCTTTTTTTACGGCCATGCGAATGGCAATACACATATCCATGTTTCCTGAAAAATCGATATAACCCACGGCTCCCCCGTATACGCCGCGTTTCACGCCTTCCAGCTCATTGATGATTTCAATAGCCCGCTTTTTAGGGGCTCCGGACAGGGTTCCGGCGGGAAGTAATGCGGCAATGGCATCCAACTGGTCCAGACCTTGTTGTAAGGTTCCGGTGACGGTTGAACAAATATGGGAAATATGAGAAAACTTAAGGACCTGTTGATAGCCCTCAACCTGAACAGTACCAAATTCACTGATTTTTCCCAAATCGTTTCTTCCCAAATCCACCAGCATATTATGTTCGGATAATTCTTTTTCATCTTCGAGAAGCTCTTTAATATAGGCATCGTCTTCTGCCGGTGTTTCTCCTCTTGGGCAAGAGCCGGCAATGGGGAATGTTGATAATTTCCCGTTTTTTAGAGAAACCAAGGTTTCCGGTGATGCACCGGCAACCTGAATTTGATCAAAATCAATATAGAACATGTAAGGAGACGGGTTCAGGGTTCTGAGCACCCGATAGGTTGACAATAAATCGCCTTGAAAATCCGCTTCTATACGGTTTGAAATCACGGCCTGGAAAATATCCCCTTCATAAATATGTTCTTTTGTTTTTTCGACCATGTTGCAGTAATACTCTTTTGTAAAAAGGGATGAAAAATCCGAGGTGAGTTTTCCTTCGAAGGTTTGGGTACTGCTTCCGTTTTTAATTAAGGATTCAATTTCTTTAAGTTTAATAACCCCATCAATATAATTCTTTTCCAGATCATCGGTTTTAATGTTTACAATCACCACAATTTTCTGTCTGAGGTGGTCAAAAGCAATGACTTTATCAAAAAGCATGAGATTTAAATCATCAAAATCAGCAGGATTGGAATTTTCAAGCCTCAGATTTTTTTCGGTATATTTAACAAAATCATAGGATATGTATCCCACAAAGCCTCCGGTAAAAACAGGCAGGAAGTCTAATTTAGGACTTTTCCATTCTTTGAGGATTCCCCGTAAAACTGCCTGAGGATCCTCTTCCAGGATTTTAGTACTGTGCCCATTTTTAATTTCGACCTGTCCGTCCATACACTTAACGGTTAGTTCAGGATCATAGCCTAAAAAAGAATAACGCCCCCATTTTTCTCCACCTTCAACGCTTTCTAAAAGAAAACATTTTTTGCTCGTGGCTTTCAAACATTTAAGCACCTCAATTGGTGTTTTAATATCAGAATACAGTTCCAGGCTGATTGGCAGTATCCTGTTTTCCTTACAATATTTTCTTGATTCATCAATGGTTGGTTTTATCATTTTTTCTCCCTTCTTCACTTCATGGTTAATTGGAAATGCACAAAAACAGACCTTTATACCTTGCTGTTTGTTTATATAAACGATTTTGTAACGTCTTAGGCGGACATCTCGAAGAGTGTCCGACGTAGAGTGGAAAAATTGTTTCATATAAACCAACAGCAAGAAACAGAACCGTATCTCATTTGCCTGTTTACTCAATCCAATAAAAAAAGCGCTCGTCTTTGACAACATAAAATTGTCAAGGACGAGCGCACTAAATTCACCCGTGGTACCACCTTAATTTACAGAGATTTGTCTCTGTACACTTATCAGAATACTATCATATTCCTCGCAACTGACGTATGCGCTACGTCGCAGAGTACTCGGAAATTAAAATTTCCTTTGACTGCGCCCTCGGTGGTCCATTTGATGATCTGCGTTGTGTAAGCTCTCAGCTTTGCTTACTCTCTGTAACTGCACGAAACACCGTTATCTCCACTTCAACGGTTTATTCTTTTATTAAATTAGTTTTATCATATGGCAATTCTTTATTTTTGTCAAATGTTTTTTGGATGATAACGAAATCATTAAGGAAACCATTGATAAATATAATAAAATCCGATTGCTTACGCATTCGGAATTTTCTTTTATTATTGGTGCGAGGAAAGGGATTTGAACCCTCACTGCATTATCTGCAACAGATCCCTCAAACCTGCGTGTCTGCCGTTCCACCACCCTCGCACAAATGGTTGGGTTTTTAACCCTGATGATAATTATAAAGGATCTCTGATAAAATAGCAATCATATATTGACTTTTTTACAAACTTTAATATTTATTTTACCCAGAGCTTACGGCTTGAGAAATATCCGTTCAGTGTGACTAACAGATCATCCAGTGTTCCATTGTTTTCAATAATCACATCCGCCCGTTTAATTTTCTCGGAATCCTTCATTTGCATCTGTATTTTTTTCATTGCGAATTCCCGGGGAAACCCATCTCTTTCCATGATGCGGTTGATCCGGGTTTCTTCATCCGCAACCACCAACATAGTTTCATCAACGGTATTTTCAAGCCCTGCTTCAAAAAGCAACGGGCAATCGAAAAAGATCGCTGGAATCCCTTTGCTTTCATAAACTGCAACTTGTTCATCATAGAGCCTTTTTACTTCGGGATGAACGATGGCATTAAGTTTTTTTCGGGCGTCCTCATCCTCAGCAATCCGCTCCCCCAACAAACCCCGGTTAAGCTCACCGTCTTCCCTGAAATATTTTTCGCCAAAGGTTGCAGCAATTTTTTTAAGGCACTGGCTGCCCTTTTGAACAGCTGCTCGTGCCAGTTCATCGGCGTCGATGACAATATAGTTAAAACGCTTTTGAAGTATCTTCGTAACCATTGATTTTCCTGAAGCGATTCCACCGGTCAAGGCAATAACTTTCATTTCTATTACAAAATCCTCTCTGTTCTTTCTTTGTTTCAACGGCTTATTTTAACTCAAACCAGGATGATCCGCTGTGAACGTCCACAGTCATGGAAACACAAAGGTCAGCAACACTTTCCATTTCTTCCTTAATGAGCCGTTCAACCTGGGCCTGTTCATCTTTCGGTGTATCGATGATCAGCTCATCATGGACCTGTAAAATAAGCTGTGCTTTGAGATTTTCTTTTTTTATTCGGTTATAAACCCTGAGCATGGCCAGCTTAATAATATCGGCGGCACTTCCCTGTATCGGGGTGTTTAAAGCCATACGTTCCCCGGCCTTAACCAGAATGGCATTTCTTGAATTCAGCTCTGGAATATAACGCCGGCGTCCCCATATAGAGGTAACATAACCTTTTTCCTTGGCCTCTTTTACCACATTTGCCAAATAAGCCTGGATTTTGGGATATCGGGAAAAATAACGATCAATATATTCCTGGGCTTCTTTTCTTGAGATTCCCAGATCTTTTCCTAAGCTAAAGGCCTGTTTCCCATAAATAAGTCCGAAATTTATGGCCTTTGCATGTCCACGTTGTTCTCTTGTAACTTTCTCCAGTGGCACATCAAAAATCTCGCACGCGGTTCTGGTGTGGATATCTTCATTCTTTTTAAATGTTTCAATGAGATTTTCATCTCCTGACAAACATGCCAAAACACGTAATTCAATTTGATTATAATCCGCATCCACTAAAATATGATCATTATCGGATGGTACAAAGACCCGGCGAATCTCCCGGCCCATTTCTGTTTTTATGGGGATGTTCTGGAGATTCGGATTGGAGCTGCTTAACCGTCCGGTGGCGGCAACGGTTTGATTAAAGGTTGAATATATCCGATGGGTTTTCGGATCAACAAATGGCATCAGTCCCCGGCCATAGGTTGAATCCAGTTTAGAAAGGGTTCGATAGTCAATGATTTTCTGGATAATGGGATGAAACAGCACCAGCTGCTCCAGCACATCAATGTTCGTGGAGTAACCGGTTTTTGTTTTTTTAATCACCGGTAATTTCAAATCTTCAAAAAGGACTTCTCCCAATTGTTTAGGTGAATTAATATTAAAATCTGAGGCTCCTGCCAAATCGTAAATTTCCTGGGTTAATAATTTGAGCTTGTTTTCAAAATCAGCTGCAAGTGCTTCCAACTGTTCTAAATCAACGGTAAAGCCTAAAGTTTCCATGGAAGCCATCACACGAAGCAGCGGTATTTCAATGGTATTATAAAGAGTCGTCATCCCTGCTTCTTCCAATTCTTTTCCCAGAACTGCTTTGAGATCATAAACGGTCTCGCAATTTTTAACCATATAGGTTGCCAGCAGGGCTTCATCCAGACTATTGGCGTTGACCAGACTTTTCCCTTTTCCGAAAAGCTCTTCATCACTAAAAACATCCCGTTTCAGGTATCTGTACGCCGCCGTTTTAAGATCATAGCGCTGATCCCCGGGGCTTAACAAGTAGGTTGCAATATAGGTATCGAAAGCATCTTTGATGTCTTCAATCCCGTGCTTATTGAAAATATGAATGAGATTTTTCAAGTCCTGGCTTATAAATTCCAGGGTTTTCAGGTTTTTCAACGCTCTTATTTTATCAAAGAAGCCGAGATCTTCCACGCCCTTTGGATTGATGTAATAATAGTTTTCTGCCACTCTCAGTGCCAGATAAATTTGTGCCTCTTCCTTGTGATAATAGACAGTGACCTCTTTGGCCTTTGATAAAACATCCATTAATCCATCCATTTCCTGAATGGTTTTTACCCATTGATATTCTACCGGCTTATGGATAGTTTCAACTATATCTGTGGCCTCAATTCTTGACAGAAGGGTATTGAATTCCAGCTCTTTTAAAAGAGCAATGCTTTTTTCATTAAAAAGTGGTTCAAAGGCAAGGGACTCAAAATCCTCAAACCCGGGAACGTCCAATGCGACTGTTCCCAGCATTCGGCTTAGAAAAGCATTTTCTTTTCCATTAATGAGTTTTTCTTTTTGTTTACCCTTTTCTTCCTCAATGTGTTCATAGAGATTTTCCAGACTTGTATATTTTTGAATAAGCTTCAGTGCGGTTTTTTCCCCAATTCCCGGGATCCCGGGAATATTGTCGGATTTATCGCCCATGAGAGCTTTTAAATCAATGAGATCCTTAGGAGTCAGGCCATAGTTTTCTGTTATCCAGGCTTCATCCACCTCATCCAATTGAGAGATTCCTTTTTTTGTGAATAGAACTTTTGTTTTGGGTCCTACCAGTTGGAAGGCATCCCGGTCACCGGTGATGATTTCGGTTTCAAAGCCTTTTTCCGAACCAATACGGGCCAAAGTTCCGATGATATCATCGGCTTCGTAACCTTCCACTTCCAGAATGGTAATCCCCATTTTTTCAAGAAGATCCTTGAGGATTGGAAATTGTTCCTGTAAACCCTCAGGCATTTTATGACGACCGCCCTTGTAATCAGCATAGGCCAGATTTCTGAAGGTTGGAGCATTTAAATCAAAAGCGACGCCCAAATAATCCGGCTTATATTCCTCTTGTATTTTCACTAAAATATTAACAAAACCATAAATCGCGTTGGTTGGTATTCCCTTTGAGTTGGACATTTCATGTATGGCGTAAAACGTTCGATATATGAGGCTATTGCCGTCAATGAGTATGCTTTTCATATATTCCCCTTCTTGGTCAGTGTGTTTGTATCTTATTATTATACCAAAAGACCTGACTCGTGAACATTGAATAAAGCATAATAAATTTATTATTATGCCTTGACAACGATCCCTGTCAGAGTTATACTGAAATTGACAATAATGTTTGTCATATTGACAAGTATCATTTCCACTAAAAATAGAAGGGGGATTAGTTCATGGCACTTGAAAATCATTTAAAGGAATATCGTGCCCGAAATAACCTGAATCAATCGGATCTGGGAAAGCTGGTCGGAGCTTCCCGGCAAACCATTAGTCTCATTGAACGTGGGGACTATTCTCCGTCAGTAGTTTTGGCCTTAAAAATTGCGAAAGTTTTTGATACAACGGTCGAGTCATTATTTTTATTTAAAGAAGAGAAAGAGGAGAAAACACTATGAAAAAATTAAATACCACTGCAAAGTTTTTTGTAATCATGATCATTTCCGGAATTTTCGGAGGCATCCTGGGCGCCACTCTTTCCATGGGTGAAGAGGTGATCACAGGCTTTTTTATAAGCCTTGAGTCATTTATACTAGAAAACAATTTAGTTATTCAAGGGGTAATCCTCGGAGTGTCCGCTTTGATTATCATCATCATGTATTTCACTGTGAAAAAAAGGCTTTCCCACTTCAAAGAGGATGATGAAGCATTCTTTGATAGCATTGACCGTCAGCTTAACTTTTTGCTTCCATTTATTTCTATAGATATGATTCTAAGCTTTGGTTTCTTTGGGATTTCTGTTACAAGCTTCTTATCAAGTTTCTCCCCTTGGGCTCTGGTTATCTTTTTAGCGAACATTTCGTTCACCCTTTTCATGATCACCAAAAGCATCAAACTAACTAAGATACTCTATCCTGAAAAAAAAGGGAACCCATTGGATTTTAATTTCGATAAAGTATGGATTGAAAGCTGTGATGAAGCCGAGAAATACGTCATTTATAAAGCTGCCTACAAATGTTATCAGTTCATGAACTATGCCTATAGCAGTGCCATGGTGGTTTCTTTGTTAATTTCAATCATTATCAACATCGGTATCTATCTCTATCTGCTGATTACTTTTCTCTGGATCACCCAAACCCTGGTATATTCAGTTTACGCCATTAAATACCAGCGTGGCCAGTTGGAAAACGCCAGATAATTTTAAGCTTTAAATACAAAAACGCCATCACAAAATTTGTGGTGGCGTTTTTTACATACTTCTATTGCTTAGTGACCTTGTTCAATTCGTCCTGTATTTCGTTCATGAGGTAATCGGTATAGGGAATCTCGGTAAAGAGTCTTCCATCGACATAAGGTTTAAGATTAACTGTGATTTTTTCGGCAAAGTTAACCTTAAGGTTTTTGCCAACTCCAACATTATTAAAAGCCGGATTAACCTGGTCAATAGCTATTAAAATCTCGCCCGAAGAAGCGGATCCCAAATCTTTGGAAAGAATTTCTGCAATGGCTTGTACCATTTCTATATTCGACAATTCAAATGGTTTTCCAACTGCTTTTTCAACTTTCAAAAGTCGTCCTTCGGTATTGACAAAGGTACCGTTCACTTCAGGGAAAGCCAGTGCTGGCAACACAACATCAGCTCTGGCACAGGCCTGGGTCAAATGAGTATCCTGCACCATCAGGAATTCATAAATGCTTAAGTCTGCATTCGGGTCTTCTCCAAAGAGGAGTAATGCTTTGGCATTTTTCAGGACAGCATTAGTATTAACAACACCTAATGCGTTAAGGCCAACACTGTTATTCTTAATGGCCACTCTGAAAATACCGGATCGCGGATTCTCAGCTTTTCCTAACAGGCCAATCATATCACCTGCCAAAGTTGCTGCTTCCGGGGTCACATATTTATCGCCCAGAACAATGACCGGGTTTTTCGCTTTGACAAGTCCAGCTCCGATAAATTCAGCTTCAGGGCAGATATCGAAGTCTTCAAGGGAAGCCTTGAGGCTTTCAATATTGTTAGCATCGGGATTGATGTTCCCATTTTCCAGAATGTATTTTGTAATCTCACCCAGAAATTCCAAATCATCACAATCAGTAATGAATTCATCACTGAACTTGTTAAAACCGCTTTCCATGTGATTAATCACAAATATTTGAGCCCCGTTTTTAGAGGCCTGGCTCAATTTGAATTTAACAATGGGGTTATTCACCGGAAGCATTCCCAAAACGAGAATGGTGTCTGCAGAGAGCAGTTCATCCATATCCTGAAGGGCATAGTTGCCGCTCAGAACGTCGGCTTCGCCTTTTACAACGTTGCTGAAGCTGAAGGTTTCAGCCCGGAGCACTTTGGCAAGCTCGGTCATGGTGAAAATTTCTTCATTGGTATATTTCGGTGAAATTCCCATTTTTAAAGCATCTGCACCATAGCGTGCGGCAATACTTTGGGATTTTTTGGCAATGGTGACAAAGGCGTCATACCAGCTGACTTCCTTAAGCTCACCCTGTTCATTTCGAATCAGAGGTGTGGTAAGCCTATCTCCCCACTGAACCAGATTAGTTCCAAAGCGTCCCCGACCACACATCACGCCCTGGTTTAACCGGGTATGATTTGACCTGGGAATTGCCTTAATAATGGTATCTCCCATGGACTCGATGACTGTCTGACAACCGGCTGAACAGTAGCCGCAGGTTGATTCGGTTTTCGTTGTATTCATGGGCACCGTTTTAATTCCTATAAGGCCTTCTTTTAAGGCGCCGGTAGGACAAACACTGATACATAAGCCGCAACTGACACAACCGGTTTCGGCTAGAGGCTGTTTTAACGCCGGCTGGACTTCGGTTTCAAAACCACGGTCCACCAGACCAAGGGCAGAGGCGCCGACAATTTCATCACAGACCCGAACACACAGGCCACAGGTAATGCACTTATTGTTGTCCCGGATCACAAAGGGATGGTCATCCTGTATTTTTTTCTCGGGATTGGCGCCTTTAAAGCGGTCGGGTTTAATATCATAGGCATTGGCATTGGCAATGAGTTTGCACTCAAAATAATCCTGGCAGCCGCATTCCAGACAGCGGTTGGCTTCGGTCACGGCCTGGATCGGATCATACCCTTCAACCACTTCCTGAAAGTTGTTTTTCCGGGCATCCGGAGCCAGATGGGTCATCACCGGGCGTTTATCTTTTTTAATGCTTTCCAGGTAATCCGGATCTGCGAATTCCCGGGAAACATAGTAGGGCTCGTGATACGCAATGTCTTCGCCTCTGAGATAGGCTTCAATAAAGGGCACCGCTTTTTTGGAATCGCCGATGGCTTTAATGGCAATGGATGCCCCTTTATTAATGCAGTCCCCGGCGGCGAATACCCCTTCCAGATTGGTTCTGAAGGTTTGTTCATCCGCAACCACGGTATTCATTTTAGTCAGATTCATGGCGGTGAGTCCGTCAGGGTTGATGCCCTGGCCAATGGCAAGGATCAGGGTATCCACATCGATGGTTTCTTCATCCCCTTCGATGGGAACCGGACGGCGCCGGCCGCTGGCATCGGGTTCCCCGAGTTCCATTTTCTGGAGACGTACTTTTATGACTTGTCCGTCGTCTCCTTTAATGACTTCAATGGGGCTTGCCAGGTTTTTAAAGACCACCCCTTCTTCCTGGGCTTCGGTGATTTCAATCTGTTCTGCGGGCATTTCGGCAATGGTGCGTCTGTAAATATTGGTGACTTCTCTGGCGCCTAACCGCAGGGCGGTTCGACAGGCATCCATGGCGGTATTACCGCCACCGACAATGGCGACTTTTTCACCGAGGACAATGGGTTCATTATTGGCTACTTGTTTCAGCAGTTCAATGCCGCCGATGACGCCTTTGGCATCAATGCCGTCACACCGCAGTCCCGAACTGGTCCAGGCTCCCAGAGCCACAAAAACCGCATCGTGATTTTCACGAATGGTTTCAAAAGCGATGTCTTTGCCAATGCGCACATTGTTTTTAAAGACAACCCCCATTTCTTCAATGAGGCCGGCTTCTTCGTCCACAATACCTTTGGGTAAACGGTATTCCGGAATTCCGTAGCGTAGCATGCCGCCCATTTTAGGCATGGCTTCGTAAATGGTCACGTCGTGGCCGGATTGGATAAGATAGTAAGCCGCGGTGAGACCACCGGGGCCTCCGCCGATGATCCCAATGGATTTGCCGGTGGCTTCTTTAATTTCCGGTATAAACATCTCATGGGTCAAATCGAAATCTCCGGCAAAACGTTTGAGCCAGGCAATGGAAATGGGTTCATCCACTTCTGCCCGTCGACAGGCTGTTTCACAGGGATGGGGGCAGACCCGGCCGATACATCCCGGCAGGGGCAGCTGTTCTTTTATCAGTTTCAGGGCTTCTTTAAACTCGCCGTTGGCGATGAGCCCCACATAGCCCTGGCAATCGGTTGTTCCCGGACAGGCCCGTTTACAGGGGGCCACACAGTCGCCGATATGTTTGGACAGCAGCAACTCCAGATTTGTTTTTCGGGATTCAATGACACGCTCGGTTTTTGTCTGAATAACCATGTCCGGAGCGATTTCTGTGGCGCAGGCTTTGAACAGTTTCGGACTGCCGGCCACTTCGACCAGACACAGCAGACACGCCCCGAAGATTTCCAGTCGTTCATCATAACAAAGCGTGGGGATGTCGATGTTATTTTCCCGGGCAATTTCCAGAATCGTCTGTCCCGGAAAGCCGGTCACTTCTTTACCGTCAATATTTAATTTGAATTTTTTCATTCTCCCACTCCTTTCTAGTCTACACAAACTGCATCGAATTTACAGTTGGCGAAACATTTTCCGCATTTAATACAAAGTGCCTGGTTTATTTCATGCACTTTTTTCTTTTTGCCTTCTATGGCTTTCGCCGGACATTTCTTTTTACACACTCCGCAACCCACACAGTTTTCTTCACTGATGGTATAGGTTAAAAGGGCTTTACAACTTTTGGCGGTGCATTTTTTATTGTTAATATGATCTTCATATTCATTTCTGAAATATTTAATGGTGGTTAATATGGGGTTTGGGGCGGTTTGCCCCAGGCCGCACATGGCACCTTCTTTAATTTTATTGCACAGTTCTTCCAACAGATCTATATCCCCGGAAGCCCCTTCGCCTTTGGTGATACGGGTGAGGATTTCGAGCATGCGTTTGGTTCCAACCCGGCAGTAGGTGCATTTTCCACAGGACTCTTTACAGGTGAAATCCAGAAAGAAACGGGCCATATCCACCATGCAGGTGGTTTCATCCATGACGACCATGCCGCCGGATCCCATAATGGCACCGGTTTTTGTAATTCCTGCGTAGTCGATTTCAGTATCCAGCAGTGATGCGGGTACGCATCCCCCGGAAGGACCACCCATCTGCACGGCTTTAAATTCTTTGTTGTTTTTAATGCCGCCGCCGATTTCAAAAATAACGTCCCTGAGTTTCAACCCCATTGGGATTTCCACCAAACCGCCATGGGCAATCTTGCCGGTAAGAGCAAAGACCTTGGTTCCCTTGCTGTCCCTGGTTCCGATGGCAGCGTAGGCTTCTCCGCCGTTTCTGAAAATCCAGGGAACGTTGGCAAAGGTTTCCACGTTGTTGATGTTGGTTGGTTTGTTCCAGTACCCTTTCTGGGCCGGGAATGGGGGTTTTAACCGCGGCATGCCGCGTTCGCCTTCCAGAGAGGCAATCAGGGCGGTTTCTTCGCCGCAGACAAAGGCTCCGGCACCTGCTTTTATGCGCAGGTCAAAATCAAAACCGGTGTCAAAAATATTTTCCCCTAAATAGCCGTGTTCTCTTGCCTGATCAATGGCCAGCTGCAGTCGAATAATGGCCAGGGGGTATTCGGCACGGACATAAACCACGCCTTCATTGGCGCCAATGGCTTTTGCAGCAATGAGCATGCCTTCAATAAGGGCATGTGGATCACTTTCCAGAACACTTCGATCCATGAATGCCCCGGGATCGCCTTCATCGGCATTGCAGACCATATATTTCACAGTGCCCGGTGATCGAAAAGCGGCATTCCACTTAAACCATGTTGGGAAACCGGCGCCGCCGCGGCCTCTGAGACCGGCGATTTTAACGGTTTCGATAATCTCTTCCGGTGTCAGTTCGGTGAGACATTTTTTTGCGGCAACATAGCCGTCCACAGCCAGGTAATCGTCGATGCGCTCAGGATCAATGATTCCTGAGTTTTTAAGGACAATCCGTGTCTGTTTTCCGATCATTGTCATGTCGGCCTCTGTCATCTGTAATTCTTTAAGGGCCTGTTTTTCTAAAATGTGCTGTTCAACAATATCTTTCACGTTATCTGTGGTCACATTAACAAAGGTGACTTTCTGCCCTTTATCATCAAAAACATCAACAATGGGTTCCAGGTAACAGGCACCAATACAACCGGTGGTATCAATGGGAATGTCCAGTCCTTTTAAGGAAAGATTTTCTACAAAGGCACTTTGAATAATATTGGCTCCTGCCGCAATGCCGCAGCTTCCTTTTCCAATAACTATTTTCATGTTGTCGCCTCCTGAGAAAGATTCTTTTCTTTAATTTCCGCCAGGATATTTTTTACCTTATCCGGGGTCAGCTGACCATAGGTTGTATCATTGACCATCATCACCGGTGAAAGACTGCAGCATCCCAAACAGGCAACGTTGTTTAATGTAAACAACCCATCCTTCGTGGTTTCGCCTTCTTGAATATTAAGGGTTTCCATAACCACTTCCTCAACTCTTTCTGATCCATTGACGTGACAGGCGGTTCCCTGGCACAACATCACCAGATATTTTCCGATGGGTTCAAAACGAAACTGGGTATAAAAGGTGGCAACGCCATAGACCTTTGCAATACTGATGTCTGTTTCTATTGCAATATAACGCATTAAATCAGTGGACAAAAACCCGTAAATCTCCTGGGCTTTCTGTAAAACAGTAATCAGACTTCCCGGAACCCCTGCATAGTGTTCCAAAATAGGCACCAGATCCTCATAGGGATTCATATTTTCGCCATGGCAGCCACAACCGCAGCCATGTTCATGTGTTTCATGACTCATAGTGTAAAACTCCTTTCAAATTCAGAAGATATAGTTAATTTAAAATTATATATTTTCTATAATTATACACTTTTTTACGAGTAAAAAAGTGTATAATACAGTTTTATTTTTTATTCATTTTGAATTTTTTTAAACTGCTCCCGATAAACGTCATGAACCGCTGGAAATTTTGCTTTCCAGCGGTCCATGATATTTATATAAAACTCAGAATTTATGGCTAATAAGATAAAACATGCTCATGCAACATCCACGATATCAAATCGATGGTTTGTTTAGTCGCCTACTTACTCCTTTTAAGCCAAAAGTTCAGATAACATTGTTTCTTGAAATATCTAAGCCTATTTTTCGAATAATGAAAACACCGTCTTTATTTTATTCTTTCGTAGCCAATAACAAATGGTAAACTATTTAGATAATATAATTAAGTTTTGAATATTAACTAAATAAATACTGTATTATAAGTTAATGCGGCTATAATAGCACCAACTATTGGAGCAACTACTGGAATCCATGCATAGCCAAAATCTGAGTCTCCTTTACCTGCTATAGGTAAAACTAAGTGAGCAATTCTTGGAGCAAGGTCTCTTGCTGGATTAATAGCATAACCTGTAGTTCCGCCCATTGCCATACCAATTGCCATCAATACGAAACCAATTAGCATGGGGGCAAAATTTCCTAAAGCTTCATTACCCATGATAGCTAGGACTGTAAATACGAGTATGAAGGTTGCAATAATCTCTGAAATAAAATTAGCAACAGTGTTTCTAATTGCTGGTTGTGTGCAGAAAACAGAAAGTTTTGTAGTCTTATCTTCAGTTTCAGCCCAATGAGGAAGGAATTCAAGCCATACAAGTACAGCACCAACAAATGCACCAAGGAATTGTGCAACGATATAAGTCGGAACCTCAGCCCATGGGAACAATCCAATTACAGCAAGAGAAATTGTTAATGCTGGATTTAAGTGAGCACCACTAATACCTCCAAAAATGAAAATTGGAATCATAAGTCCAAAACCCCAGCCTAATGCTATTACGTTCCATCCACCACCAAAAGCCTTTGATTTTTTCAAGCAAACGTTTGCTATTGTGCTGTCCCCAATAAGAATCAAGAGTGCCGTTCCCAGAAATTCAGCCATAAAATGTGACATTAAAACCACCTTCTTAAATTTTATTCAGATCAGGTTGTGAAATCCCAAGTGGAAACAGTTTTTTTATTACCTAATTGAATATCACATCCCTCTTTCGTTACCATGACTGATGATATACTGCCTTTCCCCCTGATGACATTAATCGTTTCTATAGGTACTAAGCAGTTATCAGATGTCTTGCCTATTCTTTTAAATTTTCAGTTCTATTAAACAAGAACTAGAATGCCGA
>NZ_DATCHP010000002.1:0-18372 GCF_036508315.1 Acetobacterium sp. | reverse complement strand
CAAGTGGTCTTTCCTTGACGCCTCCGACCAGGATATCGGCGCCCATTTCTTTCATAAAAGATTCCAGTTCAGCCGGGTTTGCATCATCCAAGATAATTGCATCATCATCAACCAGGCTTTGGATCAATTCATAATCCTCTTTACTGCCTGTTTGAGTACCAACCATGACTGTTCTCATTCCGAACTCTTTAAACTGACGAATCAGTGATATGGCTTTAAAACCACCGCCAACATAAATGGCAGCTTTTTTTCCTTCAAGGTTTTTTTTGTATTTATCTAAAAGAGGTAACACTCTGTTTTTTTCTATTTCAATGAAAGCTTTAGCTTTACGGACCATTTCTTCATCATTCATTGCATAAGCAATGCGAAGTAGTGAATCTGAGGTATCATTTACTCCAAAAAAGCTTACTTTAATGAAGGGAATATTATAATCTTCTTCCATTTGTTTAGCGAGATAGGTCATTGAACCTGCACACTGAACCAGGTTGAGCTGGGCTGTTGGTGCTTTTTTTAAAGATTCACTGGTTGCATCACCGGTAATATTGGCAATGGCTTTTACGCCGATTTGTCGAAGATATTCTTTGATAATCCACATTTCTCCGGCAAGATTAAAATCTCCTAAAATATTGACGCCAACTGTTTTTTCAACAGGTAATTCTTTTGGTTTAATAAGGCTCATAATTGCATTACAAGCGGCTTTGTATCCGGTTTTTTTCGTTCCTGAAAATCCAGGGGATTTAACAGGTATGACGCGTATTCTATATTTTTCTTCTGCGGCGTTGCAAACAGCCACAATATCATCTCCGATAACACCTACAATACAGGTGGCATAAATAAATATTAGTTTAGGGGAGTGCATGGCCATGACTTCGTCAATGGCTGCAATGAGTTTCTTTTCTCCGCCAAAGATCACATCGGTTTCTCTTAAATCAGTGGAATAACTATTTCGATATAAATCCCCTCCACTTGAAAGACTTCCCCGGATATCCCAGGTGTAGCTGGAACAACCGATTGGTCCATGAACGATATGAAAAGCATCAGTGATAGGGTTTAAAACAACTCTGGCACCGCAATACACACAGGCACGTTGGCTTACAGAGCCTGAAATACTTTCAGCTTCACATTTAATACCGCTGCCATCTCCGCTGCATTCCGAAAAACGAATCGATTTGGCTCTTTCGGGTAAAATGTCATTTTCATTTCTCATTTTACAGCCTCCTTTCAAATAACAGGGAGGAAAACCTCCCTATTGTTGTAAATAGTATTTAACTACATAATCATTTCCATATCTTCATCGGCACAGTCACGATCCTGACGATCCATGAGAGTGTTTAATATCATCTCTGCTAAACGCATCCCACCTTTATATCCAACAATTGGAAGATAAGAGTGAACATAGCGATCGACAATGGGGAAGCCGGCTCGGACAAAAGGAAGATCTTCAGCTTTAGCAATGTACTTGCCGTGGGTTCCGCCGATAAGAAGATCTACACCATCATTTTTAATCCATTGATGCAGTTCAAACAAATCAACATTGCCTTTGCCAATACAGTCTTCAACTCCGAATTTTTCGAAAAGTGCTGCCACTTTTTGTTCGAAAATTTTACCAGGTGTTCCAGTTGCCAGGTATTTTGGAATCATACCCATTTCTAGGGCAAATTGTGCCAAAGCAATGACGGTATCAGGATCACCGTAAATAGCAACCTTTTTATTTTGGGTGTACTGATGTGAATCTAACAAGATATCAACCAGCTGTCCCCGTTCCTCTTCAATAGCATAGGGTACTTCATTTTTAGAAAAATGATTCAGAGCCATGATATATTGATCCGTTAATTCAATCCCAATAGGTAAGGGAAGTACTTGGTAGGGAACCTTGCATTTCTTTTCTAAAAATTCTGCTGGCATTTCAGAAGTCATTTCACCCAGGCCAACAGATAATTCACAGTTTCCAAGGTCTTTAATTTCATCGATCGTCGTGCCGCCTTTTGGAAACATAGTGTAAGTACCGGTCATTGGAGCATCCATAACACCACTGGTATCTGGAAGCATAATATATTCAACTCCCATAAGGGTCATGAGTTTCTTCATTTCACGCATATCACCAGGATTTACAAAGCCAGGGAAAAGGCCAAGTTTGCCATTTTTAACGCCTGTGTTTTCAGATAGATATTTAATTAATCCTGTGATCATGTTGGAATATCCGGTAATGTGTGAACCCACATAACTTGGGGTATTCGCATGAACAACAACTTTTCCTTCAGGAATTTTAGCATCATTGATGTAACCGACAAGGTCATCACCAATGGTTTCGCTAAGACAGGTGGTATGAACAGCAATAATATCAGGATCGTAAATATCAAAGATATTTTTAATGGCTGTCTTTACATTAGAACCGCCTCCAAAAACAGAAGCACCTTCTGTAAATGAGCTTGATGATGCAATGGCAGGGTCTTTAAAATGTCGTGTTAAGAACATTCGGTGGAAAGAACAACATCCCTGTGATCCATGGCTATGTGGCATACAATTATGAACGCCAAGAGCAGCATACATTGCTCCCACAGGTTGACATGTTTTTAATGGATTAATTCGAAGTGCGGATCTTTCAGCTATTTCTTTTGGTGTTAAATCTAACATTATTCTGTACCTCCTAAACTACCTTCTAATGTTGGCTCTCTTTTCCAGGGAGCTTGAACTAAGTCCCAAGCTGGTGTGTTAACAGCTAGTGTTACATCTCTGGCAAAGTTCAGTGCACCTTTAAATCCAGCATACGGACCGCCGTAGTCATAAGAATGTATCTGTCTTGAAGGGATTCCTGCTTTTTGAACCACGTATTTATCCTTGATTCCGGAAAAGAAGATATCCGGTTTCAATAATTTTACAAATTCTTCAGTTTCAAAATGGTTAAAGTCATCGGTGACTGTTGCATTCGGGCTAAGTTCTGCCCATAAACCATCATAGGACTCAATGGGTAAACCGGCTTTCTTTAATTCTTCAAGTTGTTCATCGGTATGAAAAGTTTTGAATTTAGCAGGATCTTTTTCTACAACAATACTCTCAATGTTTTTAGAATCAGCATCCATTTTAAGTGGCAGTACTTGACGACCTTCATAATCATCCCGATGTGCGAATTCATATCCCGCCAAAACAACTTCAACACCAAGACTTTTTAATAAATTGATAAAATGATGTGTTCGTGAACCGCCAACATATACAGCAGCTGTTTTGCCTTCAAGTTTTGTTTTAAAAGCGGCCATAGCTTCCTTTATTTCATCTTCTTCATCAGCAATGACGGCTTCAGTTCTTGCAGTCAAATCAGGATCATTGAAAAAAGCAGCAACATCTCTTAGAGATTTTTTAATGCCATTAAGTCCAATAAAATTAACTTTCAACCACGCGGTGCCATATTTTGTTTTTAACATTTCTGCAATATAGTTAATGGAACGATGACATTGAAGTAAATTCAGGTCAGCAGTGTGGGCATTTTTCATTTCTTCAACACTGCCATCACCGGTCATTACGGATACAATGTTATAGCCAATGCGTTTTAGTATTCGTTCAATTTCCCAACCATCGCCACCAATATTGTATTCACCTAAAAGGTTAATAGAATATTTCACGGGTTCAGCGTCTCCGGTACCAATAATATGTTTCATTAAACCATTGTTGGCAATATGATGTCCACCGGATTGACTGACGCCTTTGTAACCTTCACAACTAAAGGCTAATACCTTAATGCCGTACAGTTCTTCAGCTTCGGCAGCCACAGCATGAATATCATCACCGATAAGGCCTACCGGACAGGTTGAGCAAATCATAATACAGGCAGGATTAAAAATTTCAACCACTTCTTTAATGGCTTTTTTTAATTTTTTCTCGCCGCCAAAGACAATATCTGTTTCCTGCATATCCGTTGAAAAACAATAATCTGAAAAGTCCTTGGTATTTTCATCACCTTTGGATTTACTGCGTCGTGTTCCCCAGGTGTAGTAGCTGCATCCAATGGGTCCATGAACGATCGTCGCGACATCCTTTAAAGGTCCGATGACAACCCCTTTACATCCAGCGTAACAGCAACCACGGTTTGTTAATATTCCTGGGATTGCTCGTGTATCCGCTGCGATAAGATTAGGTTCGCCTTCTTCAAATTGAATAATATGTTCTTTTCGGTTTTTATATATTTTTGAACTATATTTGTCGAGTACTTTATCTCTTGAATTCAATTAAATCACCTCTTTCTAAAATGCGTCGGCATTTTTTTCTCCACTACGTACACGAATGGATTCCATAATAGGAAGGATAAATATTTTTCCATCGCCAGCATGGCCCAATGTGTTCGTATCTATAATAATGGAAACGACTTTATCAACATCACTATCTTCTACAATGAGTGTGAAAAATCTTTTTGAAATCAATCGAGTTGGTTCAGTAAGGGCTTCACCGGCATTGGATACTGGCAATTCTCCGGACTCAACAATATCTTGAATGATTGATAAATCAACTGTTTTTTTACCTCGGCCAAGGACCTTTACACAAGTGAATGCCGGAAAGCCTTCTTTTATTAGAGCTTCTTTGGTTTGGTTAACTTTATTCTGTCGAATAATCGCCATAACTTCTTTCATTTTTGGGCCTCCTTTTACAGACCGGGTTTTCCGGTACTGATAGTATATGCTTCTTCAACAGGTGAGATAAAAATACGACCATCTCCAAAAGCACCTTTTTCTCCTGTTTTTGCATTTTTCATAACAATTCTTACTACATCATCTTTATCTTCATCATTAACAATACACAGTAACATTACTTTTGGAAGTTCATCGTAATAAATATCTCCGACTTTAATTCCCTTTTGCTTGCCACGTCCGTAAACATCTAATTTCGTTACGGCTGAAAAACCGCCAGATAACATTTCCGATAATACAACCCCTGTTTTTTCGGGTCTGATAATTGCTCGTACCATTAACATAAATTTTTACTTCCTTTCAATTTATAAACTAAATATCCATCAATCCATGTTCCATCAGGATCTCTTCGAGTCTATCCTGAGCCATGGGTGTGGGAACAACAAACATTTTATTGTTATCAATAGCAGTGGCTAGATTTCTATATTCCTGAGCCTGGTCAGCAGCATCATCAAATTCCAAAACGGTTTGTTTATGGATTTCTGCACGCTGTACCATATTGTCACGGGGAACAAAGTAAATCATTTGACTCCCAAGTTCTTTGGCAAAAGCTTCAACCAGTTCTTTTTCACCGTCAACGTTACGGCTGTTGCAAATGATTCCGCCTAGACGAATACCACCAGTTGTTGCATATTTTTTAACACCTTTTGCAATATTGTTGGCAGCATATAATGCCATCATTTCTCCGGAAGCTACGATGTAGATTTCCTGAGCTTTTCCTTCACGCATTGGCATTGCAAAACCACCACAGACAACATCGCCTAAAACATCGTAGAAAACATAATCAAGATCATCTTCATAAGCGCCTAATTGTTCAAGCATTCCAATGGAAGTGATAATACCTCGGCCTGCACAGCCAACGCCTGGTTCAGGACCGCCGGATTCAACGCATTTGATGCCGGAATATCCTGGTTTTAAAATTGCGTCAAGTTCAATTTCTTCACCCTCTTCACGAAGTGTATCCAGTACCGTTTTTTGTGCTAAACCACCAAGGAGTAACCGGGTTGAATCTGCTTTCGGGTCACACCCAACAACTAATATTTTCTTTCCCATTAAGCCAAGGCCTGCTGTTAAGTTTTGTGTTGTTGTAGACTTACCAATGCCGCCCTTGCCGTAAATTGCGATTTGTCTCATAATTTCTCCTCCAATATTGTTTTATAGAATACAATGTTTTCTAGTCCAAAAGACGAAAAGAGATCTTACTATTCTCAGAAACTGGGAAAAGTAAGACCTCTTTGTCTTAGGATAAGTTTTAATTGATTTGAAAAAAAGAAGTCTCAGCTGGCTACACACATGGCAGCAAACTAAGACTTCTTTGTCTAATGTTTTGGTATTTAAGTGCAATAAACAAAAAAGAGGTCTTAGTCAGCCACAACATTTGCAACTAGCTAAGACCTCATCGTCTATTGGTTAAATCCGTATTTCATTGTTTTCTATGCCCTAATTATCCTAGGTTTAGAGCCAATTGTCAAGCTAACTATTATTTTAACCCTTTTCATAAAAAATCTGGTTGATGTAAATTCCGCTTTTTTTCATTTGATTTTCATAAAATGACGTATTTATATTGTATACAAAATACAAAGTTTCAAGTGATAGAAGCAATGAAATCATTTTCAGTCAATTTTCATAAAAGAGCAATATTGTTACGAATTATTCCTTAAAAGTTTCTTAAAATTTAGGGAATCATCAGCCGCAATGGGAACATTCAGAACAATTTCCACAAGCCTTAATCACTGCATCATCAAGAATAATTGCTTTTACAACGGTTTTTTTCAGATCCTCTATGATGACATTATCCTGGGCAATTTCAATTTTGTCCCCGGAAAACGATATTTTCATGGGTTCTGGGAAAAATCGTTCAGGATCGATTTTTCCTCGCTTCATTAATGGTTTAATAATTCTTTTTTCGTTATCGGTGGAAATACTGATGGCACTGTTTAATGTCACAAGTGATTTAAGGTTGCCATTTTCATCATAGGAAACAGAATTTTCGTCAGCATTAATACCATGGGCATTGCTATCGTAGGCGATGATGATACCAATGGGTGTATTAATTGGCTCTGGAAGTGCGGGTTCAAAACTTTTCAAGCTGCCATCTTCATATAGGGACAAACCATAGCGTATATTGACTAACCCATCGGGACTTAAAAGCTCGATGCGTTCTCCCGGCCACAGGGTCAGGCTTTTTAACGCCCCGCTTTTATAAAAACAGATGCTGATTACTTTGGCGGAAAATGTACCGATGGCTAAATCAAAGTCAATGGGTGTTGCAAGTTTATATTCATCCTCTTCAGACCAATAGCCGTTGATTTGCCCGTTAAGTGGAAAAAATCGGTGGATTTGCCCATCTTCATAAAAACTGATTCTTTCAACGGATAAAACACCAAGTGGCGTATTGGCTTCAATAGGTTCTTCAAGACTGATGCTTTTTAAATTCCCACTTTGGAAAAATTCAAGTGAAATGCCTTCGCGTTTTCTGGCGCTTGCTGCACCGTAATTTGGTATTAACTTTCCCACAGGGGTAGAGATCAAATTCTTTTTATCCAGGGCACAGGCTTTTGGAGAGCCGTCTGCATAAGTTTCAGAATAAGTGACCCCTTCAAGTTTGCCGTATTTTGGTAAGAGTAATTCAGACATAATAGCCTCCTTATATTTTACAGTTAGTATGTGTAACAATCACATGGGTACTTTCATCATTCTTTTTTAGAACTTCATAAGTCAGTTTCATGGCGTCAAAGGTTTTATCAAACCAAGGCGGGATATGCTCACAGACAATATCAAGGGACACAAATGGGACACCTTTAAAAAATGGCAGTAATGCCATTTTAGAAGTGATTTCAGGTGTGCTTTTTTGCATTTGAACTAAATCAAATATATAATGTCCGGGAATATCACTTTCTTTTGGAGACTCTGGAGACTTATTCATTAGATCTGCACTTTCCAAAGGGGTAGCGATTAAATCCTCCTTAATCGCATCTAAAAGCTCTAAATCAAAACTTTCAACTTCGCAGATAATGAATTCTGCTTTATCAAAAGTATGATAGGGAATACCTGTTATGGATTTGGTTATAATAACTCGGCAAGAGCCGAGCTGATTAATAATGTTTTTTATGTTGTCACGAATTGTTGTAAGTTCCCCAGTAAGCACAGGTTTACATGGAAAGTCTTTTGATATTTGCCAGCCCTCTTCTTCTTTGGCATATAAAACCCAGTGAGTCATTTCATTGAAACTGGATACCTGATCCTTATCATTAAAAAAAACGGTCATTAAATCATAATTTTCTTTCTTCATGTTTTCACCTCTAAGAGTATTTCAATTTTTTTCAGAATAAAATAATATTGGTAGTATAGCATATAAAAATTAGTGGTGTATCTGTTTTTATTTTCAAATCAATTCGATATTTCATATGAAAAGGTTTAACATTATTAAATATTAGAGCAATACACTCACTATTTTGAAATTTAAATTATTTCTTAAATAAATTCAAAATAGAAAAGACAACCCCAAAAAAGGTTGTCAGGATGGGATATGAAGTTGCTCTAGTTAATTCATTATCTCACAATTAATCCCAATAATTTTGCCAGCTCTGCCGCCTGATACGTCGTAACAATGGCGCCTTTTAATTCTTCACCTGACACTATAAGACCATCAATTTGGCATTGGGTAAAGTCGATTCCTTTTAGTGGGGTTTTGAAAAAACTGGTTTCAATAAATCGGACTTCATTAAAAGCAATGTTTTTAAGTTTGCACTCCGTAATGCTGGAATGACTCATATCGCAATCAGAAACTTCGAAATTCGACATTTTTGATTTCCCAAAATTTGCATATTGAAAATTGCTGTTTACCAAAGAGATGTTTTGGAATTCTGCATTGAGAAAATCAGCGCCGATTACTTTGCATGCTGTGAATTCACAGCGGCTAAAGTACCCATCGCAAAAATCACTGTTGGAAAGGTTACAGGATTTAAAGTGGACATCTCTAAAATCAATTTTATTAAACGAGCAATGGATAAATTCACAGTTTTCAAAAATAATATCTTTAAATGATAGTCTGGACAAATCAAGTTCTTTAAATCCGAGTCCCTTAAAATGGGTTTCCTCAATATCAGATTCTTCACGCTGAGCATTTTCTAATAGTGGTAATAAATCATCTGAGATGACTGGATCTTTTGAGAGATTGGGCTTAATGATTTTCATTGACATCCTTCCAATTCCACCATTTTAACTTTTCCGGCTCATGGATTTCGTTTTCTGCAAAATATACGGCTAACCGATAGACATAGAGAACACAAAGGTCCTCTTTAAAACCTTTAAACACGCAATCCCTGGCATACAGGGCTTCAGGATCCTGTCCTTTTAAATCCTCCACAACTTTAATACCAATATTTATAAGATGTTCTTTCATTTTTTTACCGACACTGGGGATAGTTAATAAATCAGTTTGCATAACAGCACCTCTGTTTTATTATACTCTATTTTGTTGATTACAGTCAGTTATAATTAGAATAATATTTTTCTAATATGCCTATGAAATTTGCAATTTTCAGGAATAAAGCTTATAATTTTCTTTGAAATAAAAAGTACGATATTCAAATGAAAACAGGAGAAAAATATGGAAACATCCCAGCGAATAAAGAAAATGAGCGAGCCAGCTCTGCTTAAATATTATGCTCTGGTTGACTCTGTTCAGAAAAAAGGAAAAAAAGTTTATTTTCTTAATATTGGTCAACCGGATATTCAAACCCCTAAGGGATTTTTAGAAAGAGTGAATTGCTTAAATGAAAAGGTTTTGTCCTATCAGGCTCCCGAGGGGATCATACCACTCAGGGAAGCAGCCTGTGGTTATTATGGGCGGTTGGGACTGAATTATTTGATTGAGGATTTATTGGTCACCAGTGGCGGGAGTGAAGCCCTGCTGTTTACCTTCATCGGCATTTGTAACCCTGGAGATGAAATCCTTGTAGCTGAGCCACTTTACAGCATTTACAAGGAAATGGCGGCTGCCACAGATGTGAAACTGGTTGGTTTTAAAACTTACGCTGAGGACGGCTTTGCTCTTCCTGATATTTCGATTATTGAAGCGGCTATAACGCCTAAAACCCGTGGCATTCTAATGACAAACCCGGGAAACCCCACAGGAAAAGTCTTTACGGCAAAGGAAATCGGTGTTTATATTGATCTGGCTTTAAAGCATGATCTCTACCTGATTTCTGACGAGGTTTATCGGGAATTCGTCTATAAAGATCAAGCTTATCTTAGTCCGGCCCAGTACCCGGAGATGAGTCAAAACTTTATTCTCATCGACAGCATTTCTAAACGTTACAGTGCCTGTGGTGTTCGTATCGGCTTAATTGTTTCAAAGAATAAAGTATTAATGAAGCAATTAAAAAAACTTTGCCAAATGCGGTTGGCAGTATCCACGGTGGATCAACTGGGTGCGGTTTCCCTGTTTGAGCTGGATCAGCACTTTTTTGATGACACATTAAAAGAATACACCCATCGCCGGGAAATAGTGAACACAGCCTTACAGGAAATTCCCGGGGTTATTTGTAAAGAACCCAAGGGAGCCTTTTATTTCATGGTAAAGCTCCCAATCAAAAATGCCTGCCATTTCATTGAGTGGATGATCACAGACTTTGAGTACAAAGGCGAAACCGTGCTGTTGTCACCTGCCAATGATTTTTATTTGAATCCCGATGATGGCGCCGATGAGGTCCGGATTGCCTGTGTGCTCAACGGTGAGGAGATGCGCATTGCCATGGAAATACTAAAACGTGGATTGGCAGCTTATGGCTGTGCCTTCCCGGAAGCTTGTAAATAAGAGAACGAGGAGAATAATTTGGAAATTAAAACAGTAAAAAAGGGCCAGGATTATCTGGGCTATTTATTTATTAAATCACAAATAACAAAAACAGCTACCAATGGTAATCGCTATTTTAATATGGTTTTAAATGACACTAATTTTGACGAAATTGATGGAAAAAAATGGGACGTAAAGCCTGGGGATGAAGACCTGTTCACCAATGGGAAGCTGGTGAAAATAAAGGGGAAGGTCCAGGAATTTAACAATCGTCTCCAGCTTATCGTCGAAAAAATGCGGGTTGTGGATGAAAGTGACGATGTACAAGTGGACGACTATGTAGAAACGGTGCCGGTGGATATCAATGAAATGATGGGATATATTAATGATACCATTGACGACTTTAAAAGCGAAGATTTTCGTGCCATAACCCATAAGATTTTCAATGATAAAACAGCTGATCTGATCTATTTTCCGGCAGCGAAAAAGCATCATCACGCCATTAAAGGGGGATTGCTTTATCATCTTTATACCATGCTGAGAATTGGAAAAAGTCTGGTGACTATTTATCCGTTTATCAATAAAGATTTACTGTATGCAGGGATTATTCTTCATGATATCGGAAAAATCAATGAGATGGTATCAGATGAAAACGGATCTGTTTCAGACTATTCCCCGGAAGGCAAGCTTTTAGGACATATCACCCAGGAAATTGTTGAGCTGGAAATCGTTGGTCTTGAACTGGGAACTGATTCTGAGTGTATCATGCTTCTAAAACATATGATTCTATCCCATCATTATCTACCAGAGTTTGGAAGCCCCAAAAAGCCAATGTTTCCCGAGGCAGAGTTATTGCACCATATTGATATGATTGATGCCAGAATGTTCACTATGGAAAATGCTCTGAATCGAGTGGAATCGGGATCCTTTACTGGACCCAACTGGAGCCTGGATGGGATTAGTCTGTATCGTAGAAGCTTTGAATAGAGAATAATCACATGGCGATTATTACAAAGGAAAAAAAACGGATTGCCTGTTATGAATCAGATTACAATGGGAAGATGCTGCCAACGGCAGCCATGAACTATTTTCAGGAGCTATCCACATATCAGGGGGATATTTTGGAGGTTGGAGGCAGATTTTTGCAAGAAAATCAGGTTTCCTGGTTTTTGGTAAAATATATCATTCGCTTTATGTCTTATCCCCGACATAAAGATCAGGTAACCGTAACCACCGAGGCCACCGGCATGGATAAATTTTGTGGTACAAGGCGCTTTACTATAGAAGATTCAAAGGGAGAGAAAGCAGTCATTGGAGATACCCAATGGCTGCTCATGAATCGTGCCACCCAAAAAATGGAGCGGATTAACAACTTCCCTGAATTTGAAGCTTATGAATGCTTTGAAAAAGGGGTGCCCTTATTTAAGAAGATTGCAAAAATTTCGGATTGTGATTTGCAAAAGACCTTTAATGTGCGATTTTTAGATATCGATTTCAACAAACATGTTAACCATGTTAAATATCTGGCCTGGGCTATTGAAGTTTTACCTTTGGAAGTCCTTAAAACCATGGTTCTAAGCGAGGTGAAGATTGTATATAAGGCCCAGGGATTTTATGGAGATCAGGTGAAAGCTATGGGTGAAATGGTTGATAAAGGGCATTACCGGGTAGAAATTGTTAACCAGGAGGACGTGCTGCTTTGCCAGCTGGAATTATTATTGGATTAGCCTAAATTGGAATAAAAAAGAACACAGATAATGACTTATCTGTGTTCTTTTTAGATGTTTCTAATATAATTTTTCTTTTATAATTCCTTTGCGATAAGTGGCAATGAGCATTTCCAGGTCGGCTATCTGATTCATAAGCTCTTTTCCGTTATCCGTATCTCGAACCCGTTTTCTCTCAGTTGTTTTTTCAACCACCATTTGGGTCGAATGAATATCCGCACCTTCGGTAATCGCCTTTTCCACTGACTCAAAGGGGTCATGACTGATAAGAATCAGACCATAGGAATTGTAGGTTAGAGTATAGCCTGCAATGCCGGTTGTTTTTTGGTAGGCTCTGGCGAATCCCCCATCAATCACCAATTGCTTTCCATTGGCGCGGATAGGACTTTCGCCAGAGGTGGTTTTTACGGGGATATGTCCATTGATCAGGTGCCCTTCTTCAGGGTCTACGCCAAACTCCGCAAGAATTTTTTTAGCCAGCGTATCATCCTCGTCAATAAGGCTGTAAAAAGGCGAATAATATTCTTTGTGGGATGTTTTATCATCAATGAAATATCGTTCAAAAGTAGCCATTTTGTTTTTTCCAAAGAGCGGGGAATCCATATGGCACCACAGGAACCAGAGAAAGTCGGTGCCGGTATGGCTGGGATCCTTATCAGAATTTCCAAAGAATGCTTCTCTTGCCATTTGGTCGTATTTATCCATGAGTGACTTTCCTGAATAACAATGTTCGCCAATTTGTTTTATTTTAAAACTGCCATCCTTTTCAAGAAGAACACAGGCATGAAACAATAAATTATCATTATAAACTTTATACATGCTGCCTTTGGCATACATAAAACGAATATGCTTTTGAAGCTTTTCACTGTGAAGGAATGTGTAAACCAAACGGTCCATAACCATTGCTTCGTCTTCACTTAAAGTATTGGGGTTTTCAGGATCCAGAGTAGGAAAGAATGTATCATTTAAAGGATAGACGATCCCCTCAACAGAAACGGTGGCATTTTCAAAATTAATATTTCTTAAAAGCTGGCGTTTTTCCATTTGGTATTCGGGATGATTGTCAATGAGAACTTCTTCCAGTTTAAACTGAATAACGGATATGGCCTTGTGCATTTTTGCCATGAGCGTAATTTCCTGGTCTGAGACGCAGTCACTATCAGAAAGTTTTGGCATAAATTGCTGACAGGCATCATCGGTGTAGGTTCGGTTTGAAAAGGAGGCTAAAGGTAAGAGATTAATACCGTAACCATTTTCCAATACGTCCATATTGGCATAACGAAGGGCAATACGTACGACATTGGCAATACAGGAGGGATTCCCGGCAGCGGCCCCCATCCAGAGAATATCGTGGTTACCCCATTGCATGTCCAGGGAATGGTGACGCATAAGTGTATCCATTACAACATCTGAGCCAGGGCCGCGATCATAAACATCACCAATGATGTGAAGATGATCAATGGTCAGTCGTTTGATGACATAGGAAATCTCAATGATAAAGTGTTGAGCTCGTTCGAGATCCACCAGGCTTTCGATAATCGCATTGTAGTATTCTTTTTTATTGAATCGGTGCTCATCTTCCTGGAGCAGCTCCTCCATAATATAGGCAAAGTCTTTAGGCAGGGCTTTTCTTACCTTAGACCGTGTGTATTTGGATGCGGCAGCGCGACAGACTTTAACCAAACGATAAATCGTAAGCTTATACCAGTTATCTAAAGACTCCTGGGTCTTCATCCGTTTGATTAAATCAATTTTTTCTTGAGGATAATAGATAAGGGTCGAGAGTTCTTCAAGTTCTTCAAAGGCAATGGTGTTATCCAATTCTTCATGAACCTTTCGCTTGATGGCTCCAGATGCATTTTGCATAACATGATTAAAAGCTTCATGTTCACCGTGAATATCTGTTAAAAAATGTTCAGTTCCCTTGGGAAGATTAAGGATGGCTGTCAGGTTAACCACCTCACCAACAGCATTGGTTATGTTTGGAAAGCTTTGGGATAGAAGTTCCAAATATTTTTTGTTTTCCTGAAGCTGTATTTTTGTAAATGCATTCATATAGAGACCTCATTTTCTTATGTTATATCAGCTAATAGCGAATCTTTTCACAATAATTATACACTTGAAAGGATTAAAAAGCCATTAAAAATAACCAGTGATTGTAAAGACAAATAAACCGTTCCATGATAAAATAGAAAAAATAGCATTTCGTAAAAAGTTTGATCGAAACGAAATAATAGCTTTCGAAGAGGTGTGTTCTGAAATGTTAAGTAATAATGGTCAAGGATTTGTAACAGTTTAAACAAATCCATAGATTAAGATAAACAGGTGAATAGAGATGAAGAGAAACATAATTTCAGCACAAAAAGCCATTAGCTGCGTAAATAGTTGCAAAAGGTGGCTTGCATCATGACAGGTGATGAACAATGAGAAAAATTTTATATCTTGATATCGTCAATGATATTAAAGGAAAAATTGAAAAGGGACTTTTGAAACCAGGGGATCTTTTGCCTTCGGAAAATGAAATGGCAGAGCAATTCGACGTTAGCCGAACAACTCTGCGAAAAAGTTTGGCGCTTTTAGTCAATGAAAAGTATATTTACACCATAGCTGGAAAGGGAAACTATGTGTGTGAACCAACCGCGAATCAATATCAGTTTTATTTTGATGAAATTGATAGCCTTAAAGGCCAGGTTGAAGAAGTTAAGCTTGTGAGTGTTGGGGTTATTACACCAGGAAGGAAGCTGATGCGTGAGCTTAAAATTGGATCTTTTGAAAAAGTGATTAAGATCCAAAAAGCAGTGTCTATTAAAAATGAAGTCATACAGTATTCCACCATTTTCTTACCCTATCAAAAAGGAAACCCCATTGTTGAAGATGTGATTAACTTTGCCAGTTTTCACGGGATCATGGAAACTGGCAAAATGCAATTCCAACTTAAAAAGATAATAAACATTAATTTAGTACATCCGCCTCTTGAAGTCCGGGAGAGTTTAAAAATAGATAGTGACGAAAGTTGCTTTTTAGTCGCACAGAACATAATCTCACTTGAAGATAATATGCCCATTAGTTATAATGAATTTTATATTAAAAAGAACTTTTTTACATTAACAGCAGAAACCACGTTGTAAAAAATACTTTACTTTTTGTCTTTATTATTGTAGAATGATCAGGCAGCAAAAGTGATCTCGTAGCTCAGCTGGAAGAGCACTACCTTGACATGGTAGGGGTCGCTGGTTCAAGTCCAGTCGGGATCACCACTTTTAGCATAAGAAAGCCATTTGTAAGAGCTGTAGCAATGGTAAAGTTAGAGAATTAACCAAAAATTAACCAATAGAAACGATATTTAATAGTGGCTCTGTATTATAAATGGCATCAATTAGTGATGCTGTTTTTATTTTTTGGGTTTCCAGAACATGGGAATAGGTTCCCAGAGTTACCATAAGAATTACGAAGACAACCCCCTATAGTCTGATGACCATTTGTAAAACCACTCAAATCATTGCTATGAGATATACAAGATAAAAAAATGCGATACGATGAAAGCTACTTGATTACTCGAAAAATTATGAGATACCAACAGATGATCCAAAAAGGAGAAAGTCGAATGTTAAATATCGGACCACACATATCCATTGCAGGAGGGTTTACAAAAGCTGGTGAAACTGCTCTATCAGTGGATGCCAATACCTTCCAGTTTTTTACACGTAATCCCAGAGGTGGGAAAGCCAAGCCCCTTGATCCTAAGGATGTGGCTGGATTAGTCAGTATTATGAAAGAACATCATTTTGCCCCTTTGCTAGCCCATGCTCCTTATACCTTAAATATGTGTTCTGCTAAACCTGAGACAAGAGAGTTTGCTCAAATGATTTTTAAAGAGGATTTAGAACGACTCGAAAACCTTCCCTGTGAGTTGTATAATTTCCATCCTGGTAATCATTTAGGTCAGGGAGTCGAAAAAGGAATTGAGCTTATTTTAAAAATTCTAAATGATGAAATGTGGGAAGATCAGAAAACCACCGTTGTTTTGGAAACCATGTCAGGTAAGGGAACTGAAATTGGCAGAAATTTTGAAGAATTACAAGCTATAATAGAAGGCGTGAACCTAAAGGGGAAAATAGGAGTCTGTATCGATACCTGTCATATTTATTCCGGGGGCTATGATATTGTTGGAAATCTTGAAGGCGTATTAGAAGATTTTGATCGAATCATTGGGCTCAATCATCTCAAATGTCTCCATCTTAATGATAGTATGATGCCCTTTAGCAGCCATAAAGATCGTCACGAAAAGATTGGCTTTGGAACTCTGGGAGTAGATGCTTTTGAAAAAATTGTGACTCATCCGAGCTTAAGGGATCTTCCCTTTTTATTAGAAACACCTCAGGAAAAACCCCTTGATTTTAAAAAAGAAATTGATTTATTGCGATCTTTTTAAGACCGAACACATGAAAAGACAGACTATATTAAAGCTCAGACTTAGCGTCCAGTGTAATACCTAAGAAAATAGTGGAAGCGTTTACCTTGACAATAATGAAATAAGGGTGTAATATACGAACATAAACATAAACATGTACACACATGTTACACATGTGTTTTTAATTATAATAAAGAAAATCTAAGAGGGAATGGTAAATAAAATGTTGGATTTAAAAGTATTAACACAGGCAGTCGGAGATTTAGAAGAAGAAGAGGTCATGGACCTCCTAAACGAATTTGTAGAATCTAACCCATCTGAACCGGAAGCGCAACAAGCTGTTGCAGCATGTCAGGGTGGTATGGCAATCGTAGGAGATCTGTTCGAAAAAGGTGAATACTTTGTGGGCGATTTAATCTTTGCCGGTGAATTATTAACTGAAGCAATCAACGTTTTAAAACCAGTATTAGCAAGTGGAGAAACGGCTGCTGCCGGAACCATTATTATTGGTACTGTTCATGGGGATTTACATGATATTGGAAAAAATATCTTCAAAAGCATGTCAGAAGCGGCGGGTTTCCAGGTGATTGATTTAGGAATTGATGTCGCTCCAGAAATGTTTGTTGAAAAAGCCAAAGAAAACGAACATTGTATTATTGGGATGAGTGGGGTTTTAACCCTTGCCATCGACTCAATGAAAGAAACAGTGGATGCTCTTAAAGCTGCTGGCATCGATTCTAAAGTTATTATTGGCGGAAACCCGGTGACACAAGAATCCTGTGAATTTGTTGGAGCAGATAAATTTACAACAAATGCTGCAGAAGGGGTAAAAATCTGTCAGACCTGGGTATAAGCACTTTAATTTATTGATCTGTAAAAAATAAATAGTTACAATACAAGTATGCTCTCAGAAAAGAGGATGCAAAGATAAAGGGGAGAGAAGAAAATTCTTTTCCTTTTATCTTTTTTTTATTGCTTTTTTATGTTTATAGCGAGTGATTTTGGATAAGGAGAAGCAAAATGATAAAATGAAAAACAAACGATTGATTGAATTTACGAGAAAAAGCTAGTAATAAGCCAATAAAAATCGGAAATTTTCGTATATATCTAAAAATTACCCTTATTTTGACTAGACAGATCAAATTAATCGTGCTATTATTGATTAAACGGTTTCATAAATCTTATTAATCTAATTATTTGGTGTTGAGACGATATACCAAATAGAGATTTCAAGATTAAATGTGAAATTGAATTTAAAAACTAAAAGAATTCTAGGAGGATTAATTATGGCTATTGCAGATCAAGTATTTGGGTATTTCATGCCTGTAGTGAATTTGATGGGACCTGGTGCAGTTAAAGACGTTGGAAACCAAGCTGCTGGACTCGGATTAAAAAAAGCATTAATCGTAACAGATAAAGGCATGAAAGCAATGGGAATTGCTGATCAAGTAAAAGATATTATTGAAGCTGCTGGAGTAAAAGCAGTTATTTTCGCTGGTGCTCAACCAAATCCAACAGACAAAAATGTTACAGATGGTCTTGAAATGTTCAAAAAAGAAGGCTGTGATTTATTAGTATCATTAGGCGGCGGTTCTTCACATGATTGCGCTAAAGGAGTTGGTCTTCTTGCTGGAAACGGCGGCGAAATCAAGGATTTTGCAGGCGTTAACAAAAGTACAAAACCAATGACCGCATTGATTGCGATTAATACTACTGCTGGTACAGCCAGTGAAATGACACGTTTTTGTATTATCACAA
>NZ_DATCHP010000001.1:0-13081 GCF_036508315.1 Acetobacterium sp. | reverse complement strand
ATCTCAAATGTAAGGAGAGGGTTATGAAAAAAAACCTCATAATAGTGTCTATCCTGTTGATAAGTGTGTTGCTCTGTTTTGGTTGTGCCGCGAAAACAACCGAAACAAAAACCCTGTCGGTGGATGTTGTTTATCCATTTTCTGAAGACTTTGGTACTTCTTTCAAAAACGGCATTGAACTGGCAGCCAAGGAAATTAATGAACAGGGGGGCATACTGAAGCAGAACATAACAATCAATTATAATGATGACGGCAATAACACCAATACGGCGATTGAGGTTGCTACGATGATCGGGGAGAATAATAATTTTCCCATTGTGATTGGACATCGAAGCACCGATGATGTATTGAAGGTGGCTGGCATTTATAGCCAGCACGATAAGATTCTTTTCGCACCGATTATCGCCAGTTCAAAAGTGAACCTTGCGGGAAATGAGGCGGTTTATCTTTGTGCACCTTCGGAAAATTCAATGGCCCAGGAAATGGTTCAGAGCCTGGTAGCCCAAGGCATCAGTAAGGTAGCCATTGTTCATTCAGACGGCAATACCTATGGAAAAGACTATATGCAAAGTTTTGAAGAATATGCCAAGGAAGCAGGCATTGAAATAGTGGATGCGGTTTCTTATACACCAAACATTGATTATTTCAGATCTTATGTGAAAAAATGGGACAGTCTGGGAGCCCAGGCCATTGTTTCTGCCTGTGTGGGAAATGATATTGCCATCCTTTATGACTTTCTGGCACAAACAGGAAACACTCGGCCTATTTTTGCGAGCTATGACATTGAGATTGAGCCCTATACCATTCCCCAGAGCATAAAAAGCTTGACCCAGGTAACCAGTTATTTTAATAATACCGCCACAACCGGCCCTGAGGTTGCGTTTATTCAGGCCTATCAAAAAGCTTATGGACAGAACCCGGATTTGCCCGCGGCACAGGCCTACATGGCATTACATCTGGCTGCGGATGCTGCGAACAAGGCCCAGAATCTTGATGCTCAAGCAATAAAAAAAGCTCTCGCAGAGAACAGTTTTGAGACCCTTTATGGCAACTTGAATTTTAACAAACGGATCATAAACGGCATCGATGTATTCCAGAAAATCTATGTTAATAATCAGCTGGTGTCAAAGGATAATCCAACCGGGGGAGGACAATAGCAGTGAAAGAATCCATTTTTAAGAATAAAGATGATAAAAGCACAAAAAAAAATGAACATGCTGCTTTAATGACGGTCATTGGCCCAAGGAATTTGCTTATTTTATTGGGAATTGGGATTTTTTTAATCAGCATCATAATATTTTCCATCACCGTCCCAATCAATATTACAACGGTCATGGGTTCAACCGTATCCTATGGCGAAGGAACCGTCAATGTAGTAGCAGAAAATGAAGGAGCTTTAACAGAAATAAATGTATCGGAGGGGGATTATGTACAAAAGGGCGATTTGTTGGCAGTTGTGACTTCTCAGGGCATGGTATCCCAGTTATCAAATGCTGAAGGTTTGACGGAGATGGAAAAGAGCAATATCAAACGGCAAACTATGATTGTTGCCATGGATAGCGGTGTTATTAAAGGATTGAACTATCAGGAAGGTGAATATCTGCTTAAAGACAGCACATTTTGTCAAATTATAAAGAGAGAAAATGCAAACACCGCTGTGGTGATTTTGGCCGAATCTTCCTATGAAGCGGCACAAAATGTTAAACAGGGAGATAGTGTTTTTATCGCATTGGAATCAGCGCCTTCAGGCCAGTATGGATATCTGAGAGGAGTTGTTCGAAATGTAAAGGCAAATGGATTGTCTCAAGATGGTGGAACTCATCTTGAAATGCAGATTATTATTGATCCCAAGGTTGATGATCAGGGAAATTATGTCTGGACCAAAGAAAACAATGGTTTTAATGGAGAAATCAGCGAAGGAACATCCTGTACTGCAACTATTTTCACGGATAAGTTATATTTGATTAACTTAATTATCCCCTAGAAAGGCGGAAAGGACTCATGACGAAATCAGAAAACGATAAAAGTCGGGATGAGAAAGAAAAACTGCCTAAAGTCGTGAAGGTACCGGTTGTATTGCAAATGGAGGCTGTTGAATGCGGGGTAGCCTCACTTTCAATGATTTTGGCCTATTACGGCCGTTATGAAACTCTGGAAACCCTGCGTATTGACTGCGGCGTTTCCAGAGATGGTGTGAAAGCCGGAAATATCGCCAGAACAGCACGGCTTTATGGTTTAGAGTCCCAGGGATTTGTATGCACGGTGGAAAAATTAAAGGAAATGGAAATGCCTGTGATTATTCACTGGGATTTCAGCCACTTTGTTGTCTTGGAGGGATTTAAAAACGACAAGGTTTACTTAAGTGACCCTGCCTCAGGACAACGGGTCATTTCCCAGGAAGAACTGGAACAGAAGTTTACAGGGGTGGTTATTGAATCCCGGCCAGGAGCGGATTTTAAAAAAGCAGGGGAGAAACCAGTGGTATGGAAGGCCCTTTTTAAACGGCTTTCACAAACTGGTGTTTCTCCGCTTATCTATGCGTTGATCCTTGGGGTTTTGCTGGTTATTCCAGGCTTGGTGATTGCAAATTATGCAAAAATATTTGTTGATTATTACCTAAACAATACCGAAAAATTCGATATTTCAATTTTTATTTTAATTCTATTAAATACAATAATCCTACAGGCCATTCTCAACTGGCTAAAAGAAATTTCTCTGGTTAGAATGGAAAACTATATCGCCATCAATAGTGCCGGGGCTTATCTTCGTCATGTCCTCCGGTTACCGGTGGAATTTTTTAACCAGCGACAATCCGGGGATATTAACAACCGAATGCAAAGTATTAATACGGTTGCAACGGCCCTATCCAGCAATCTGGCTCGAATACTGGTTAATCTTGTAACGGCCAGTTTATATTTAATTCTTCTTTTTCAATACAATATTCAATTAACCTTAATCGGTATTGTCATTACCGCCATTAATATATTTTTACTTCAATATACAGCCAAAAAAAATGCGGATAACAACCGTGTCCTGCTGCAGTATCAGGGAAAATCAATTGGTTGGATTATGGTAAATTTGAAATCCATTGAAACCATTAAATCCATTGGGGAGGAAGATAATTTCTTCACCCGGATTGCAGGACTCAGTGCCGAAACGCTGGCGGTTGAACAGCGTATGGGATCTATGGAAGCCATTATATCAGTACTGCCCACCCTGCTTACCAGTGTTCTAACCGCATTAATCTTCATGATGGGCAGTGAATTTGTATTAATGGGAACCATGACCATTGGTACATTTGTGGCATTTAATGCTCTGATGGCCGGATTTACCCAGCCAATGAGTGAGCTGGTCAGCACCAGTGCGGCGCTCCAGGGGATGATCGCTGATATTCAACGGCTGGATGATGTTGAAAAATATCCGGAAGACATTGCCCTGGAATCGGAAACGATTTCCTTGGAAGGGTTTGACTGTGATCAGCTGGAAGGTGAAATTGAGATAAAAAATATGACCTTTGGTTATAACCGCTTATCGGAACCCATCATCAAAGATTTGAATTTAAAACTCAGAGCAGGGGGATCCATTGCTTTAGTGGGGTCATCCGGCAGCGGAAAATCTACCATTGCAAAAACCATCACAACCCTATATCAGCCCTGGAGCGGGGAAATACTCATTGATGGTATTAACATCAAAAACATTCCATCAGAGCTGCGCCTTAACACCATGAGTTCGGTGGATCAGGAAATTGTTATGTATTCGGCCACGGTACTGGATAACATTACCATGTGGGATGAAACCATTTCAGTGGAGGATGTGATACAGGCAACAAAAGATGCCTGTATCTATGACGATATTCTGGCCTTGCCAAACGCTTTTCAACACGTATTAAGCGAAGGCGGAAAAAACCTAAGCGGCGGACAACGCCAGCGGCTGGAGATTGCCCGGGCATTGTGTAAAAACCCGAAAATACTCGTCATGGATGAAGCCACCAGTGCCCTTGATACGGCAACCGAAGCAGAGGTCAGTGAAAATATTAAAAGCAGAGGAATCAGCACCATTCTGGTGGCCCATCGCTTGTCAACCATCCGGGATTGTGATGAAATTATTGTCTTAAGCAGCGGAGAAGTAGGGGAAAGAGGAACCCATGACGAGTTGCTGGCACTGGGCGGTGAGTATGCAAATCTCATTAGAACTGAGGGATAATAAAGTGGCAAAAAAAATAGACGATATGAGACAGATTAGGGAAAAATACGGAAAAAGTGCGAAAAAAGCATTTGATAAAGTATTGTCCCCAAAAAGTTCCCTGGCTACTCTGGAAGACAATCCAGTAATTTCCGCGGTTATAAAAGTCGCTGAAGCCATGGGAATTAATGTAAAAATCCCACCGCTCAGGAAACTGTATAGCGGAGAGGACCAGTTTAAGCTCATTGCCGATGAATCCGGTTTTCGCTTTCGTTTGGTGGAGTTAAACAATGACTGGTACAAAAGGGACAATGGCCCCATGCTTGGATTTACCATGGAAGGAGAGGCGGTCGCACTGATCCCTTCCTCGCCAACGTGTTACAAGTTAAAGACGTATGAAGGTGAGGAAAAAGAGGTTGATGGAAGTTTCGAGTTTTCAAAGGCCTATGTTTTTTATCCCCCATTGCCTAAGGAGCCGGTATCCTTCAGGGAAATGATTAAACTGGGACTGAAGCTGATTCAAAGAAGAGATTTGATCTGGATGATTGTTTTAGCTGTGGCGGGTTCCCTTTTATCCCTGTTGCCATCAATTGCCATGCAGCAGACCTTCAATGTCTGGATCCCCCAAAACCAGTCCATCACCATTTTGATTGTTGGTTGTATATTGGTGGCTGTTGCAATCAGCCGAGGATTATTTACCATGGTTCAAAGCATATGTATTTTGCGAATTCAGGGTAAATTATCCATTTTGCAGAATTCCCTGCTGGATAAACTGTTGTCCCTGCCTGCTTCTTTTTTCAAACAGTATTCATCAGGGGCTTTGGCACTTCGGGCAACCGGATTTGCAACCATTCAGAAAATAGTATCCGTTAATGTAATCAGCATGATCATTACTAGTTCTTTTTCCATTGTCAACGGATTTTATATTTTTTCCATTAATGCAACCATTGGCTTTATTGCAATGGGATTAACCGCTGTCAGTGTTTCGATCGCCCTGATTATTGGTAAATCGCAAATGAAATGTCAGAGGAAGTCCATAGAGATGAATAATAATATTTCAGGACTGGTTTTGGAACTCATTACCTCTGTTTCCCGGTTGCGGGTTGCCGGCGCTGAAAGTCGGGCCTATTTAAAATGGAGCAAAGAATATGCAGACCAGAGAAAATTGGAATATAAAAGAGGAAAGCTAACGGGTTTACTGCGGTTATCAACCATTGCTCTGCCGACTTTATCCATGTGTGTGATTTATTATTATGTGAGTATTAACAGCATCTCATCGGGTTCATTTGTAGCCATTAATTCGGCATTTGTGATTTTTATTTCCTCAATGTTAGGGCTTGTTCAAGCACTCATTTCCATTAACAGTGTGGTGCCCCAGTATGAGAATACTAAACCCATTATCGATGGTGTTCCGGAAGTGGACCGCTTTAAAACCACACCGGGGAAAATCCTGGGAGATATCGAAATAAACCATCTTGGCTTTTCCTATTACGAAGGCGGTGCCACCGTTCTTGACAACATTTCCATTACGATCAGGCATGGTGAGTATGTAGCCATTGTAGGCGCATCCGGCAGTGGAAAGTCAACCCTTGTGCGGTTGCTTCTCGGTTTTGAAAAACCCACCACCGGAAATATTTACTGCGGCGGATTTGATTTGGAAAGTGTGGATATCCGGGAAATCAGAAAACAAATGGGGGTTGTGCTTCAGGATAGTCAACTGATTCCCGGGGATATTCTGTCGAATATTGCGGGATCAAAGAAAGAGTTAACTGAAGAGGATGTATGGGAATTGCTTAATAAGGTGGGCATGGATGTGGAAATCAGAGAAATGCCCATGGGTCTTAAAACCATGGTGGCAGAAGGTGCAGGTACCCTTTCAGGGGGTCAACGGCAAAAACTTCTGATTGCCAGAGCCATCGCAGCTGATCCCGCCATTATCTTTTTTGACGAAGCCACGAGTGCCCTGGATAATCGCTCCCAGAAGACTGTATCGGAAAGTATGAAAAATATACCGGCAACCCGGCTTGTCATTGCCCATCGGCTCAGTACGATTATGGACTGCGATCGTATTCTGGTTCTTGAAAAGGGAAATATCGTGGAAGAAGGTTCCTATGAGGAGCTGATGAAAAACAAGTCCTATTTTTATAAATACGCAAGTAGACAGCTAATCTGATGCAAAGGCAGAAATTGAAGAAATACTCATAAAAAATAGTTTGTAGAAAAGAGGGCTGAAATGATAACCATTTTATCAGATGATACCAATCAAAATATCGGAAAAAGAGTGTATGAAGGATTATGTAAAAGAGATGCAGAGGCAGAATATATTTCCATTGATGAGGTCAATGTGGGACCATGCTTCAGTTGTGGAGGGTGCACGGATAAAACCTATGGAGAATGCATTCACCGAGATGATGGCGACTGGATTTTTGGAAGGTTGGTTCGGTCGAATATCATGGTATGGGTAACCCCTGTTACCTGGGGATCCTATTCATTTAAAACAAAAAGAGTACTTGATAAATGCGCGCTAGTTGGGGATCGGCATTATTACGTAAAAAACAAAGAACTGGTAAAAAAAATGGCGGACAATATTCAGGGGTTCTATGGGATTGGGATAAAAGATCATTGCAGTGAGGAAGAAAAACAGGCGTTTAAAAACCTGGTTGCAGAAAATATCAATATTATGAGTGTTGATGGAAATGCTTATGTGTTGGATAATGACGCCAGTGAAAAAATCATCATGAAAATTGTGGAGGAAATAAGCAGATGAAGAAAGCAGTAATCATTAACTTAAGCCCAAAAAAAAATGGAACAAGTGTGATGCTTGGCAATTTATGTCTGAGCTTTTTAAATGAAAGAGAGCATCAGGGAGAAATTATTCATTTATATCCTCATCTAAAAGATTTGAGTCAGATACTTAATGCCATCGATGGAGCAGATACAGTTATCATGGTTGGTCCCTGTTATATCGACACCTATCCAGCGGATACGGTTTATCTTTTGGATGAAATCATCAAACATAAAACAATTCTCCATGGTCAAAGTCTCTATGGCATCATTCAGGGGGGAATGCCCTATGTCCATACTCATGAATCCGGATTGAAAATGCTGGAACTGTTTTCCAAAGAGTGTAATATAAATTATAAAGGTGGCTTTGTCATCGGTTTAGGGGCAATGTTAAATGGACAGCCATTAGATAAATTGCCCAATGGGAAAAAAGTTAACCGGTTTTTTAACGAATTTTTGAATCATGTTGCAAATGGAGAAAATTCGATCGCAGCATTATATCATAATGCCCAATTAAAATTGCCGGGGATTGTTTATTGGGGTATGGCCAAGCAGATGAATAAGATGATTGATAAAGGATTAAAGGAAAAAGGGATTGATGTGACACAACCCAGTCCATATTTTAAAAATTAGAGTAGACAAATGAATGCCCACAATATGGCAAATCTTCGTCCTGTCCTCCTGTTCTTAGATGTATCTGTGCACTCTTGCAATAATAATATATCATCAATGAGAAGAGTGCGTTTTTATTTAAACGATGTAATAGAGATATTTATATGTAGAAGGGGAAGATTAATATGTTGCAATTAGTGTCGGATAGTTCTTGTGATTTGCCTGATGATTTGATCAGGAGGTATAACATTCATATTGTTCCTTTGGTAGTGGAGATTGATGGTGAATGTTATCGGGAGAAGGTGGATATCACGCCGAAAGAATTCTATAAAAAAATGGCTGTGAGCAGGGAGCTTCCCAAGACTTCACAGCCGACACCACTATCTTTTTCAGATGTTTTTACAAAGCTTTCCCAATTTGGTTCTGTCTTATGCATTACAATTTCATCGGGACTTAGCGGAACCTATGAGTCTGCCTGCCTGGGAAAGAAACTGTCTGGTGCAGAGAATGTCACGGTTTTTGACAGTCTCGGTGGTTCATGGGGACAAGGACTGCAGCTGATCAAGGCTGCGCAACTTGCTGAATCAGGTCATCCTTTGAAAGGAATTTTAACCGAACTGGAGAAGTGCAGGGATAAAAGCAATATTCTAATTCTTCTTAATACATTGGACAATATTGTCAAGGGTGGACGTTTGAGTAAATTTCAGGGCAACCTGGGAAAACTGCTTGATGTCAGAGTCCTTCTGCATAATGACAAAGATGGAAAGGTAGTTTTGCAAAAAAAAGCTCGGGGAAAGAAAAAGTTCATGCAGATGGTTTTAGATGAAATAAGCAGGCGTTGTCAAGATATGACTTTAGTAGATGTTGGCATTTCCCATTTTAATAATCTGGAGGATGCGGAGTTCATCAAAAAAGAGCTTATAGAAAAACACCATGCCAGTAATGTTTTCATCAGCGAGATGGGTGTTATTATGGCAACATATGCCGGGGAATGCGGAATGATTATTGCCTTCTAATCCTCGATGCCAAATAGTGAATATTATGGTGTTAAATGCTAGCTACAGACTGGGCCTTATTATACCCGAAAACGCCTTGAAAGTTAGTAATAAAGCAGGTCTTGGATTATTCAGCACACATTAAATATAACGAGAGTTCTTGATTTTTTATGCAATTAGTCAGTGATTTATGATATAATCCGAAAATATGTTTAAGCAGTGTTATGCAATTAAGCAATAAAAATGAGGAGAAGAACTAAAATTTGATGGTTAATTTAATATATATTCTTATTGTTTTATTACTTGTGGCTTTTAATGCATTTTTTGTAGCTACGGAATTTTCGATGGTAAAAGTCAGAAAATCCAAAATGGAATTATTAGTTAACGAGGGAAATAAAAGTGCTAAGCGCACATTATCGGTGATTAATAACTTAAATGCCTATTTATCAGCATGTCAGCTTGGGATCACCCTGGCATCTCTTGGCTTGGGATGGGTGGGAGAACCGGCAATCGCAAGAATGCTTGAACCGGTGTTTGAGTACTTCAATTTACCGGCAAGCATGGTCTATTCGATTTCATTTATTCTGGGATTTTCGATTATCACAACGATTCATATTGTGCTCGGGGAGCTGGTGCCTAAATCACTTGCTATTATCAAAGCCGAAAAGATAGCCATGAAGACAGCCCTTCCACTCATCATGTTTTATAAAATAACGAATCCGATTATGTGGTTGTTCAATCACAGCACCAATCTGATTTTAAAAGTATTTGGTATTTCACAAGTTGATGAACATGATGCTGGATATACGGATGAAGAAATCAAGCTGCTGGTTGAGGAAAGCTATCAGTACGGATTAGTCGATCAAACTGAATTAGCTCTCGTTGATAATATTTTCGATTTTTCTGAAACAACAGTAAAAGATATTATGGTACCTCGTACTGATATGATTTGTATTTATATGGAAAATACCTTTGATGAGATCATAGAGACCACTTTTGAAAAACATCTTACCCGATACCCTATATGCAAGAAAAACAAAGACAATATCATTGGTTTCGTTCATACCAGGGATTTATATCAGCAGAAAATCCAGGGTGATAATCAAAATATTGAAGATATTATTCGCGAAGCTTATTTTGTTCAGGAATCCTTGTCAATCAGTGAATTATTGAAGGTGTTTAAAAGAGAAAAATTCCAGATGGCCATTATAGTTGATGAATACGGCGGAACAGCGGGATTGGTAACCCTTGAAGATATTCTGGAAGAAATCGTTGGTGAAATTCAGGATGAATTTGATGATGAAACCGATGAAATTGCTGAAGATGAAAATGGCAACTATATTGTAAATGGGAAAGTTCTGATTGAAGATGTCATTGAACTGATCAATGAAGATATTGAAACGGAGAACATTGATACCATTGGTGGGTGGCTGTATTCACAGATAGAGGGATATCCTAAAATAAATGATAAATTTATTTTTGAGAATTATGAATTTATCGTATTAAACTGTGACAAAAAGAGAATAAAAAAAATACTGATTAAGAGAATTTAGAAACAATAGTTATAACCAGTTAAGTGTAAGAATTGCCGGATCAGGATGCGCTTCCCTTCACATCATGAACAATTTAATGAGACCATAAAAAACAATTATCCCTTTGAATTCGTTTAGACACGAAACTAAAGGATAATTGTTTTTTGATGCAGTTTTTCAATTAAGAATGAGAAAAAGGTTTTAAAAAAACTGGAAGCAATGGATCGGGAAATGCAAAGCATCCGAAATGCGCTTCGAAATGGAGAACCCATTCATTTGAATGAGCAGTGAAATTTGAAAGGTGGTTGAACAAATGAGATTGATAACTGTTGCCGGGCCGCCGTCATCCGGAAAGACCAGTGTGATCGGAAAAACCTTCGAAGCACTTGGAAAACATTCGATTGAACTGGCAGTGATTAAGTTTGACTGCCTATCGACGGCGGATGAAGGGTATTATGAAAAAAAAGGGATCAAAACAAAATTGGGTTTATCCGGAAGTTTGTGTCCGGATCATTATTTCGTGAATAATATTGACACCTGTTTTCATTGGGGGTTAGAGGAAAAGGTGGACATCCTTGTCACAGAAAGTGCGGGCCTGTGCAATCGCTGTTCACCCCATATTAAGGAAATACTATCGGTTTGTGTCATCGATAACCTCAGCGGCTGTCATACTCCTAAAAAAATCGGACCCATGCTGAAGTTCGCCGATATTGTGGTGATCACAAAGGGGGATATCGTATCCTAGGCTGAACGGGAGGTATTTGCATACAATGTTAAAGGTGTGAATCCCAAGGCGAAGATTCTCCACATTAATGGGATTACCGGACAGGGTGCAGCTGAACTGGAAAAACTTTTCTTAGGGGCCAATGATTATGACTCCCTGGATGAAAAGAAATTGCGATTTACCATGCCTGCTGCTTTATGTTCTTATTGTTTAGGCGAAACCATGATTGGCAGGGATTACCACATGGGTAATGTCAAAAACATAAAGCTTGAGTAAATATGAGGGTTCATTAATAATAGCTGTTGTTAAAAAAATAGAAACGAAAGGCGAATGAATATGCAGACAAAAGCAACTGAATTCGATCAGATTTCCAGAAATGTTTTTTATCCCATCTATCCGGTGATTGCACAGCAAATATTGGAAGCGGGAAATGGAATAAGCGAGGGCGACTGCCTGGATGTGGGAAGCGGTCCGGGATATGTTGGTTTATCCATTGCTGAACAGACAAAGATGAAGGTTTGCTTATATGATATGGACCGGGCCGGAACTCGGGCAATTCTGGTCAGATGCTTCATTTGCGTCCTGTAATCCGGCGGTGAACAATCGGGATTATCAGGATAAACCCGTTCGTTTTCTTGGCTGGGATTTTGTTTATGACAAGGATATATTGGAATTCAAAGAAGCTCTGGAAGAAGAAGTTTTAGATATCGTCAGAGGATATCCGGTCGATAAAAAGGATCAGGTTAAACTGATCTGCTAATGCGTCAGAGCTTCAGATTGTTCTTTTCCAATCGTCAACTTATACATGATATTTATTTTTCCAGGAAGTTTTTCACTCTAAGTAATATCTTTATTCCCTGGTTTTAATGGAATCGCCTTGATATTTTGTTAATATTTTGTTTATAGAAGTTATTACAGCAAAAGAAAGGGTATAAAATTAAATAGTGTTCTACGAAACTACTTGAAACTTCACATCAAATTAAGGGATATCATTATTAAAAAAATATACTAGCGAGGTGAAAGATATGAAACGATTAACAAAATCATGGATTAATTTAATTCTTTTAGTCATTACTTTAATCATTAATGGGTTGGGGGCTTTCGGCTTAATCAATGGCCTGTCACAAAAAGCAGTTTCAGATATGTATCTAACTTTGATTACACCAGCGCCATTTACTTTCAGCATTTGGAGTGTCATTTACACACTGTTGATCATTTCGATGGTGGTTATGATTGTCAAAAATAAGGATTCTTATTATGGCAATGCAATTGACAGGATTAGTGTCTTCTTCTGGATCTCTTGCGGGCTAAACATAATATGGATTATTTGCTTTTCTTATACCCAAATCGGTTTGTCTACCATTTTTATCTTTTCTTTTGTCATCACGTTGACTTTAATTGTCAAGCAAATTGGAGAAATTCAGACCAAACAACACTGGTTGCTGCCGGCTGCTTTTGGGATGTATGCAGGATGGCTTCTTATAGCAACTGTTGTTAATATAGCTGCATGGCTCGTGAAGGTTGAATGGGGAGGATTTGGGATATCTGCTGAAATTTGGAGCGCTATTGTGCTGGTAGTTGCAGTCGGACTGACAGTGATTGTTGTATTAAAAACCCAAAATGCCATATTTCCCATTCCCATTGCCTGGGGATATTATGGGATCTATCAGTTTATAATGGCACCGGCAGGATTTCAAGGACAATATAGTTTATTACCAATGGTTGCTTTACTAGGAATCGTTTTTTTAATAGGGCTATCAGGGATTCAGTTTTATCGCAATCACTATCGATTGATGCCGGATACTTCAGTGAATGAAAGTTAATAGTAAGCATTGAGTCATGGGGGCGTTTCGCGACCAGTGAAAAAGTCGATAAAGAAAAAATAATGGTTTCATTCCTTTGTCAAAATTCTCTTGAGACAGGTGATCCATCCGCTTGTTATAATCGTCTTTTTACTTTGCAATGCATACTTTCTTTACCATTTTAATTATCACATCTATACCGGGAAAAAGGCTTGGATACTTGCTCTCTGCATCTGGATTTTCAACAAAAATAAATCCGTCCTCTTTTAACTGGACAAGATTTCTTTGAACGCTCGGTTTGCTGTACATTGTAGGGTTTATATGTGTAGCAATCATGATCGGAGATTTTGCTGACAGGATATTCGTTGAAAGCAGATTATCAGCAATGCCATTTGCAGCTTTTCCTAAAGTGTTTGCAGATGCAGGAGCAATCAACATTAAATCGGATTT